>DYOW01000154.1 GCA_020720325.1 Desulfobulbus propionicus
CAACCACCTTATAAAATAATATTCATGGGAACACCGGACTTTGCTGTTCCTGCGCTTGAAGCTTTGATTGAGCAGGAAAAAAATAATCTTGTGGAGGTTTGCGCTGTGGTGACCCAACCGGATAAACCTAAAGGCAGGGGCAGAAAACTATCCTTTTCACCTGTTAAAGAAATTGCGCTACAACATAATAAAACCGTATTTCAACCTTTTAAGGTTAATGACCCTCTGTTTATTGAAGAAATTGCTAAATTTATCCCTCATTTTTTTGTTGTCGCCGCATTCGGCAAGATTCTTTCACAAAGGCTTCTTGATATCCCGGAAGTAATGCCCATAAATATCCACGGCTCAATTCTTCCAAAATACAGGGGGGCAGCTCCAATTCAATGGTCCATCCTAAACGGTGATAAAACCACAGGCATCACAATAATGAAAATGGACGCTGGCATGGATACAGGGACAATACTATTACAGGAATCAATTGATATAGCCTCAAATGAAACCTGCGGAAGCCTCTTTCAAAAAATGTCTGTGTTTGGCGCAAAACTCCTTATAGATGCCCTAAATCTCTATAAAGATGATAAACTCATCATAACCCCCCAGCCCGAAGAAGGTGTCACAATGGCTCCTCCATTAAAAGAAAATTATAATCTTATTGACTGGAATAACGAAGCCAACTCTGTCTCCAATCTTATTAAGGCTACAGATCCCCAACCAGGAGCATATTCATTTTATAACGGTGAAAGAATAAATTTTTTTACCCCGGTAACGATTTCTTTCAGCAATAAAAACTATGAACCCGGCTCTATTATCCAGGCAGATGAGCGTCTTGTTGTGGCTACAGGCAGCGGCCTTGTTAATATCGGAGAAGTGCAGAAACAGGGGAAAAAAAGGATGAGCGCAAGGGATTTTTTGAGGGGGGCAAGGTTAAAGGCCGGTGACAAGTTCGGATAAATCCACCCCAAGGGAAATTGCGGTAAATGTTCTCATTAAGTGGCAATCCTTTAATAAAGACAAAAGACCTCCCCTAAATGAACTTATGCAGGAAGATATCCCTGCCTTTTTTTCGTCTAAGGACAGGGGTTTTTTAATGGAAATAGTCTTTGGGGTTATCCGCCGCTATGATTACCTTCTTTTTATTCTTTCTCAAAAGACAAAAAAAAATCAAAAGATTCAACCTGTTATAAAATCTACTCTTTTAATTGCGATTTATGAAATCCTTTTTATGGATACCCCTGATTATGCAAGCATCAATGAGGCTGTAAATAATATAAAAAAAAAGGAAAAATGGGCTGCTGGATTTGTTAATGCGGTATTAAGGACAATAACAAGGGAAAAGGATTTATTATCCCCGGAAACCATTGATTTAACAGGATTAGATAATATAAAAAGCCTTGCCCTAAAAACCTCACATCCGCTCTGGATGGTAAAAAGATGGGCTCAAAGATTTGGTTTTGACAAAACAGAGAGACTTTGCCATACAAATAATACCCATGCCCCGTTTACCTTAAGGGTAAATACATTAAAAACAAACCGTGATAATCTTATTGAGCAATTTACAATTGCCGGTATTCAGGCACAAAAAGGGATGCTTGCCAAAGAATCAATAATTATTAATGATTTTCACGGAGCGCCAAAAGATTTGCCTTTTTTTAATGAAGGTTTTTTTCAGGTTCAGGATGAGGCTTCCCAGCTTGTCACCATTATTGCAGAACCCAAAGAAAATGAAAAAATTCTTGATATGTGCGCGGGACTTGGAGGCAAGACAACCCATATCGCCCAGTTAACAAGAGATTTAGCAGAGATTGACGCCACAGACACAAGTAAAAAAAGACTTGATAAACTTTTGGAAAATACGGCAAGACTTGGAATTAAATCAATAAAAACAATATATTTTCAGGAATTTAACGGGCTTAAAGACAACAGAGGAGATTATTACGACTGTATTATTATTGATGCTCCGTGTTCAGGACTTGGGACAATCAGAAGGCATCCTGATATAAAATGGAACAGGGATGAAAAAATAATAAACTCCCTTGCAGATATACAGTTGGACTTGTTAAATAACGCGGTCAATATGGTTAAACAAGGGGGAAGGATTGTTTATTCTGTTTGCTCATTTGAAACTGAAGAAACTACTGATGTAATAAAAAAATTTTTAGACAAAAATACCGACTGGAAGATTAAACCTGTTAAAATAGAAAGAATAACGGATTATTGTGAAGATAATCAGGGAGTTATTACCCTTATAACAGAAGAAAATGGACATGACGGGTTTTTTGTGGGGGCGCTGGAAAGATTTAAATAATTTGAGCATTACTCATTTTTTTAGGGAGTGGTCATAATTTTATGTCATTTTGATTTTGCCAATAATTTTTAATCAAAATAAACCTTTTTTTTACCTGCCTGAAACAGGCTTGTCAGATTTAATTCTATCTTTTA
>DYOW01000155.1 GCA_020720325.1 Desulfobulbus propionicus
CCATATTTTATCCTGTCCATCCTAAAATCCTGAAAATCCTGGTTCAGACAAAAAAAGTCACCCTACAAATCACTAACAAAACACCAAATATCTTATCCGTGTAATCCTGTAATCTGTGTAATCCGTGATTCAGACAAAAAATATAATAGATTTTTTGATAAATCTAACAAAATATTTCTTGACAAATTATAATCAATTTATAAAACTATGAGTGGTGTTTGCTTCCCAATACTATTCAATAAAAATTTAAGGAGATTCAAATGTCTTCAAAACTTAACCGTCATATAAGGATTTTCATATCCTCAACATTCAGGGATATGTTTAAGGAAAGAGAAGAATTAATTCGAAATATCTTTCCCAGAATAAGAAGATTTGCCAATGAACGATATGTTGAGGTCACAGAAGTTGATTTAAGGTGGGGAATCACAAAGGAACAGGCGGAACATGGCGAAACTTTGAGGATTTGTCTTGAAGAGATATATAAATGCATGGAGTCACCCATATTTTTTGTAGGCATGTTAGGCAGCAGATATGGATGGATACCAGATAATTTAAATGAGAAAATCAAGGCAAGTCTTTATGATGACCTCAGATTTCAGGATTTATTAAAAAAGTTCCCTGTTGACACCGTAAGCGTCACTGAACTTGAGATTCTTTTTGGTATCCTTGAAAATGAAAATCACAAACAGACCACATTTTTTTATTTGAGAGACCCTGAACTTTCTAAAAAATTTATAGAAGAGATTAAAAACAAAGACCCTGAGTTTGCTGATGAAAAGATTGATGCAACAGAAAAACAGGAAAAGCTCAGAGAAAGAGTAAGAAAAAGCAATGAGATTAGTTCCAGAGACTATAAAACAATAGAAGAATTTGCAAGATTAGTGGAAGAAGACCTTAAAGCAGAGATTGAAAGACTTTTTCCTATTGCAGAATTGCCATCATCTGTGGAAAGAGAGAGGTTAAACCATGAGGCGTTTGCGCAGTCAAGAAAAAAGGTTTTTATAAGAAACTCTAAGATATTTGATGCTATTGACAGGTTTATTGATTCAGAAAATAAATATCTGCTTTTAAGAGGTGAAAGCGGTCTGGGCAAAAGCGCCATAATTGCAAATTATGTGGATGAACTTAAAAAGAAAAAGCCTGACTCTTTTATTATTGAACATTATATCGGTGGTGGCGGCGCTGACAGCAGTAGTTATAAATCAATAATGGCAAGGATAATAAAAGAGATAAATGTCCAGATTGACCCTGATTTTTATAAAGACGCAGATAAGCATTCACTTTCCGCTGAAACCACTGAAAAAGATAAAAAAAGCATACCAACAGACATTGATAAGCTTACAGATATGTTTATTGAAAAGATTGATGACATATCCCATAAACAACAGACATACATATTTATTGACGCATTAAACCAAATAACAGAGGAAGAAGGGAAAAATCTCTATTGGCTACAATCAAAACTTCCCCAAAATATAAAATTTATCCTTTCAGCAACCACAGAGCCAGTCATATCAGATGCCTTTTTAAGAAAACAGAACAGGGAAATCTTTGATATTCCAGCCTTTGATGAGGCAATGAAAAATGAGCTGATAACTTGCTATCTTGAAAAATACGGAAAAAAACTTACTAATAATCAGCTTGAAATTATATTAACATCTCATTTAACGGATAATCCATTGTTTTTAAGGGCATTGCTTGATGAAATAAGAATCTTTGGTGTTTATGAAAGATTAGATGTTGAGATAGAAACGCTATTAACGGTCAATACCATTGATGACCTTTTTGAAAAGATAATGGCAAGATGTGAGATAGATTATGACAATAAAAAGAATTTTGTTCCGCTTTTGTTTAAGCTGCTCTATCTATCAAGGGATGGACTAACAGAAACCGAACTTTTGGATATTATCAACATAGGCAGGGATGAGAACAATAAAATAACACCTATTGAGCGTTCCCAGATTTTAATTGTCTTAGATAGCCATCTTGTTGTTAAGGAAGGAAATATAAAGTTTTTTCATCATTTTCTTGAAAAGGCTGTTCAGGACAGATATTTGCAAGATGAGAATGAGATAAAGAGGATAAGGGAGATACTGGCTGGGTATTTTGAGGATAGATTAAAGGATTCTGAAAAAGAAGAATATGAAAACATAAAAAAAATTGCAAGGGAACTGCCTTATCAATATTATGAGCTTAAAGATAATGAAAGGCTTTTTGAGAGTTATAGCAGTTTTGGTGTGCTTGAATATTTGTTAGACGAGAAGGATTTTAAGGATTTAACGATATATTTTGAATATTTAAGGAGGGTTGATAAGAATTATAACAATAAATTAGTTGAAAAGGCGCTAAAAAAATATGAGTCTGAACATTTTTTATTT
>DYOW01000054.1 GCA_020720325.1 Desulfobulbus propionicus
AATTTACTTTATTTTTTCTAAATCTGAATGGTTATTTGGTGTCCTGTAGCATGGAGGATTTGAGGCAGCATTCCAGGTTTAGTTGAAAAAAAAGATATAAAAAAGGTTCAGGCGGCACACCGTTAACAAGTATACCGCTTAAACTTTATATTATTTTTGAACTGTTATCTGATTTGGGGATTTTAATATTATTTCCGGTTTGTCTTTGTAGATGGTGACAACGCCTGTAAGCTTTACATTTTTATTAAGATATGATTCAAGTCCGCCAGCATCCTTAAATTTCTCAACATCTCCTTCAAAAACTATACAGGTAAAGGATGATTTCCAGTCATCGCCGAAATTTATAAAGGTGACTTTTCCGCTTTTTGCTTTATTGACCCTTTTGATTGTTCCCACAACTGTAATTAACTTTCCGTCATATTCCTTGATTTTTTCTATATCTTCTGCCTTAACCTCTGCCTCCACCTTTGTTTCGCCTGTAACAGTCAGTTGTTTTGGGTCATCAAGGATTATTTCCGGTCTGTTATCATGGACAGTGACCCTTCCGTCAAGTTTTACATTTTTGTTAAGGTAGTAATCCACAGGGTCTTCACCGTTTTTTCCCTTGAATTTATCAATGTTTGAAGAAAAAATCACCGCTGTAAAACATGTTTTATGATCAGGTCCAAAGTTAAAAAAAATTGCTTTTCCACTTTTTGACTTGAATGTTCCCACAACTGTGCCTGTAATTGTTACAAATTCTCCGTCTTTTGCCTTGATAGCTTCAATATCATTTGCCTTGATATCCGCCGCATTTGTATGAAGTGTGTTAAAAAACAGGTTTAAGGCCAGTATTAAAAAAAATACGGTCTTTTTTGTTAAAATCAGATTTTTTTTCATTAATTTTTCTCCTGAAATTTTTTTATTTTATAATTTTACTGATCAGCCTTGGAATTAAATTTGTCAATTTCATCACCCTCACAAAAGGGTTTTTTCGCATTTAACGGGTAATCCTTCTCTTTTGCTGAAAGGCTCACAGTTTCGTTCATTACAGGTGTGGCGGTGTTAAAGCCAAGTTTTTCGTTTACTGCCTTTGCAAGTCCAAAGACATTTTCCTTGTCTCCGTGAATAACAAAGATTTTTTTGGTCTTTTTGAAATTTGAAAGCCAGTCCATTATTTCACAGCCATCAGCGTGGGAAGAAAAATTTCCGAATTTTTTTACCTGCATTTTTACCGGTTTATTAACAATTTTTTTGTCAACTTTCCCGCCAGAAAACTCCTCAATGGGTATTGAAACTGTCTTTGCTCCCTCCTGTAGTTTTCTGCCAAGGGATGATGGAGCCTGCCAGCCCACAATTGCAATAAGATTTTTGGGGTTTTCTATCATTTTTTCAAGATGTCTTGGCGCGGCGCCATGATCTAACATTCCGCTTGAAGAAATATAGATCGCCGGTTTTCCTGTGTCATGTGTTTTCAGTGTTTCTTTGCTTTTTAGTTCCTGCAAACCCTCACAATAAAGCGCATCACCGTTTTCCTTGAATAGTTTTGAGGATTCTTCATCATAATACATGTAATATTTTCTGTAAATTTTGGTCACATCCTTTGCGGTGGAGCTATCTGAATATACAGGGACATCTTTTGGGATAACTCCCTGCCTTTTTAATTCCCCTATTATATAAATAACTTTTTGGGTCTTTTCCAGAACAAAAGCCGGCACAAGAACGCTTCCTCCGTTATTTATGGTCTCTGCTATTGACTTCCCAAACTCTGTAAAATTGCTTTTTTTCTTTTTATTAGCTCCATAAGTGGATTCTATCAGGATATAGTCGCCTTCAGTTAATATATCAGGGTCTTTTAGAAGGGGCGTTCTTTTTGCTCCAAAATCGCTTGCGACAACAAGCGTAAATTCACCTTTTTCGTCTTTAATAAATATCTGGAGAGTGGCTGAGCCAAGAATATGCCCTGCATCATATAGTTTTACAGAAACATCCTCGCTTAGTTGTTTCTTTTCATAGTACGGGATTGTTTCAAAGTTTTCCATTGTTTTTTTGAATTCGTCAAAACCAAAAAGGCTTTGCCCAAGTCCTTCGGCTATTTTTATGCTCATTTCAAGCATTACACCAAGAATGCTTTTTGATGCGTCAGTTCCGTAAACCTTTCCTGTATAGCCTTCTTTATATAATAAAGGAATTCTTCCAGCATGGTCCATGTGTGAGTGTGTGAGAAGGACAAAATCTATTTGTTTTGGGTCAAAATCAAGTTTTTTATTAAGATGTTGTTCATCAGAGCCGTAAAAAAGACCGACATCAACAAGAAATTTTGTTTTGCCAGTATCTATCAAAAAGCATGAGCCACCAACCATCTGCGCTGCGCCAAGAAATTTTATGTTTGGGACGCCGGTTGCTTTTTGCTCTTCTTTTTTGGGAGTTTCTTTGGGTTGAATATCTTGTTTTGCGACAGGGGCTGGCGGGATTAATTTATCTTTATAGAGAAAACCTGCAATAAGCAAGATTAGTATAATTGCAAGTCCCACAATACCTAAGATTATTTTGTTTTTATCTTTGTTATTTTCTTCCATTTTTTTTACCTGAATTTTTTTTGTTTAATTCTCTTAAATCATACACCGTTAGAATAGATTAATTTTGCATATTAGTTATGATATGTCAAGGGATTTTGTGTAACATTATCTTGAAGGTTTTTAAAGATTCAAAATTAAAGAGGCAGATTATTATCCCTAAAATTACAATAAAATCCTTCCAAGTGGCTGGATTGTAATTTCAGGTGATAATTCCTGATATGATAGCACAGGTAGGTCTGGCAAATCGGTTTCTATGAGTTTTCTCACATATCTTCTTATATCCATTGAGGTAAGAAGCACTGGTTTATTGGACTGGCGGTGGATGTTCCCCACTTCTTTTTTTACCCTGTCCACAAATTTTTTGGATGTTGAAGGGTCAAGAGCCAGAAAACTTCCGCTTGATGTCTGTCTTATTGCCTTTCTTATAGTTTCCTCAACTGTTGTGTCAAGAAGGTAAGCGACAAGGATATTTTGACCGCCGCTGTATTTGTAGCTTATATATCTTTTTAGCCCGCCCCTGATATATTCAGTTAAAAGCACAATATCTTTTTCTTTTTGTCCCCAATCAATTAGATTTTGAAGTATATTTTTCAGGTTTCTTATGGATATTTCTTCCTGGATAAGTCTTTGAAAGACCTCGCTTATTTTTTGCAGAGGCAAAACTCTCTGAGCCTCTTTTATAAGTTCTGGGAATTGTCCCTCCATCTTTGAAATAAGGTATCTTGACTCCTGTAAGCCTATAAATTCGCTTGCATTGCGTTTTAAGATAAAGGACAGGTGATATGTGATGATTCTGGATGAATCCATATATGATATATTGGATTTTCTTAATTTATCAAGCTCATTTTCATGCACCCAAATAGTTGGAATATTAGGCAGAAATTGTTTTTCTGTAATATATTCAATCCCAAGCATCTTTAAGTTTTCTTCATTTTCAAGGGCAATCACTTTATTTGGAGCAAGCCGTCCCTGGGACATGGGTATTTCCTGAACAAGGATAATATAATTGCCGCCTGAAAGCCCTTCATTAAATCTTAGATGAATGCCAGGAAACGGCACGCCAAGGTCATAATAAAGAGCCTTTCTTACCTTTAATAGTTCTTCATTAAGCACATCTGGCTTTATTGACTGCTGGACATCATGGGCAACATCCACAATAAGTGGCAGGGTGATTGAAAATTCATCCTCATCACTTGTTTTTTTCTTTGGTTTTGGTTTTTCCCCTGCAGGGGCAAGACCAGGTATATCTGAGGCTTTTTCCTTTTCTGGCTCTGTTAATTTCTTAAAAAGCAGATAACCAACTCCGCCAATAAGAAGACCAAGCGCCATAAACTGGGGTTTTGGAAAACCAGGAATTAATGCAAAGGAAAATAAAAAAAAGCCTCCAAGTAAAAGCGCTTTTGGCTGGGACAGCATCTGCGCGCCTATCTGGGTTCCAAGGTTATCCTCTCCCTCGTCTGATGTCACCCTTGTTGTGATCATGCCAGCGGTGATTGAAATCAAAAGGGAAGGTATCTGGGAAACAAGACCATCGCCAATAGTAAGTATAGAATAGGTTTTTATGGCTTTTTCCATAGGCATTCCCTTTTGCAATATACCTATGGCAAGACCTCCTATAATATTAACCGCTGTTATAATAAGGTCTGCGATTGCCTTTCCCTTGACAAATTTCATTGCGCCGTCCATTGCGCCGTGAAGCTGGCTTTCCTTGGCAAGAAGATTTCTCCTGTGCTGCGCCTCTTGCATGTCAATAACGCCTGCCCTCATGTCAGCGTCAATGCTCATTTGTTTTCCAGGCATGGCGTCAAGGCTAAAGCGTGCGGACACCTCAGCGACTCTTTCAGAACCTTTTGTAATAACAAGAAACTGCACAATGGTAATAATAAGAAATACTACTGCGCCAACAATAAAATTTCCTCCAACAACAAAATTTCCAAAGGTAAGGATAATCTCTCCTGCATTGGCTTTAAGAAGAATAAGACGCGCTGTGGCAATATTTAAAGATAGCCCAAATAAAGTGGAAATTAAAAGAAGCGCTGGAAAAGAAGAAAGATGAAGGGCAGATGGTATATACATTGACAGCATCAAAAGACAGAGACTGAAGGCAAGATTGCCTGCGAGAAGCAGGTCAACAAGAGGTGTGGGAAGGGGCAGAAGCATTACAGCAAGTATTGCCACAATAAGGAATGCAAGGGCAATGTCATTATGTCTGGTTGCCCTGCTAAGTATTGATTGTGCGCTGGAAAGATTAAACGCCATTAGTTTTTTACTTTTATCCTTCAAAAATTATTTTTTGGTTTTATGTGATTTATGTGGGTAATATTTATTCACCCTCCCCCTAACCCTCTCCCGCGAGGGGAGAGGGGAATTTTGTTAGAAGCTCCCGAGAGGCGATTAGCTCTCCCCTCCCTTGATGGGAGAGGATTAAGGGGAGGGTGAATAGCCTATGGCAGCTTGAAGGCATTTTCCATAATTTACCCATTATTTTCATATAGAACCAATTTTTTTAATGTCTGCGCCGCCTCTTCTTTTTTATCAAGCCCCCAGAGTGATTTTGCCTGAATAATTTTTGTCCTTTTTATTTTTTCTTTATCAGCATTATTTTTAATAATTTCTGTTGATAAGGCAAAAGACTTTTCGTACTGTTTTTCATTATACAATGAAAAAGCAAGGGATGTGGCAATATCTATATCTTCAGGATAATAAATGCTTAAAAGCTCAAAAACTGTTGTGGCTTTATTGTATTTTTCGGAACAAAGAAACAAATAGCCAAGCAGCCTTAGAAAATTTGTCTGATTTTCATCAGGATAAACAGGAAATTCTGTATCTATATTATCCATAAATTTTTATGCTTTATGCAGAAGATTTCTGTACATGCTCAAAAGTTCAAAAAGCCCTTTTTCTTCCTGAAAAAGCCCGATGGAATTGTTCAAAACGTCTTTATTTTCACTAAAAGAAGGATTATTAGCCGCATTATGCAGGAAATCATGGATTGAGCCAATCATCTGATGATATTTAACAGGCGCCTGAATTGTTTTATCGCTTACATCAGGCTTAAGGCTCTTAAGAATTTGTTCATTTATGGAATTGCTTTCAAAAAGTTTGTCAACATGCCTCTCAATATGTTCATCACTTGGGGCAAAGAGTGAATTTTCAGGCAGTTTTTCCTGAGCGCTTATTTCTTCGTAAATAACTGATTCTATCCCCCTTGTAAAGGAAAATGGGTCTATGCTGTTAAAAGCCATGTCTTAAATTCCTTTCTTAAAAACTAAGGTTAATATATTTTTATTTTCGCGTCTTTCGTAAATAAGTTCATCAGTCAACTGTTTTACAAAGAAAATTCCAAGTCCGCCTATTCTTCTCTCTTCAAGAGGCGCATTGATATCAGGGTCTTTTGTATCAATGGGATTAAAAGGAATACCCTGGTCAATAACTTCTATGGTTAAGTTTGCATCTTTTTCAAGGATTTCTATCATAATTTCATCATTTTTATCTTCAGGAAAGGCATACGATATAATATTTACTATTATTTCTTCCAGTGAAAGACAAATTTTATTGATATTATCCTTGCTATATCCTCTCTCGGCAAGAAATTTATAAAAAAAATCCCTTATAAGAGGCACATTTTTTAAGTCAGCTATCCATTGAATTGTTGGCATATTATTGTATCCTTGTTGGCTTATTGATTAATTTCTTTTTTTGCATCATCAAGATTATCAAATATTTTAATAAAATTATTTAATCCAGCCATATTTATTAAATCTCTGATGTTGGGCTGGGGTCTGCTTAACACAAATTTACCTTTGCCATAAATTAATTTTGTTATTTTCAAAAAAACTCTTAAACCAGCGCTGCTGATATAAGGCACCTCTGCAAGGTCAAGAATAATGCGGTCTTTACCACCAGAAACACCTTTTGTAAGCGATTCTTCCAGTTCTGTTGATGTTACAGCATCTATTTCTCCAAAAGGGCTGACCATCAAAAATTTATCAAAATTTTCTTCTTTAATCTTCATTATGCTCCTCTGTTTACAAATATTATCATTTCAAATTTTTTATAAAACATATTTAACCATACATCTCATCGTTAATATTATTAAGCATCTCCAATATTGATTCAATATTGGGCAAAGTAAATTCATCAGGCGCAATGCGGACAATAAACACAATAGTGTCATCATCCCTTAAACCTGCGTTTATCTGCCATTTTCTGTTATATTTATAATGTGTCATGGAAAGCGCTTTAGAAAGGCTGATGCTTTTATTTATTGGAATTTTAACCGCAAGATATAAAATAAAAAAATCATCTCCCTTTTCAATATAAAAACTCGTTTCATCACCAAATTCAAGACAAATAACGCCGTCCTGATTGAATTCAAGGTTATTTATATTGATATCATTTCCAAATTCTTTTAGTGTTGATTCTATCCAGCTCATTGTAACATCTCATCCTCTTTATTTATTGCAAGATCAAGGGCAGACTGAATGGTTGATAAAAGTTTTTCCCTGTCTTCAAGATTATCAAAAGCCTTTATGGGAATCTTAGCGGCAAGTTCCTTAAATTCCCTTAAAAAATATATCTTTGCCTCAATGCTTCCAGGAATTGCATCATCAGCAAACTTAAAGACAGTTGTGTCAAGAAGCGACCTCTGCTCCTTGAATTCAAGGAGTTTTGACAAAAGTTCTATGCCGCTAATTTTTACAAACATCTAAAACTCCTTATTTATCTTATTAATTAAGGCTTGACAGTCGCTATGCAAATTACAGATAAGTCTTAACTGAAACACATCATCATTTATTTTTTTGAGTTCTGTTGATGATATTGAAGGATTTCCAGAGCTTAAATCAGAACCAATTGAGCTCATAAGAAAGTCAATTGCCTTAAACATGCCTTCATCTTTATATTTTGTCTGAATATCTTTAAAAGTTTGAGAAATGCCGTCATAATCTAGGACTGTGTCTCTGTAAAAGTCCCTTACTTCCTGGGTGTCGCCAAGACCATCTTTTGTTGCGTTTATAACATCCTCAGAAATATTAAGCGCTGATCTGATTTCAGGACCATGTTCCTCAAGGAGCTCACCTGTCGCCTTATCCACAATCTCTAAAAGTTCTTTTGCGTCATCGTCGTCCTTTATTGCCTCTTTGACAAATTCAAGGGCAGCATACTGATGGGAAAAATCCTTAAAAAATTCTTTAGCTGCCTCACGTGCCTGACCTGAATCCTTTATATCCTTTGATTTAAGATTTACAAGAAAGTCTTTTAATTTTTCAACATTTCCAATGTCAGGGAGTTTTTTTATAAAATTTTCAGCCTGCTCTGTGGCGCCTGAAGATAACTCCTTGTTTCCTTTTATTTTTCTTTTGGCAAGTTTTGTTTCAACCTTCTCGCTTGCGGCAAATGTTACTTCTTCGGCAGAATCAGCGATCATAGAGGAAGCATCAGATTTTACAGAAACCTCCTGTCCTTTATAACTGCCAGTTATATCTCCCACACGATCAGGCTCAATGTCAAAATTTTGTGTGTTTGTGGAAAATGGGCTGTCAATTCTATCAACCATATCTCCTCCATTAATTTTCTGTTTTTTTTAAAAAATTTTATATAAATTAAAAAACCATTTTTATAAAAAGTTATTTTTAGACCCTTTATGAAAAATCAACATCATTCAATTCCCTCTCACGCAAGGGGAGAGGGGACTTAAGTGTATCTTTTCTATAGTAAAATATTTCATTTAATCAGAACTCCTTATTATACTTTATTGCAAGAACAGTAATATCATCTGCCTGTGGCGCTGTTCCTGCAAAATTTTTAACAGCATTTTCTATGCCAGTCACAATATCCTCAGGATTTTTTTGTTTTAAGTTTGTTACTGTTTCAAGAAGTCTGGACTCGGAAAAAAGTTCTTTTTTGGGGTTTTTAGCCTCTGTTACTCCATCAGTATAAACTATTATTGTATCATTATAATTTAATTTTATTTTTTTTGAAGAATAGTAATCACATTCTCCCCCAAAATTTATACCAAGAATGCAACCCTGTGGGAGTTCAAGCATCTCTGCATTGTCATTACTTTTTAATATTACAGGGGGATTATGTCCTGCATTGGAATATTCAAGTTCTCCAGTATTTAAGTCAAGATATCCGCAAAAGATTGTGACAAACATAAGAGTCTTATTTTCTTCTGAAATATGGTGATTTAAGATATTTAATAACTGATGCGGCTGCATTGAAGTCTTTCCCAGGGCTTTAATGAATGTCTTTGTCACAGCCATAAAAAGCGCCGCGGGCACACCTTTGTCAGACACATCGCCAACTACAAAAAACAGTTTTTCGTCATCAACAAGAAAAAAATCGTAAAAATCACCGCCAACTTCTTTGGCAGGTTTCATGGTTGCATACAACTTAAATTCATCCCTTTTGGGAACAGTCACAAAAACAGTGGGCACCATGCTCATTTGTATATCAGTGGCAATCTTCAGCTCATTTTCTATCCTTGTATTAATCTGCAAAAAATTATTTCTTTCTTCAATTGTCTTTTTTTCCCTGTAAAGATTTGAGATTATATAGGCAAAAACACCCGTGCCAATAACATTTGCAAGAACCATAGGAATAAAAACAGCTTTAATCAATTCAAAAGCCTTGGGAAAATCTGATAAACCTTCAATTATCAGAACCTGACCCAGGTGATAAATCTGGATTATCAGGGCAAAAACAGAAGCCTCTGGAATATTGGTATAACCTTCTATTTTCTTGATTTTATATTGAAAATAAATTCCTGCCGCAATTCCCGCTACAACAGTTGAAAGAGCGCTTGGAAATGCAGTGTAACCGCCGTAAGCAAACCTGTGTATGCCTCCAATAAGACCAGCGCCAAATCCAACAACAGGACCTCCGATAAGTCCTGCAATCACAGGGGCAATATATCTTGTGTTTGCGACTGCATTATCAATCTTAAAACCTGAAAGTGTCCCGAAAACAGAGAAAAGACCAAAAAATACAATAAGAAAAAGAGAAGACCTGAAATCATTGTTTTTATTAAGTGTTTGTTTAAAATAAGGAGTTCTGGTAAGTATATAGGCTGCGACTACAGCGTCAGAGGCGCTGTTTAATAATGCTATTGACATTTGCCAGATAATATCGTTCATAATAAATATAATTTTCTATGCTTTGTTATACCTTAAAGCCATAACAGTAAGATCATCTGCCTGAGGCGCTGTTCCCACAAAATTTTTTACAGCATTTTCTATATTATTTACAATTTCTTCAGGTTCTTTTGTTTTTAATGATTTTATTATCTCAAACAAACGCGACTCTGAAAATAAATCTTTTTGAATATTTCTTGCCTCTGTAATGCCGTCAGTATAAGCTATTATAATATCATCTGGGTTTAATTTTATTTTTTTTGAAGAAAAGAAATTACATTCCTCGCCAAAAGATACTCCAAGAACACAGCCAGGCGGCAATTCAAGCATTTCCACATTTCCGTCTGCCCTCAAAATAATCGGGGGATTATGCCCTGCGTTTGTGTATTCCAGCTCTCCTGTTTTATAATTAAGGTATCCGCAAAAGATTGTGACAAACATAAGGGTCTTATTTTCTTCTGAAATATAGTGATTTAATAAATTGAGTAACTGGTGCGGCTGATGAGCGGTTTTTCCCAGGGCTTTTATAAAGGATTTTGTAACCGCCATAAAAAGAGCGGCAGGCACACCTTTATCAGACACATCGCCAACAACAAAAAAAAGTTTTTCGTCATCAACAAGGAAAAAATCATAAAAATCACCGCCAACCTCTTTGGCAGGCTGCATTGTCGCAAACAGCTTAAATTCATCTTTATGCGGAACAGTGACAAACACTGTTGGCACCATGCTCATCTGAATATCAGTTGCAATCTTTAATTCGCTTTCTATCCTTGTGTTTATTTTTAAAAAATTATCTCTTTCATCCAAAGTCTTTTTTTCATTGTAAAGATTTGATATCATATAGGCAAAAATTCCTGTGCCAATTGAATTTGCAAGAACCATCGGCACAAATACAGCCTTAACAATTGCGAATCCCCTGGCAAAATCAGAGCTTGTAAAATTTTCAAAAACAAGCGCCTGACCAAGGTGATAAAGCTGTATTATTAGGGCGAAAACAGATGCCTCAACAACACCAGCAAATCCGTCCCTGTTTTTTATTTTATATTTAAAATATAGACCTGCCGCAAGACCAGCGACTGTAGTGGAGATAGCGCTTGGGATTGAGGCAAAATTTCCGTCAAGAAGTCTGTGAAGCCCGCCTATTAAACCTGCGCCAAATCCCACAACAGGACCAGCGATTAATCCTGCGACAACAGGGGCAATATATCTTGTATTGGCTATAGCATTGTCTATCCTGAATCCTGAAAGTGTCCCGTATATGGAAAAAAAACCAAAAAAAACAATCAGAGAAAGATTTAATTTAAAATTATAAGTCTTTTCAAGTAGGGGTTTTTGTAAAAAAAAAGGGGTTCTTGTGAGCAGATATCCTGCGACCAGAACGCTTGTGGCGCTGTTTGAAAGCGCTATTAACATTTGCCAGATATTATTATCCATAAAATACAATTAAAATAAATCAAAATTTATAAAATAAAAATATTATAGGTAACATCTAAAAATATATTTTTTAGAGATAGACTATATTTTTCTTTGTAAAATAATGACAAATTAACATATTTTTATTAAAATTAAAATTAAAAACAACTTGCTTTAAAAAAAAATCATGGAAAATACCTCTGGATCAAATCTTTTAGCTAAATTAACAGAACTAAGCAATGATATTTCCCTTGGGAGATATGACGGCATTAAAGAGCTTTTTGAATTAACAAAAAAGGGACAATACCCTGAAGAAATAACCACCCTTGCCGAGGCATTTGGCATGATGGTTGTAAAGGTTGAGGCAAGGGAGTTTAATCTCCAGAAAAACATAGAAGAACTTCAAAATACCCGAATAGAACTGGAAAAAACAAGAGATATCCTTGCAAGGGAAAATCTTGGACTTAGAAAAAGCATTGGTTTTGTTTTCTCTCCGCAAAATATAATCGGACAAAGCAAAAAAATGCAGGAACTGATAAGAATTGTGGAAAGGGTGGCAGATACCCCTGTCACAGTTCTTATTACAGGCGAAACAGGCACAGGAAAGGAACTTATTGCCAAATCGCTTCATTTTAACAGCTCCCGTCAGAAATATCCCTTTGTTGCCCTAAATTGCGCTGCCCTTCCTGAATCTCTTATTGAATCCGAGCTTTTTGGCATTGAAAAGGGTGTTGCGACAGGCGTTGAAAGGCGCGCAGGAAGGATTGAACAGGCTCATAACGGAACGCTTTTTCTTGATGAGATAGGCGATATGCCCATTAGCGCACAGGTTAAATTATTAAGAGTGCTTGAAGAAAGGGAGGCGATGAGAATCGGCGGACAAAAGCCCGTGTCAGTGGATATACGGGTAATCTCAGCGACAAACAAAGATTTGAAAAAAGAGATAAGCGAAGGAAGATTCAGAAGCGATCTTTATTACAGGCTTAAAGTTATTGAAATAAATATACCGCCTCTTCGGGAAAGAAAAGAAGACATTCCCATTTTTTTAATTACCTTTCTTGACAGGTTTTGTAAGAAATTTGGAAGGCAATCACTAAAATTCAGCCGTGAGGCTATTGATTATCTCATGCAATATGATTGGCGCGGAAATGTCAGGGAACTTGAAAATGAGGTTGAAAGGGCTGTGGCTCTTGCTGTAAATGACACAATTATGCCCGAAGACCTTTCAGTGGATATAATTGAGGCATATCAAAACACTGAAAAAAAAGATGTTTTTGATGATTTTCCAGAAAATATAAATGATATGGAAAGAAAGCATGTTTTTAATATACTTGACGAGTGTAATGGCAATAAATCAGAGGCAGCTAAGAGGCTTGGAATAAGCAGGGAAGGTCTTAGAAAAAAATTAAAGAGAATGAGCATGGCTGATTCGGAAAACTCAGAGATAGAATAGAGTTTTATACCCCCTCACCCTGACCCTCTCCCACGAGGGGAGAGGGAATAATTGTCTGATTTAACGCTGTTTTTATTGGTCTTCAGCCATTTTTAAGGAATAATCATAATTAAGTGGCTTATCAATGGTTACTTTTCCTTCTTTGTCAATTGTAATGCTGATAGTAAAGTTACAGACGCTTAGATTTGGGTCAAGCTTGGTTACTTCTCCAGTCTGCCTGTCCTGTATCCCTTCAACATGAGCGCTCCAGTTTATTGTAAGTCCTATTGAGCCGTCAGATTTTTTTTCAAGCAGATAATTGGTTTGTTCCTGACCAACGACTTTTATTGGTTCACCACTAACTCCGTTTGGAAGTTTTATAGGATTATGATCTGTATAATATCCAAATTTTAGTCCAGCAAGAGATGACTGGTTCATATACTGGGACACTTTATACATCATATCAGGGTCGTTGTTGCAGAACTTAAGAAAATGGTCAAGACCTTCATTGATAGCTCCTTTATCCGAAGTAGTAGCAAGAGGAACTTGTTCTCCATCAACAATAATTTGTTTGCGTTCTGGATGTCTTTCAAAGTCAACATAAAATGCGGTGCATGTTCCTGTTTTTTTTCCATCTATTTCATGTTTGTCTGATTGTGTATCTGTAAGAGGCGCAAAGAAGTTTTCTCTGAATGTAGCCATAAATCCTTCGCTGCAATTTCCTTTTTTCATGCCAGTATATAGCGGAGTAAGGTGATTAATAAGACCCAGTATGGCGGTTTTATTGGAGCTTGTAATTTCTTTTAATGAATTAATATCTTTTGGTTCTTTTGTTTGAACATCAAAGCCACGCTCTTTAAGTTGGTCTTTTACAGTTGATTTAAGCAAATTAATTTCTTCATATAAGCCTCCAACATGACTGCGAGCATTTAATGCGCCATCGCTGTATCTTCCCTGAGCGCCAAGAACAAGACCAAGACCTGCCTGAAGGTCAAGAACTTTGTCTGAATCCAAGTTTTTATATAACCTCCACAATTGCATATCTGAAAGATTTCTTGTGGATTCTTTAATTATATCCTGCTTTGATGTAAAACGATCATCCATCCCATAAGAATCTTCAGGTGAAATTTTATTGTGCATCTGGCTTAAATCTTTAAGAAGCGTTGGGACATCAACATTTCGCTTGCTTAAATCGCTAAGGCATTGCTTCACAGAACCCTCTGGTGTCTCATCGTCTTTTTTGGGAGCAGACACATTCATTGCGTTTGAACCAAAGACTTTGGCAAAAAACATTTTTACATTCATCCAGACGCTGGATTTTGTTGAGCGTTGCGTTGCTCCAGTTCCAGTCTCAACTGTCCTGTCTCCTAACACACCTTGTGTTTTGGCTGTTTGAACTGGTTGTTCAACTGAAGAAACTCCTGTCTGTCCGATTTTCATTCCGTCACCGTTGCCCATAAGACCTCCTTATAA
>DYOW01000055.1 GCA_020720325.1 Desulfobulbus propionicus
GAGAAGGCGGCAGAACTGTTGGGGCTGGTGTTGTAAGTAAAATATTAGAATAATATATTAAGAAGGTAGTTATATGAGAGATATAATCATTCTTTCCTGCACAGATTGTAAAAGGAAAAATTATACAACAACCAAAAACAAAAAGACAATGCCTGATAAAATGCAGATAAAAAAATATTGCCCTTTTGATAAAAAACACACAGTTCATAAAGAAACAAAATAAAAAACTGGGTCAGTAGCTCTAACGGTAGAGCGGCGGACTCCAAATCCGATGGTTGAGGGTTCGAATCCTTCCTGACCCGCCATTAAATATTGGTGCAGAAAGTGAATAATAAAGAAAAAAAGACAGAATTGGCGAAAAATAAAAGAGATGACGACGATGATAAGGATCAGCCCGTTTATCCAAAAGCGTTTGATATTTTTTCATGGTTAAATCTTTTTAAGTCTTTTCTTGGAAATGTAAGGGAAGAATCTGAAAAGGTTACATGGCCTACCAGGAAAGAGACTTCTGCTCTTGTAATGGCGGTTCTTGTATTAACATTGTTTTTTTCGCTATATCTTGGAATGGTTGATCTTGTTTTATCAAAACTTGTTGGTTTTTTAGTTAAATAATTTTTGAGAGTTGTTTGAAAAAATGAAGTGGTATATATTACAAGTACATACAGGTTTTGAAAAAAAAGTTAAGGCATCTATTGAAGAAAGGTCTAAGCAGGATAATCTGCAGACACAAATCGGAAAGGTTGTTGTGCCCACTGAAAATACAGTGGAAATTGTAAAAGGCGTCAAAAAAACATCATCACGAAATGTTTATCCTGGTTATGTTTTGATTCAGATGGATTTTAACGATGAAACGTGGCATCTTATTCAAGAGACCCCCAAGGTAAGCGGTTTTATAGGTGGTCAGGATAATCCAACACCCCTTTCTGATGCGGATGCAAATAAGATAATTAGTCAGATGGAAGAAAGCAGTTTGAGACCAGTTCCCAAATATCATTTTGAAAAAGGAGAGCAGGTCATTGTTACTGAAGGTCCTTTTGCCAATTTTCATGGACTTGTTGATGAAGTTAAGCCTGACAAAGGAAAAGTATCTGTGCTTGTGTCAATTTTTGGTAGATCAACTCCTGTTGAACTGGAATTTTCCCATGTTCAAAAGGTTTCATAGATTATATTTTGTAAGTTTTAAAAAGGAGTATTAATAAAAAGATATGGCTAAAAAGATTAATGCATATGTTAAATTGCAATTATCCGCAGGTCAGGCCACACCTGCGCCTCCTGTAGGTCCTGCCCTCGGTCAGCATGGTGTTAATATAATGCAATTTGTAAAAGAGTTTAATGCGAGGACACAGGATAAGGTTGGAATGATAATTCCTGTTTTAATAACTATTTATTCCGACAAATCCTTTACATTTATCTTAAAAACACCTCCTGCTTCTATTTTATTGAAAAAAGCGGCAAAAATTGAAAAAGGTTCTGCGGTATCTAACAGAGATAAGGTGGGAAAAATTACAAAAAAACAGCTTGAAGAGATTGCAATATTAAAAATGCCTGATCTTTCCGCTGGGTCTGTTGATGCTGCAATGAGAACAATAGCAGGAACAGCAAGAAATATGGGTATTGAAATCGTAGATTAAAGGGGTGATTTATGGCATTCAGAGGAAAAAAATACAAAGAAGTTAAGAAAAAAGTTGAAGAAACAAAAAAATATACCATAGATGAGGCGATAAAACTTGTTCTTGAGACACATTTTGCAAAATTCGATGAGAGTGTTGATGCTGCCGTAATACTTGGTGTTGATCCCAGAAAGGCTGACCAGAATATCAGAGGCTCTGTAGTGCTTCCACACGGAACAGGAAAGACTTCAAGGGTTCTTGTTATCGCAAAACCTGACAAACAAAAGGAAGCGCAGGAAGCAGGCGCTGATTATGTGGGCGCAGAGGATATAATTCTGAAAATACAGGGTGGCTGGCTTGATTTTGAAAAAGTTATTGCTACTCCTGATGTAATGGGACTTGTTGGAAAAGTTGGTAAGATTCTTGGACCAAGAGGTTTGATGCCAAATGCAAAAACAGGCACTGTTACCTTTGAAATTACAAAGGCAATTAAAGATATTAAGGCAGGAAAGGTTGATTTCAGGGTTGATAAGGCAGGCGTTCTTCATGCCCCGATTGGCAGGGTTTCTTTTGGAGATGAAAAGATAAAAAGCAATTTTGTCACACTTTTGGAAACATTGGTAAAAATGAAACCTTCCACATCAAAGGGCACCTACATAAGAGGTATGGCATTATCTTCAACAATGGGCCCCGGTATCAGGATAGATATCCAGGAATCAAAGTCTTTTACATAATTTATAATAGTAATTAAAAATAGTAATATAAAAATAAATTGTCGAAGAAAGCAGGTACAAATATTTTTTAAATGTTTGTTTAAAGGTCGCCTGCCGAGACGAGAGAAAAGTCTCTCTCTTGAAAAACAGAAAGGGGGGATAAAAATTTGCCTTTAACCAAAGAAGAAAAGGAAAAAAGGATCAGCGAACTAAAAGATAAGTTTGAAAAGGCTTCTCTTGTAGTTTTAACCGGTTACAACAAGTTAAAAGTTTCAACTTCAGATCAGTTAAGAAAGCAACTGCGCGACATAGGTTCTGAATTAAAAGCCGGAAAAAATACCTTATTTAAGAAAGCAGCTCACGGAACACCAGTTGAACCATTAAGCGACTATCTTGTGGGACAGAAATCTCTTGCAATTACAATTAGTGATCCGGTTGCTCTTTCAAAACTACTTGTAAAATTTGCAAAAGATAATGAAACCGTAAAGATTGAAGGCGGAGTGTTAAACGGAAAGTACATTAATGCAGAAGACGTTCAGTCTCTTTCCGAAATGCCAAGCAAAGAAGTTCTTATTGCTAAGTTACTTTCAGTTCTTATTGCAACACCAACTCAGATGGTTTCAGTGCTTGCAGCAGTTCCAAGAAAACTTTTATATGCTTTCAAGGCTATTGAAGAACAAAAGACAAATGTAACCGAAGGCAATGCATAATCAATTAAAATTTATAAATTAATATTATCTAAATTAAAAAACTAATTTAAAAAATAGGAGGTTTTAGATATAAAATGTCTGTTACAAAAGAACAAGTTATTGAATTTATATCAAATATGACTGTATTAGAACTGTCTGGTCTAATAAAGGATCTTGAAGAAAAATTTGGTGTTACCGCCGCAGCCCCTGTGGCAATGGCAGCAGGCCCGGTTGCTGGCGCTGCTGCGGCTGAACAGGCGCCTGTTGAAGAACAAACCGAATTCACAGTTATCTTAAAAGAAGTTGGCGCACAAAAAATCAACGTAATTAAAGAAGTAAGGGCATTAACTGGTCTTGGCTTAAAAGAAGCTAAAGATCTTGTTGAGGGCGCTCCAAAGCCTGTTAAAGAAGCTGTATCCAAAGAAGAAGCTCAGAAAATGAAAGATGTTCTTGAAAAGGCCGGAGCTAAGGTAGAAGTTAAATAATAAAAGAGATCAATTTTAAAATTTTGAACTTTTTTTTCACTTAAAAAAACGACGTGCCCGTTAAAAGAGAGTGTTAAGAAATTTACGCTCTTTTTGCGGGCATTTTTTATTCTCATTTTAGGAGGCAAACCCTTCCGCTATGAATCCAATTGATACCATTAATTTAAGAAGAAATTTTGGCACAGTAAAGATTGTCATTGATAATCCGCATTTGATAGAAGTTCAGAAGAAATCATATAATTTTTTTCTTCATAAAAACTTCCAGCAAAAAAAAGAAAGCGGTTTAACCGAGGCTTTTAAAAGTGTTTTTCCCATAACTGATTTTTCAGGTCAATCCCAGCTTGAATTTGTTGATTATTCCATAGGAGAGCCTAAATATTCCGTTGATGAGTGTCTTGTAAACGGCATGTCTCTTGATGCAAACATAAAAGTTGTAGTAAGGCTTGTCACATATGATATTGACAAAGAAAACTCAGTTCAAAGCATAAGAGATATTAAAGAACAGGAAATTTTTTTCGGAACCCTCCCTTTAATGACAAAAACAGGCACTTTTGTAATAAATGGAATTGAGAGGGTTATTGTAAGTCAGTTACAGAGATCTCCCGGTGTCTTTTTTGATCATGACTCAGGGAAAACCCATGCCAGCGGAAAACTTCTCTATACTTCAAGAATTATTCCAAGCAGGGGATCATGGATAGATTTTGAATTTGACGCCAAGGATATATTATACGTAAGAATTGACAGAAGAAGAAAATTTCTTGCAACTATTCTATTAAAAGCCCTTGGTTACGAAGATATTCTTGGAATTTTTTATGAACACGAAACCTTTGTTTTTGATGGTCCTTTAACATACCTAAAAATCAATCCAAAGACCCTTTTGGGACAAAGGGCATCAGTAGATATAATAAATCATGAAACAGGTGAGGTTTTAATAAAGAAAAATCAGAAAATTACAAAAACCCTCCTTAAAAAACTTGATGAACTTACCATTGAAAGGATACCAATCGAAGATTCTGACCTTATAGGAAAAATACTTGCAAAAGATGTTATTGATCCCCAGACAGGTGAGGTTTTATTATCTTCCAATACTGAAATGAATGTGAAGGATTTAATCTCAATAAAAGAAAAAGGCATTGCCGAGATAGTCACAATCTTTACCGTAGGTATGGTGGATGGAGTTAAGGTTGGTCTTTCCATGAGAGATACTCTTTTGCATGACAAAACCAAAAACAGGGAAGAAGCCCTTATTGAGATTTATAAAAGATTAAGACCCAGCAGCCCTATAATAATGGAACAGGTTGAAAAAACATTCAATAATTTGTTTTTTAATATAGAAAGTTATGACCTTTCCGATGTGGGAAGATATAAAATTAACAGAAAGCTTGGACTTGATTTTCCTTCTGATATGAGGATATTACATCCTGAGGACATTCTTGCGACAATAAAACGCCTGAATAGATTAAAAGATGAATCTGGAAATGTTGACGATATTGATCATCTTGGAAACAGAAGGGTCAGATCTGTTGGTGAGCTTGTTGAGAACCAGTACCGCATAGGACTTGTAAGAATGGAAAGGTCTATCAAAGAAAGACTCAGTCTCCAGGAAATTGATACAATAATGCCTAATGAGTTTATAAACTCAAAACCTGTTATCTCATCAATAAAAGAATTTTTCAGCACAAGCCAGTTGTCCCAGTTTATGGATCAGACAAACCCCCTTTCAGAAACAACGCATAAAAGAAGATTATCCGCCCTTGGTCCCGGTGGTCTTACAAGGGAAAGAGCAGGTTTTGAGGTCAGAGACGTTCATACAACCCATTACGGCAGAATTTGCCCCATTGAAACACCTGAAGGACCAAATATTGGTCTTATTGTGTCTCTTAGTTCTTTTGCAAAGGTAAATGATTATGGCTTTATTGAGACCCCTTACAGGATAGTTAAGGATAGAATTGTCACAGATGAAATAAAATATTTTTCCGCTGATATGGAAGAAGCTGAAACAATAGCGCAGGCAACCCTAAAGCTTGGCAATAATAATTATATTTCTGAAGATCTTGTCACTGCAAGAAGAAGGGGTGATTTTTTGATTGTTCCTTCTGAAGAAATAACCGCAGTGGATGTCTCTCCCAATCAGCTTGTAAGTATTTCAGCAGGTCTTATTCCTTTTCTGGAAAATGACGACGCCAACAGGGCGCTAATGGGTTCAAACATGCAGCGTCAGGCAGTTCCGCTTCTTTATACAACCTCACCCATTGTGGGAACAGGTATGGAAAGGATCGTGGGAAGGGATTCTGGAATGGTTGTGATTGCAAAGCGTGACGGATGGATTGAAGATGTTGATTCCACAAGGGTAGTTGTGGGTTACGATGAAGATGAGGCAGAGGGATTACAGGTTGAGGTTGAGATTCATAAGCTTACAAAGTTTCAAAAATCAAACCAGACCACAACCCTTAACCAGCGTCCACTTGTAAAATCAGGACAGAGAATAAAGAAAGGTCAGGTGCTTGTTGACGGACCTTCCACAGACAGGGGCGAGCTTGCCCTTGGCAGAAATATTGTTGTTGCTTTCATGCCGTGGAGAGGCTATAACTTTGAGGACGCTATCATTGTAAATGAAAGACTTATAAAAAATGATGTTTTTACATCAATTCATATAGAAAAATTTGAGGTTGAAGCTAAGGAAACAAAGCTTGGCAAAGAGGAAATAACCAGAGATATTCCAAACTTAAGCGAAGAAGTCTTAAGAAATCTTGATGAAAGCGGTATAATAAGGATAGGAGCTGAGGTAAAACCCGGAGATATACTTGTTGGAAAGGTTACTCCAAAAGGTGAGACAATGCTTTCTCCTGAGGAGAAGCTCTTAAGGGCGATTTTTGGTGAAAAGGCAGGCGATGTTAAAGATACCTCCCTTGTGGTTCCTCCGGGAATCAGGGGAATTGTAATAGACGCAAAGGTATTTGCCAGAAAAGGAACTGAAAAAGATGTTCGTTCCCAGGCAATAGAAGATATGGAAATAGCAATGATACAAAGGGATCAGGCAGATGAACTCCATATTATGAGAAGAAGCGCTATTTCAAAATTAAGCAAGATACTTAAAGGCAAAAGAGCAGCCCTTACAATAACAGACAGCTGGGGAAGAACCTTTGTTAATGAGGGGCAGGAAATAACAATTGAGCTTCTTAACGCAATACCTTTTCACAGATTAAGAGAGCTAATAGTTGAAGGCAAGAAAAGGCAGGATCCCCAATTTCTTGAAATAATTAACTGGTATGAAAAAGAAGCTGAAAGAATCAGAAGCTTTTTTGAATCCAAGATTGAAAGGCTCAAAAAAGGTGATGATCTCCCGCCAGGCGTAATAAAAACAGTACATGTTTATATAGCCATGAAAAGAAATCTCAAAGTGGGTGATAAAATGGCAGGTCGTCATGGCAATAAGGGTGTTGTCTCTATTATTGTTCCCGAAGAAGATATGCCTTATTTTGCAGACGGCACTAATGTGGATATAATCTTAAACCCACTTGGTGTTCCTTCCCGTATGAATGTTGGTCAGATAAAGGAAGTTCATCTGGGATGGGCATTATTAAATCTCGGCAGACAGATAGGAGCGCTTGCAAGAAAGGGTGATATTATAGGGGTTAAAGCAAAATTAGCCCTTGCTTACAGCAAAGAAGAACTTACAGGAATACTTAACGGATTAACAGATACTGATATAAAAGAACTTGGCATAAGACTGGAAAAAGGAATAACAGCGGCGACCCCGGTTTTTGACGGCGCCAAGGAAGATAAAATAAAGGAATTATTACAAGCCGCAGGTTTTTCTGAGACAGGTCAGGTGACTCTCTATGACGGAAGAAGCGGCGAAGCCTTTGCAGAACCTGTGACAGTGGGTGTTATGCATATGATTAAACTTCATCATCTTGTTGATGAGAAAATACATGCCCGTTCCACAGGTCCTTACTCACTTGTCACACAGCAGCCCCTTGGCGGTAAAGCCCAGTTTGGCGGACAGCGACTTGGCGAAATGGAGGTTTGGGCAATGGAGGCTTATGGCGCGGCATATGCTTTGCAGGAGTTTCTAACTGTTAAGTCAGATGATGTCGCGGGAAGGTCAAGGATGTATGAAAAAATAGTAAAAGGCAATAATTTCCTTGAAGCCGGCTTGCCTGAATCCTTTAATGTTCTTTTAAAGGAAATGCAGGCTTTATGTATTGAAATGGAATTAATGGAATAAAGGGGTATATAATGGAAGAATCTTTTTTCTTTTTAACCAAACCAAAAGATCCTCTCCTTTTTAAGTCTGTGAGAATAGGATTATCTTCTCCTGAGACTATTATAGAAAGGTCTTTCGGAGAGGTTAAACAACCCGAAACAATAAATTACAGAACCTTTAAGCCTGAAAGGGACGGTCTTTTTTGTGCAAAGATATTTGGTCCTATAAAGGATTTTGAGTGTCTTTGCGGTAAATATAAAAGGATGAAGCACAGAGGTATTGTCTGTGAAAAATGCGGTGTTGAGGTTATTCAGGCAAAAGCAAGAAGAGAGAGAATGGGACATATCTCCCTTGCGACACCTGTTTCCCATATATGGTTTCTTAAAAGCCTTCCAAGTAAGATAGGCTCTCTTATTGACTTAAATTTACGTGAGCTTGAAAGGGTTTTATATTTTGATTCTTATATAGTTCTTTCTTCCACAGTGGAAGATGTGGCTGTAGGTTCTGTGTTAAATGAGGAAAATTTCCAGAAAAAATTGGAACAGCACGGTGAAAAAAAATTTGAAGTGGGTATGGGCGCCTCAGCCGTAAATGAATATCTCGGAAGTATGGAGCTTGAAAATTTATCCAAGGTTCTAAGAGAAGATATAATCACCACAAAATCAGACACCAAAAGAAAAAAAATAAGCAACAGATTAAGGGTGGTTGAGGCATTTAAGGATTCCGACAATAATCCTCAATGGATGGTTATAAAGGAACTTCCTGTGCTTCCCCCTGATTTAAGGCCTCTTGTGCCACTTGACGGCGGAAGATTTGCAACCTCTGACTTAAATGACCTTTACAGAAGGGTTATAAACAGGAATAACCGCCTTAAAAAGCTTCAGGAGCTTGATGCCCCTGATATTATTATTAAAAATGAAAAGAGGATGCTTCAGGAGGCAGTAGATGCGCTTCTTGATAACGGTAAAAGAGGCAAAGTAGTGACTGGCCCCAATAAAAGACCGTTAAAATCCCTTTCAGATATGCTTAAAGGAAAACAGGGAAGATTCAGGCAGAACCTCCTTGGAAAAAGGGTGGATTATTCAGGCAGAACCGTTATTGTATCAGGACCTGAATTAAGATTACATCAGTGCGGTCTTCCAAAAAGAATGGCTATTGAGCTTTTTAAGCCCTTTATCTATAATAAACTTGAAGAAAAAGGCCTTGTGACAACCATAAGAAGCGCAAAAAAACTTGTGGAAAAAGAAACCCCTGAGGTATGGGATGCCCTTGATGAAATCATCCAGGAATATCCTATTATGTTAAACCGCGCTCCAACACTTCACAGACTCGGAATTCAGGCATTTGAACCAACACTTATTGAAGAAAATTCCATAAGGCTTCATCCTCTTGTTTGCACTGCCTTCAACGCTGACTTTGACGGTGACCAGATGGCGGTTCATGTCCCATTATCCGTTGAATCCCAGACAGAGGTAAGAATCCTTGTTATGGCGACAAATAATATTTTATCACCTGCAAACGGTGACCCTATTATTGTCGCAACACAGGATATTGTCCTTGGAATCTATTATATGACACAGATCAGACCCGGTGTGACAGGTGAAGGTAAATATTTTGTATCACAAGATGATGTGATAATGGCATGGGAAACAGGAAATGTCCATCTGCAGGCGCAAATTAAGGTTAGAGTTAACGGTAAAGTTGAGGAAACCACTGTTGGAAGGATTATTTTATTTGATATTGTCCCTGCGGAAGTTCCTTTTTCTGCTGTTAATAAAACCTTGAGAAAAAAAGACATAGCAAAACTAATTGACAACTGCTACCGTCTTGCCGGCCCAAAAAAGACTATTATTTTTACCGACAGACTTAAAAATAACGGATATAAATTTTCATCTCATGCAGGCATTTCAATTGCCCTTCATAACATGAAAATACCTGAAAAAAAATGGACTATCATAAATGAAGCCCAGGCAAAAGTTGATGAAGTTGCTATACAACATTCCGAAGGTATTATTACTGACGGAGAAAGATATAATAAGGTTATTGATATCTGGCAAAAGGCGTTGGCAGAGGTTACAAAAGAAATGATGGAAACAGTTTCCAAAGATACCTTTACAATGCCAGACGGAACTAAAATCCAGTCACATAGCTTTAACCCGATATTTATTATGGCTGATTCCGGCGCAAGAGGCAGCAAAGACCAGATGAAACAGCTTGCAGGAATGAGAGGTCTTATGGCAAAGCCATCAGGCGCCATTATTGAAACTCCTATTAAGGCAAATTTCAGGGAAGGATTAAGCGCTCTTGAATATTTCGTATCCACTCACGGCGCCCGTAAAGGTCTTGCTGACACCGCATTAAAAACTGCTAACTCAGGCTATCTTACCAGAAGGCTTGTTGACGTTGCCCAGGATGTCACAGTGCATGAAGTTGACTGCGGAACAATTGACGGCATTGAAATGGAAAACCTTATTAAGGCAGGTGAAATAATCCAGCCACTTGGAGATAGAATCCTCGGTCGTGTTGCCCTTGAGGATGTTGTTGATCCAATAACAGGTGAACTTCTCGTGGCATCCGGTCATGAAATTGATGAGGAAGGTGTTAAGAAAATTGATGAAGCAGGTATTTCAAAGGTAAGCATACGTTCTGTTCTTACATGCCGCGTGTCACACGGCGTTTGCGCCAAGTGTTATGGAAGAGACCTTGCCAAGGGACATCTTGTTGCCATGGGTGAAGCAATTGGCATTATAGCTGCCGAATCAATCGGTGAGCCTGGCACCCAGCTTACAATGCGTACCTTCCATATCGGCGGTATTGCAAGCGGCAAGACAGAACAGGCTGAAATATATACAAAAGGCGGCGGTTCAGTAAAATTTGACAGGCTTATTGTTGTAAGAAATCCTGAGGGAAGGCTTATTGTTCTTAACAGAAACGGAGAAATCGTAATTCTTGCCCAGGACGGAAGGGAAAGAGAAAGATATCCTATTATTTACGGAGCAGAGCTTCTTGTTGAAGAAGGACAGACCATAAAAATAGGTGATAAGATTGCCGTATGGGATGCCTTTACAACACCTATTCTTACTGACGTTTCAGGTAGGGTAAAATATGGAGATCTCATAGAAGGAGTGACATTTCAGGAAAAAGTTGACACACTTACCGGAAGATCCAGTAGGGTTGTTGTACAGTCAAAGTCCACCGAATATTCACCCCGTGTTTCAATAAAAGATGATCATGGAAAGACAATAAAGCTTGCCAGCGGAAAAAGCGATGCCCGCTATCAGTTGCCGGTTAACGCTATTATTATGGTTAATGAAGGCGATATAGTTCAGGCAGGTCAGGCAATTGTTAAAATTCCAAGGGAAACAACAAAAATTAAGGATATCACCGGTGGTCTTCCAAGGGTTGCCGAGCTTTTTGAGGTAAGAAAGCCCAAGGAATATGCATTGATTTCAGAGATTGACGGAACGGTTTCCTTTGGAAATGAACAAAAAACAAAAGGAAAACGCAAGCTTATAGTTACTCCTGAGTTTGGTGAATCAAGAGAATATCTGATTGCCCGCGGTAAACATATAAATGTCAGAGATGGGGATTATATAAGGGCAGGAGAGCCTCTAATGGACGGTGATGTAAATCCTCATGATATTTTGAGAATAAAAGGCATTAAAGCCTTGGCGCAGTTTCTTGTAAATGAAATTCAGGAGGTTTACCGTATTCAGGGTGTTAAGATAAATGATAAGCATATTGAGACAATAGTTCGCCAGATGGTAAGAAGGGTTAAGATAACCGAGGTTAATGACAGCGCCTTTATGCAGGGCGAGCAGGTTGAAAGAAGAAGATTTGAAGATGAAAACCAGAGGGTTCTTGAGGCAGGAGGAATACCTGCGGTAGCTGAATCCCAGCTTCTTGGTATAACAAGGGCAGCCCTTACAACTGAAAGCTTTATTTCAGCGGCATCTTTTCAGGAAACCACAAAGGTCTTAACTGACGCAAGCATTGCAGGTAAAATAGATTACTTAAGAGGTCTGAAAGAAAATGTTATAATGGGACGCCTGATCCCTGCAGGTTCTGGAAGGGCATTCTATGAAAAATCAATTGTATTGGGAACGATGAACTAACTTATTTTAGTTTTTTTGTTTTTGATTTATATTAAGGGCGATTTCTAATCGCCCTTTTTTTTATACTTTTTAATTTTTTTAAAGGAAAATAAATTTTGGAAACAGATATTTTATCTCTTATACCAGATAGTTATGCAACAATCTACAAAGATATGGCAAAAAAGTATTCCCCTGAAATTGAGAGTATTAAGATAAATTCAAAGGAATATTTGTTTTTAAAGCCAGGTGATATAACCTCTGCGCTTGCGACTGCCGATATTTCCGATTCATTGGATTTTCCTTACTGGGTAAAGATTTGGGACGCATCTGTAATTCTTGGGGAGTTTTTAGTTGCAACAAAGGATATTCAACCTAAAAAGACCCTTGAACTTGGGGCAGGACTGGGTGTTTCAGGGATTATTGCGGCAAGCAACGGTTATGATGTTACAGTAACAGATTATCAGCAGGATATTTTAAATTTTACAAGGATTTCCGCACAGCTTAATAAACTTGATAATGTGCGCTGCCAACTCCTTGACTGGCAAAAACCTGAGGATTTGGGTAAATTTGACCTTATTATTGGTTCTGAGCTTATTTATCACAAAAGACTGTTTGAACCTTTGATTAATGTTATGAAAAAATATCTTGCCCCCAACGGATTAATCTATCTTGCCCAGGACAGCGGCAGAAAATCCTTAAAAGAATTTCTTGAATTATGCGGCAGGGATTTTAATATAGGGGTTAAAAAGAGAAAAATTTCTTCAAATGATGATAATATTGAGATATTGCTTATTAAATTGATTTTAAAATAAAATGAATATCACTTTATAGCCTCAATAGGATTTATTTCAGATGCCCTAATGGCAGGCTGAAGTCCGAAAATTATCCCCACAGTTATCGAAAGCAAAAGGCTTATAATAAAGGCCTTTGGGGAAAATACGATGGGAAATTGCGCTATATAAGTTAAAAGTCCCGAACCTGAAAAGGCAATTAAAAATCCGCAGATACCGCCGCAGAACGTGAGAGCTATTGCTTCAAAGAGAAATTGCAGGATTATATCTGTTTTTTGGGCGCCCACTGCCCTTCTTATGCCTATTTCTCTTTTTCTTTCGGATATTGAAAGCAAAAAGAGATTTGCAAGGACAAAGCCTGATATTATTAATGTTATAAGCCCGGTAGCGCCAAGAAAAAATACAAGTGAACCTGTAAGCGCAACCAAAAATTTAATAATTTCAGTGGGTGAAAGCGCCCTGAAATTATCAGGCTGATCCGGCTGGAGTTTTTTTCTCTCCCTTAGAAAAGCCTTTAATTCTTCAGTCCTTACTGTAAGTTGTTCCTGGTCGGTAAACCTCACTCTTATGGAAGATACATATTGTTTTTCATTCAGGAATTTTTTCATTAAAGTAGTTATGGGAATAACAACCCTGTCATCAAGATTTGTCCCCCTTGAGCTTACACCTCTTTCGCTCAGTATGCCGACAACCTTAAATGGAATGGCATTTATCAGCATAAACTTACCTAAAGCATCCTGGCTTCCAAAGAGTTTTTCAGATGTATACTGCCCTATAAGGGCGATGTTTTTTGACGCTTTTACATCTTCTTCGGTTATGTCATCTCCTTCCGCCACAGGCCAGTTCCAGGCATCAGTGTAATTTTCCCCAACCCCAATAATTCTTGAGGAATATTTTTTGTTTTTATGGCTTAATGTTGCATCTGACGAACTTGTAGGGACAATAAAATAAGCAGTGGGAAAGGCATCTGTTATAGCCTGCATGTCGTCAAGGGTTAAAGTTTTTTCTCTTGATCCAAGAGCCCTTTCTTCTTCTGCGCCGCTAATTAACATAACAGCATCAGGACCGAATTTTGCGACAATCTTGTTTGCTTCCTGATAAGCTCCCTCTGTGGCTGCAACAATTATTGTTATGGCGGCAATTCCAAGGGAAACGCTAAGAATAGTAAAAAAAGCCCTGAGCTTAAATGAAAAAGTTGCTACAAGGGAATTATATAGAAATTCAAAAAATCTCATAGAATAAAAAGTTAATTTTGTTTTATAGGTATATTAACACAAAAGTTATCTAAATTAAATTTAATTTATTGAGAGTGTT
>DYOW01000056.1 GCA_020720325.1 Desulfobulbus propionicus
ACCCCAACCCTCTCCCACAAGGGGAGAGGGAGCAATTAAATTTCCCCTCCCTTAATGGGAGGGGATTAAGGGGAGGGTGAATAGTATTTTATAGTATGAAATCAATTTCCATAATTTACCCACTATATTTCATATAGAGCCAATTGTTTTAATCTGATTTATCTTCAGTGGCTTTAATTTTCTATAACAAAAGTTGCCATGTCAACGCCTGTGTTTCCGTTTGAAGCGTCATAGGCATAAACATAAGCTTCATATGTGCCAGTTGCCTCAGCCTTAAAAACGCCCTCAAACTGGCTTGTCTTTCCAGCATATAACATTGGAAGTTCGGTTAAAATCTTCCCGTCTTTTTTAACGACTGCCTTAATTTCAAATTTATTTGCATCCCATAAGCCGTTTGGTTCAATGGGACAGCCGCACATCATAGTGATATTTGCATGAAATTTTATTTCCTGTGGCACATTTTTAAGTTTAATAAGGGCTGGCGGGTTTTGAATATCAACTACAAAGCCCGGCATTTCCATCATCCATCCGTCTCCATTTGATATATGTTTTCCTGGTATAACCCACATTGTCTGGGAAATTCTGTTGGCTGACTGTCTTTGTGAAAGAGGCCCAAAAGCAGTGACCTCAACCAATTTTGGATCATCTATATCAATTACTGCCTCAAATTTTCCGGTTTTTTCATCGGAAAGCCTCATATTGCGTGTTTTTAGGGTTTTCATTATAAGATTTGTATCTCCGGTTGATCCTGAAACAACCCCTTCAGCAAGTATTTTTCCTGTGTCAACATCTTTAATGACAACTGAAACACCGCCCATGCCAGTTCCAATAAATTTTGCATCCTTGCTTAAAATCCTGACAGTGATATGTGTCTGCACAGCCATGACAGATGCAGCAAACAATAAACTAAAAATTAGGATTAAAAGAATTAATTGCATTTTGGGATTCTCCTTAATATTTTATTTTAAAAATTAAGGTAATTATTATCATAAAAACTTAAAGAAGCTCTGCCGCAAAGAACAAAGTCTAAATTCAAAGTCAGGTAATAATTTTAAAAAAATTGAGATATATAAGGATTTGTCTTTTTTTCTTCTTTTATTGTAGAAATGGGTTTGTCACCATAATCATGACCAGGTAGTATTCTTGTATCATCAGGCAAAGTCATGACCTTATCTTTAAGAGAGCGTAAAAGTGTGTCATAATCACCGCCAGGCAGGTCATATCTTCCGACTCCGCCCACAAAAAGCGTATCACCAGTGACAACAAATCCTTCGCCAAAAAAACAAAGAGAACCAGGGGAATGACCGGGGGTGTGTATCACTTTAAAATTAAGATTTCCAACATTGATAATATCGCCTTCATTTATATGTTTATCACAAGGTGGATGCGGCTCAAACCCCCATCCCCTGAAAAGCGATGCGACAGCTTCTGACCTGAAAAGTTCGTCATCATCTTTATGCATTAAAACAGGCGCGCCAGTCAGTTCCTTCATTTTTTTATTTCCGCAGGTATGATCAGGATGACCGTGGGTATTAACTATGTATTTAAGGGTAAATCCTTTTTTTGAAATCTCATTGGCTATAATCTCTTCACTGCCTGCCGGGTCAAATAATATTGCATTTTGGGTGGTTTTGCATGCAAGTAAATATGCCTTTACCTGAAGGGGACCAACTGTAAAATCTTTAAGAAACATATAGCCAATCCTTTTTTAACTTATTTAGAGCTTAACTCTATTTACTTTTTCTTTATTTTTAAACTAAAAATAATATGTTGTTAACCTCAGCCACAGTTGCCAAAACTATAACCTGAGAACATAAATTCAATAATAACCTGATGTTTTATCTCTTTTGGAAGATTACAATAAAATTCATAAAATGCCATTTGATTTGCCTCGGAGCCGCATACAAGAGCCTTAAATTCTGCTTTGGTAGCATTATCCATAGAGGTTTCATTAAGGATGTTTTTTATATCCTTTGCGCAAAGTATTGATATTACCTCTGACTTTGGATTGCTCCCAAGTATTGCCTCGCCCTTAAAATCATGAAGTCCAGGCGTTCCCTTTTGGATTGCAAGTCCCTGTCTTCCACACGAGGTTATAATAACAAATAAAATCAAAAAAACAAAAACGGAAAAAAATTGATAAAAATGCCCTTTTAACGAAAAAATTGATTTTTTCATGCATTACTCCTTTTTTTTATAATTTTTTTGACTTTATTAATTAAGGCAACCTCTAAAAATTAGATTGCTTCGTCACTTCATTCCTCGCAAAGACAAATAATCCTGTCATTGCGAGCGAAGTGAAGCAATCTCATATCACACAAACTATACGAAATTAACAATGTCATTTTTTTTATAATTTATAAATTAAGTGATTGTTGTGGGTTTGTCCATGCCTGTATATTTTTTTATTTCTGCTATTTGCTCCGCCAAAGCTATTAGATCAGAAAGCGCATCCTGAGTTGGCAGATTTAATTTATCCTGATTGGTTTCGTATTTCTCAAGATAAAGCCTTAATGTCGCCCCCTTTGTACCTGTTCCGGAAAGCCTCATAATAATTCGTGATTTATCTGTAAAAATTATCCTTATGCCCTGTCTTGTGGTCACGCTGTTATCAATTGGATCAGTGTATTGGAAATCATCTGCATTTTCCACTTTTAACCCCATAAAATCTTTACCCTTAAGGTCAAAAAGCTTTAGTCTGAGATTATCAACCAGGGCATTTGCCTTATCAGATTCTATTTCCTCATAATCATGCCGTGAATAATAATTTCTTCCGTATTTTTGCCAGTGTTCCATTACAATCTCAGGAACTGATTTTTTTGTGGAGGCAAGGATATTTAACCAGAAAAGAACAGCCCAAACCCCGTCTTTTTCTCTTATGTGGTCAGAGCTTGTCCCGAAACTTTCCTCTCCGCAGAACGTAACCATGCCAGCGTCAAGAAGATTTCCAAAAAACTTCCATCCTGTGGGGGTTTCAAAGGAATTTATGCCAAGTTTTTCAGCCACAATATCAGGAGCGCAGCTTGTGGGCATTGAACGGGCAACGCCTTTTAGCCTTCCCCTGTAACCGGGAGCAAGATCAGAACAGGAAGTTATTATGGCAAGGCTGTCGCTTGGTGTCACAAAAATATTCGGACCAAGTATCATATTTCTGTCTCCATCACCGTCAGATGCGCCGGCAAGGTTATATGGGTTTTCTGAAAACATAATCTTTGATATTTCTTTTGCATGTTTAAGATTTGGGTCAGGGTGAGCGCCTCCGAAATCCTCAAGGGGAATTGCGTTTATAACACTTCCTTTTGGCGCTCCAAGCATTTCTTCAAATATTTTTTTAGCATACGGACCTGTGACAGCATTCATGCCGTCAAAGATGAACTGAAAATTTCCATTGGAAAACATCGCTTTAATTATGTCAAAATCAAAAAGATTCTGCATTAAAAGGGCATAATCAATAACAGGGTCAAATATTTTTATATTTGTATTTAATATTTTAGATTCTGAAAGCTCGTCAATATTGATATAATCGCAAAGCGCTGTTTTATAAGTCTCAATTTCTCTGCACCTTGTAAATATATCATCTGTAACGCTCAAAGGAGCGGGTCCGCCATTTTCAGTATTAAATTTTATGCCAAAATCGCCGTTTACACCGCCGGGATTATGACTTGCAGATAATATAATTCCGCCTGTAAGATTATATTTTCTTATTATATTTGAAGCGGCAGGAGTTGAAAGAATCCCGCTTTTTCCCACCATAATATTGCCCACATTGTTTGCGACTGCTATCTTTAATATTATCTGGATAGCTTCGCGGTTGTAATATCGTCCGTCACCTCCCACTACTATTGAGGTATTCTCAGATGATGTTTTAATCTTTATGTGGTCAAAAATTGACTGAACAAAATTTTCAAGATAGTGAGGTTGTTTGAAATGGCTTGCCTTTTTTCTAAGCCCTGAAGTCCCAGGTTTCTGGTCAGTGTATTTTATGGTTGCAACAGTTTCAATGCTTATCATGCTCATCCCCTTTGTTGTTAAATTAAAGAAATATAAAAAAAATATAAATTAACTTTGAATATTGGCTGTCCTTTGGTGTTTTTTTAATTTTCTGGTTTTTCTCATTAAAAGAAGAAGTGACCTCAATGCATTGTTGACCGATTCGGAATCAACAAATACCTTTGCCACATCCGGATCAAGCTTGACAACATTAGCGCCTTCCTCCTTAATCTGTTTAAAATATTTACCACGAAAAGCTTTTGAATAATCAAAATTATATTCACTGCGTAATTCATCACCTGCTTTTTTCTTTTTAGCCTTCATGTTTTCTCCTTTCATGCGTTGTTGCAAGCCTTACGCTAATTATTCTAATTATTCCGTCTCTATCTGTATGGGATACAACAAGTAACCGTCCATAACAGGAATATCCAATTGTTATGAACCTTTCTTCAGGTAAATGGTCAGGATCATAAAAAGTCGCAGATAAAGGGTCGTAAAATATGGTTAAAGCCTCATCAAAGGAGACTTTATGCTTTTTTAAATTTTTTCTGGACTTTTCTTTATCCCATTCAAATTGCATAACTACCAAACAATATTCATTAATTATATAAATATTATCTCTTAATTAATAAAAAAACAAGTTTTTATATTACATATAAAAAACTCATAATATTGTTGGTATTTTCTCAAAAATACTAACATCACAGCTGCTTATTTTGCTTCTGTACGCCAGCGCCTCCACGCCGCTATCCACCGCATCCCTTAAAAGTTTAGCGTATAGGGGGTCAATATGGTCGGCAGGAGAAAAAAAATCCCCGTCTGTCCTTGCGATATGAAAAAAAATAACTGCCCTGTGACCTTCCATTTTCGCTTTTTTTAAAAGATTAAGATGTTTTTGTCCTCTTTTGGTTTTTGCATCAGGAAATTTTATTTTTTTATCATGAAATAAAGTCGCATTTTTTACTTCTACATAACATTTTTCTCTGTTATTTAGCTGATTTTCAAGAAGAACATCAAAACGGCTATTATCTCCAAAAACCGGTTCTGGCTTTATGCTTTCATATCCGAAAAGTTCAGGAATAATTCCATTTTTTATTGCCTCAATAACAACCCTGTTTGTCCTTATGGTGTTTACAAATATCATAGTATTTCCAAGCCTTGAAATCTCCCATGTATATTTAAGTTTTCTTTTTGGGTTATCAGACTCAGACAAAAATATCTCGCACCCGGTTTCGTAACAGGTGTCAAGGGTTCCTGAGTTGGGGCAATGCGCAAAGACAATCTCATTATCAGAAAGCATTGCCTCAATAACAAATCGGTTTTTGCGTTCAATAATCTTTGCGGGAATCAGTTTATGTTCAAATCTCATTAATTTATCCAATATTAAATTATGCTATTGCATTTTAAAGTAAAATTATTAAAATAAAGTTTAAGAATACATTTCAGGGGGAAAAATTGGAACTAAAAATAAATCTCTTATCCATATCTTTTTTTATTATTGCCCTGACACTACTTTATTTATCAATTAAAATAGTCGAATTTCTGGCATCATTAAAAAATAATATAACAGAGCTTCAAACTTCAGTTGTTTCAAGCCTCAAAAATATTGAAGGTTTAATCACCAAAATAGAACCGGTGATTGTTTCCCTTGAATCTGTTGAAAAAAATGTAAACACAACACTTATTGACATACAATCTAAGACAGAAAATATTAAACCTCTTCTTATTGAGGTGACAAATGTCTCCAAAACATATAATGATCTGGGAAGAAATATAAACAATAACCTTAATTCACAGCTTCCCCAGATTTTAACCAACGCAAATAATGTAACAAAAGATATAAATGACATGTCTCTTTTTATAAAACATAAGGTAAGCGATACCGAAGAGATTTTTGACGAGGCTAACAAAAGGGCTTTGCATATTATAAAACTTTCGGATACAGTAATACAAAGCCTGCAAGGGCTTGCAATTCAGGTTTCAAGTATGGCTACCGGCTTAAAAGGTTCTCTGGAATTTTTAACAGAAACCATTTTTAATAACAAAGGAGGAAAATAAAATGTGTTTTGACGGAAGGTACTCATTAGGCTCAGTTGTTTTTACTTTTTTCCTTGGCGGAATGATGGGCGCTGCAATGACAGCTCTTTTAACTCCGCGTTCAGGAAGGGAAACAAGGGAAATGATTTCAGATGGGGTTAACACCGCATATGAAAGCGCACAAAAAGCAGCGGAAACCGCAAGAGAAAGAGCAAATGAAATGCTTGACAAGGGTCAGGAGTTTGCAGACAAACAAAAAACAATTATAGCCTCTGCAGTTGCGGCAGGCAAAGAGGCAATGGAAAAGGAAAAAGAAAGACTTCTTGCAAGCTTTAAGCACAAAGAAGGCGAAGTTTAATCTAAACTCCCATCTGCCTTGACCAGCCGAGTTTTTCCCTTAAAATCGTAAAATAGTCCCTTTTCTGGGACTTAAAAAGTTTCAAATAACCCGGAGCCCTTTTTACAATAAGGGTATCCGGGCTGTTTAAGTCCACATCGTGCTGGCCGTCAATAATAATATTAACAATATTATCATTGTGTCCCGCCTTTATTTCAACTTCCATATCAGCGGGAATCATTATAGGTCTTGAGCCAAGTGTAAAAGGACAGACTGGAGTCAGTAGAAATGCCTCAATCCTTGGATGTACAATTGGCCCCCCTGCTGAAAGATTATAGGCAGTTGAGCCTGTTGGAGTTGATATAATAAGACCGTCTCCCCTGTCATGGGAAATAAGCTGATTGTTTGCCCTTGTAAAGAGCGTTATCATCTTACCTGTGCTTCCCTTTAGTATAACAACCTCATTAAGGGCAAAATAGCGTTCTGTCTTACCTTTATCCCCGCCCCTTTTTAAGATTACCTCAATCATCATCTTTGGATCAATCTCAAACTCATTATTAATAAGACAATTAATCGCATGATCTATCTCGTCCTTATTAACTTCTGTTAAAAAACCAAGATTTCCCATGTTTATCCCAAGAATTGGCAAATCATACTCATAAGCCTTATATGCCACGTGCAAAAGAGTCCCATCCCCTCCAAGGACAATTACTGAATCGCAGTTTTCAGTGATTTCATCCCTTAAGATATTAATATTATGATAGGACAGCTTATCCTTTATATAGGAAAAAAACAGGTCTATGTCCCTTGCATCTTTTTTTACAATAAGGCTTATGGTTCTTGACATTTTTTTTATTGTCCAACCTGAACTAAAACATATTTATCAGGCATTAACAATTTTTTTGCAATATTTTGAACATTTTCAATGGTCACTGCATTAATAGACTGTATGTATTTTTTAGAATAATCATAGCCCAGTCCATAAAGGTCATTTGCTCCCATATCAAGGGCCTTTGATGAATTTGTCTGTAAATCAATGATATGGTTTCCGGTAATCCATTTCTTTGCCCTGTCAAGCTCTGCCTGTGTGACAGGAGCATTGGTTATCTCTGTGATTTCCCTCCATAGCCCCCTTATCGCATCATCTTTTTTATCCGGAGCGCATGCGATATAAAAAGCAAAAGCCCCTGCCTCAATACCCGGATTAATAAAAGAAGAAACACCATAAGCAAGGCTTTCCTTATCTCTAAGTGTCATAAAAAGCCTTCCGCTCTGACCTGCAAGAATAGAATTAAGAACCTCAAGGGAAAATCTGTCAGGACTATCAAAGGTAAGACCCGGAAAGCCAAGAATAAGGTGAACCTGCTGTTTGTCCTTTGGTATTATGCTTATTTTATTTGACATTACTGGCGCAGGAAGCTGAGGTGTGATTTTCTTAAGCGGAGCTTCTTTTTTCCACCTTGCGATACCAAGCTGCTCTTCAAGTTTTTTTAATATCTCCTCCCTGTTGACATCGCCCACAATCACAAGGATTCCATTATCAGGTCTTACAAAATCATTCCATATATTTATCAAATCTTCAGACCTGATATTTCTTACAATATCTTCACTTCCAAGAATTTTCATAGCATAGGGATGAGGCGCAAAAACCATCTTTCTCATCTCAAGCACTGCAACAGAGCTTAGGCTGTCCTCCTGGCTTTTTATCTGAGAAATAATAACAGGTCTTAGTTTTTCAACTTCTTCCTGGGAAAACTTTGGATAAAGTATCATATCAGAAAATAATTCAAGCCCTCTGTTTATATTTTCACTTAAGAATTTTCCGTTTATTCCAAAGGTATTCTGACCTGAATAGCCTGAAAGCCCGCCGCCAAGCCTGTCAATTTCCGCCGCAAACTCCTCGGCGGTCATGTTTTTTGTGCCCTTATTCCATGACTGGCCAAGATAATTATAAATTCCGTTGTTTTGAGGATTTTCATATCTTAAGCCCCCCCAGAAAAGCGCCTGAAAAGACACAGAAGACACTTCCTTTGACTCAAGAATTATAACATCAAGACCGGATGAAATCCTGGTTTTAAGTATTTTTTCCTCTTTTTTGTCTTTTTTCTTATCAAATTCCTGATTTACACGTTCTTCAGCCTTTTTGGCAATATTCATTAAAAATTCAGATGTAGCGTTAAAATCAGGTGAATTTAATGGCTGAATAAGGGTTAAATTCGCCTTTTCAGGGCTGAAATAAAGCCTTGCAATCCTTTGTATGTCCTCAGGGGTAACGGATTTTACCCTTTCAAGATATTGTCTTTCAGAGGCAGGGTCATTTGTAAGTATCTCAAATGTGCCTATTTTTCTTGCCTCACCCTCCATTGTTTCAAGGCTATACACAAAAGAAGCTGTGACATTTAACTTTGCTTTTTTTAATTCTTCCGGTGAAGGAGGGTTTTCTTTTAGTCTGTCAAGATAATAATAAATCTCCTCAAGAGCGGATTTTAGCTTTTCACCCTGAAGAACAGCCTCAATTTCAAAAAAACCAGGTCCCTGCGGGGTAAATGATGATGTGTCGATTTTCTGAACAAGCATCTTATTATTTTTTAATTCCCTCACAAGAACAGAGCTGTATCCCCCTGAAAGAAGGGAAGAAAGCACATCAAGTCCTGCAACGTCAGGATGTTTAACATCAGGAATGCCTGAGAAAGCCAGGGACATATAATGCTGTTGCACCTCCATTTTGTCAGATTTTATCTTTGGAGCAATCTGATTTGGCTCATTTACAAATTTTTCCTCGGTTATTCCTGTCACATTATTGTCCTCATATCTTATGCCAAAGGTTTCGGACACAGCCTGAATTGTGTTGTCAACATCAACATCACCCACAACAACAAGTCTGATATACTGATTTTTATACCTTCTTTTCATATAAGTTAAAATATCTTCACGTGTAAACGAACGCACTGTATCAACATAACCAATCACAGGTCTTTTATAGGGATAAAGCATATATACATTTTCCATAACAAGCCTTGACAATCTGGTTTCAGGTCTGTCTTCCCTCATCCTTAATTCCTCAAGCACCACCTCTTTTTCCCTTTCAAGCTCTTTAGGGTCAAATTTTGAGTGAAAGACCACATCTGAAAGCACATCAAGGGCTGTTTTAAGATGTTCCCCTGGGACTTCACAGTGATAACAGGTGTAATCAAGGGATGTAAAGGCGTTTATTGAGCCTCCCACTGATTCTATTTCCCTTGCGACGTCACCAGTTTTTCTCCTGTCTGTTCCCTTAAAAAGCATATGCTCAATTAAATGGGTTATGCCGGCTTCTTTATCAGTTTCATAAACACTTCCGGCCTTTACCCACACCTGCACTGCAACCACTGGGGATCTATGATTTTTCTTGATTATTGTTGATAATCCGTTTGGAAGATTAAATTTATAAAGCTCAGGCAAAATTTCTGCCGCATCAATGCTAACTCCGCTTAAGACCATAAAAAACAAACAAAAAACACAAAAACAAAAGATTTTTTCAAAATACATATTGGCAACTCCTAATTTATTTTTCTGAATTTCAATTCAGAACTTGACATAAAATTTTAAACTTGTTAAAAATATTTTTTTATTTTTATAATTTAATGTTAAAATATTTTTTGAAATTATTGTTAAATATAACTTTTTTTAATTTTAAATAAAGGGGTTAATAAAATGAAACTAACAGAAAAATTTGCAGAGGTTCACAATGCATTTTTCAAAAAGACATGGTCACCCATGACGGGTGGAATTCTTCTGGCATTTCTTGCAATCTTGATGGTTATCTGGCAGAGACCATGGGGAATTGTGGGCGGTCTCAGGAACTGGGCTGATTGGTTTTTTTACTTAATCGGACTTTACGGTGAAGCTCCTAAACATGCTCTGTATTACTCATCATCGGTTATGGATCTGGGACTCCTTGCAGGCGCATGGATTTCTGCGGTCATTGCAAAAGAATTTGCATTCAGAATGCCTCCAATGCTTGAAATATGGAAAGGAGCCATTGCTGGTATTTTTATGGGGCTTGGCGCCACGCTTGCTTTCGGATGCAATGTAGGTGGATTCTATTGTGCCATTCAAAATCTTTCTGCAAGCGGATTTACTATGATGATTGGACTTATCCTTGGAGTAATTGTGGGCTTAAAATATATTTACTGGGAAATGGAACATTTAATGCCAGGTCCTGCTGGTCCGACATTTCTTGATAAACTTCCACCTTTTCTCGGCTATGTCGCTGTTATTGGACTTATTGTGGCAGCCTATTTATATGCGGGCAGCTCAGTTGAAGGTGTGCCGTTAATGGCAGGATATCTCTTGATTGGAGCTGGAATTGGTTTTGTTTTTCACAGAAGCAGGCTTTGTATGGTTAACGGCTTCAGAGAACCTTTTATGACCGGCGAGGCTGCAATGGGAAAAGCTGTTGCAGTAAGCATTATTCTTGGTACAATAGGTATTGGTTTATTAAAATTTGGCGGACTTAGAGAGACTGAGCTATATGTTGAAGCTGCCTTTGGATGGGGCTCTCTTGTGGGAGGATTTATCTTCGGCACAGCAATGGTTGTTGCAGGCGGATGCGGCAGCGGTTCTCTATGGAGAGTTGCTGAAGGACAGATAAAACTATGGGTTGTTATATTAACATTTGCTCTGAGCAATTCTATTTTCAGGCACTATTTCGGAGAATGGGGTATAATGGAAAAACTGGGTTATGCCGTTTATATGCCTGACCATATGGGTTATGGCGGAACAATCATACTTGTTATGATTTCAATGGCTTTATGGTATTTAGTTATTGACTGGAATGAAGAAACCAGCAAGTTTGTAATGGAAATGTAAAATTATAATAAATAAGGAGGACACAACAATGAGCGACAACAAAAAAGCTCCAGACGGATTATCAGTTGCAATGACACTTGATGCAAAAGGATTAAGTTGCCCAATGCCACTTTTAAGGACAAAAAAAGAGATTGAAAAGATCAAATCAGGTGAAATACTTGAAGTTCTTGGAACAGACCCTGGCTCAAGAAATGACATACCAGGCTGGTGCTCAAGAAGTGGTCATGAATATCTTGGCGAAAAAGAAGATTCAGGCTTTATTCGCTTTTATGTTAAGAAAAAATAACTAAGACAAACAGCTTTATTTTAAAATTTTTTCAGGAGGTATTATGTCATCTGAAGCCGAAAAAATGGGTATTGTAGTTACCTCGCCTCAATATATGAGACATGTTCTTGGTGTTGCAAAGGCAGCAAAAAGAGCAGGAAAAAAGGTAATGGTGTTCTTTACATTCAAATCCATTCATCTCACAAAACATCCTGACTTTGCATGTCTTGCAAATCTTTGCGACCTTGAAGATATTGCGATATGCGCAGACAGCTACACCTGCGAAGGTTATGATGTTGAAAAAGATGTGCCAAAAGGCCTTGTTCCAAGACAAATGAGAACACAGGCATATCTTGGCGCTGTCCTTGATGAATGCAATAAAGTTTTATTTCTTTAAGAATAAAGGAGAAAATCATGTCATCAAAAAAAATATACTTTCTTCTCCCAAACAGAATATACGCCAGTGACGGAATAAGATCATCACTTGGACAGGCTGTTGAAAACCACTATGCAAATTCAGTAATAATGAACGGTGAATTCCCAAGATTCTCAGAATATGTTAAAGAAAACATTAGCTGGGTAAGGGATATGGAAGGTGATGTTCTCACATGCGGAGCTCCTTCTCCAGAAGGTCTTGAAGATGCGCTTACTGAAATAACAATAGAAGAGCTTGGAGAGAGACTCAGAGAAGCGGATATTATTATTCCTTACGGTCTCCCAAAACAGACAAAAACACCGCCACCTGCGTGCGCAGAGTAATATAGGAGGCAAAAAAAATGAAAATCCTTCATGTTTACAGAAACGAGGCCAACGAAGACACCAAAAAACTTGTTGAAATTCTTAACAGAGACAGAGAAGTAAAAGAATTTAAGCTTTATGAAAACGAGCCAAATTATGATATGCTTGTTCAAATGATTTACGAAGCAGATCAGACAGTTTCATGGTGGTAATAATTTAATTTATTTTTAATATTTAAATATACCCCTTCTCTCTGAGAGGGGGTTATTTTTTTTAAATGAGCAAAAAAAACATCTTTATTATCGCAGGCGAGGTTTCAGGAGACATCCACGGCGCTGGTCTTATGCGGGAAATAAGAAAATTATCTCCTGACGTTGTCTTTACAGGCATTGGCGGAAAAGAGATGATCTCAGAGGGATTAAATCTTATTTCAGATAACAGGGAACTTGCTGTGGTGGGATTAATAGAGATACTCCAGCACATTAAACCAATTTCCAATGCCTACCTTAAAACCCAAAAATTTCTCAGGGAAAACCGTCCTGACCTCCTGATTCTTATTGATTATCCAGGATTTAACATGAGAATAGGAATGAAGGCAAAAAAACTCGGAATTAAGGTCTTTTATTACATTGCTCCGCAGGTCTGGGCATGGAAAGAGGGCAGAATAAAAAAATTACGAAAATTTGTTGATAAAATGGCTGTAATACTGCCATTTGAAGAAGAATATTTTAAAAAACACGGATTAGACGCGCAGTATGTGGGAAGCCCTTTAAAAGATTCTGTCAGAAATTTTTCTGAAACTGAAAAAATCAATTTTTTTAAAAAAAACAATATTAATAAAAACCAGACCATTATATCGCTATTGCCCGGAAGCCGTGATGGCGAGTGCAAAAGAATATTCCCGCTATTAATTGATTCCGCTGCAATTATTAAAGATAAAATAGCAGATATTCAGTTTATAGTCCCATTGGCGCCTAATATCGAAGAATCTTTTCTGCTTTCCATTAAAGATTTTAAAGAAAAAGAATTGGATATAAAATTTGTCAGGGATAATACCAACCTTGCAATATCCGCATCTTCCCTGTGTATCCTTGCATCAGGCACGGTTTCCCTTGAAACATGCCTGTTAGGGACACCGTTAATTGTCACATACAAATTATCCCCTCTCACATCTTATATTGCCAAAAAACTCATTAAAGTCCCTTTTGTATCCCTTGTTAATCTAATTGCCGGAAAAGAGGTTGTCCCTGAATTATTGCTTGATAAGGCAAACCCGGAAACCATTTCCGAAACCGCAGTTTCAATCTTAAATTCCCCTGAAAAAATCATGGAAATGAAAAAAATTTTTCATGAAGTAACGGAAAAAATCGGTGAAAAAAAAGCATCTGAAGAGGCTGCTAAAATAGTCATAAGCATGCTCAATTAATCCAGCATGAATTTATAAAAAAATTTATAAAAGATAATAAATATAATTTTTATAAAAATTAAAATTTCACCATTGACAAAATAATTTACTTCTATTATTTAT
>DYOW01000057.1 GCA_020720325.1 Desulfobulbus propionicus
AAATTCAGGAAATATTATTTTAGCTCCAAGAATTTTATCAACACCATCGAGAAGATAAGGTGAGGCGGCGCCAAGCCCCACTATCGGGAATTTTAAGCTGAAATTAATATCAAGGTATTTGTTCTTTTCAAGACCTGATATAAGATTTGCAGGAAAGTCATTTTGTTGCAGTTTAATGAGATATTCAATAATTCCAGCAATAATTATTTCTTTAACATTTGATAATATGTCATTACAAAGCATCTGTGAGTCTAAATCTGATTTTTTTGCCAGATTATTTACCCCGCTTACAGAATTTTCTTTATTGCCTATATTTATTTTATCCAGAAAATGCAGGGCATCAGTTGGTGTAAATGCGCAAAGCGCTATTATCTGATTGGACAGAAGCCTGTTAAATATTTTTTCAATTGAAATTTTGTCAATATTTAATAAATTAAATAAACTTTCCTTTGTAAAGTATTTATTTTTTGTTAAAAATTGGTATAATATTTCATTTTCATCATTGTCTTTGTAATGTGGTGAATTTTGTAATTCATTTTCAATGTTTAAAATATAGCACTCCGTAAGATTATTAAGTCTCAAAAATTCTGAAAATCCCTGCCATTTAACCATTGAGAGCGGTTTTACCCTGTTTGGACCTATTGTTATGATTTTATTATATAACCTTACATAGCTGTCACCGCCGATCCCAATTGTAAATGTTTCAAGCGCGCTTGTGTGTGTGCGCCATTTATTTATAAGGCTTCCTGTCTCATTTAACATGGGATTGCCGTCAATTATTGCGGAAATATCTGTGGTTGTGCCGCCAATATCCACCACAATCGCATTCTGAATATTTGCAGATTTAAGAAATGCGCCGCCGTAAATAGCGCTTGCTGCAGGACCGCTTGACACAGTGTCAACAGGGCGTATTAATGCCTCATCAATGCTCATGGGTTTTCCATTTCCCTTAATAACATTTATTTGGGCATTGATTCCAAGGTTATTTAACTGCAATAAAATTTTTTCCATAAAATTTGCCATTATTGGCGTTAGCCTTGCGTTAAACACCACTGTCGCAGCTCTTTCCTTTAATCCAGCCCTGGTGGTCAGTTGATGTGACAACGCCACAGGCTTTGGGTCAAAAAGGCGTATTGCCTCTGCTGTGACAAGTTCATGAGTGGGATTTACAAAGCTCATGTTGGATACCACAGCATATCCCTCTGCCTTATCCTTAATTTCTTCAATGGCAACGCTTAGACCTTCAAGATTTAAAGGGTTTTCTTCTTCTCCTGTCCATTTGTGCCCGCCCTGAATATAGATTGTGTCAACAACAGGAAGGTCAACAAAGGAGGTTAATCCAATCATAAAAAGCCCAACCTTTGCGCCTTTTCCCTCAATAACCGCATTGGTGGCAAGGGTGGTTGAGATGGATATAACTTTAATATCCTGAGGCAAAATTCCTGATTTTTCAAGGAGTTTCAGGATTATCCTGTTTATGCAGACCCCAAGGTCATAGTGCGTGGTGGGTGTCTTATCCCATACCACTGGTTTTTTGTCATCAAGATTAATTATCACAGCGTCTGTAAAAGTGCCGCCAGTGTCTATTCCTATGCCAAAAGCCATATTAATCCTGTAGCCAGATTTCAACCCTTCTGTTTTTTTCCCTTCCGTCTTCGGTGTCATTGCTGTCAACAGGGAATTCCTGACCAAGACCATATGTGGTATAGATATTAATGCCTTCTTCTGTAAAGTCTTTTTTTACTGAATCAGCCCTTTCTTTTGAAAGCTTGATATTTGTGTGAGATGAACCAACATTGTCAGCAAAACCTATAAGAATTATTTTTTTGTTTGCATATTCAGATTTTGTCATAAGAGCAACAAGCCTGCCCACATCTCTTCTTGCCTTGTTATCCAGTTCAAAACTGCCTGAATTAAAACGGATGTTAAAAGGAATTTGTTGGGCATTTTGTGTGATTTTGGAGTATTCACTTTTTGGCTGAATGTTTTCTTTTGTTATTAATGTTAGGTCAGGTTTAATTGGTTCTGCTGTCTGACCAATAAGTCCGGAATTTTCAACTATATCCTGTCCTTCTTTTGATAAGGCTAATTCAATAAATTTTCTTATATTTTGGTTGGAAGAGCTTGTGGGCGTATAGAGATAAAGTCTTCTTGAAAGGAGATAATCTTCTGTTTTAACTGTAAGTTTATTGGGTTTTAATGCAATGGATTTAGCTTTATAGACCTTTACAACCTTATTGTTTAAGATGTAGGGTAAACCAATAAAGCCAATGGCAGTTGGATCATTAGTAACCTTTGTGGAAAGCTCCTTGCTGTCTTCAAAGGCAAGGGCATTTGGAGAAACCTTGTCTTTATCCATAAGAAGATGCTTAAAGGTGTCGTAAGTGCCGGAATTATTATCTCTTCTGTAAACTGTTACAGGGGATTTAAGCCCTCCTGCCTGTGACCAGTCAGTAATTTTTCCTGAATAAATATCCCTTATCTGTTCAACTGACAATTTTTCAATTGGATTAGATGGATTGACAATTATAGCAATGCCGTCAAGTCCAAGAATATGTTCATTACTGAAGGATTTCATATCTCCAAGAGAAGAAAGTTTAATAACCTCATCATTTTTTATTCTTCTTGATGCCATGCCAATATCTGCTTTTCTTTCTTCAAGGGATGTAAATGCGGTGGTTGAGCCATGCGCCCTGATTTCTATTGCATATTCCTTGTTTTCAGAAGTTTTTGACCCAATTATTGACACTTCTACTGGTTCTTTACCCTGTTCTGTTTTTATATCATTAACTAAAAATTCTTTTTTAAGATATGCTTTTGCAAGTTCAGGGGCAAGTTTGGCGCCTATGGTATTTGAGCCTGAAAGAGTTAAAATCACCTCTTTGGTTGGTTTTGGCGGAGGTGGAGGAGGAGCCACAGGCTGTTGCGCTGGTTGGTTTGTTTGGGTTAATGCCTGCTGATTCTGGGCTTTATTTCCTGATTTATTTTTAAAAAACTGCCAGCCAACAAATCCGCCTATTCCAAGCAATATTACCAGACCAGCAATAATTAAAGGAATAACCGGTAATTTGCTGCCTTCTTTATTGCCAATCTCTGTCAATGGGCTTGCGCATTCAGGGCATATAAAGTCTAATCCGACTGATACGAGTATTTCTTCTCTGGTGTCTGCCTTTTTGCAGTTTCCAAAATTTGTGCATTTACCTTTTCTCATTGCCATAATATTTCTCCAGGTATTTTAATTTTGATTCTATATGAAATAAAGTGGGTAATCAAATTCCAGTTTACCTGTTCACACTATAACATATTACACAATAAAAATCACATAGAACCTTATTTTTTTGCCAGATGTAACTTTTCAATTATTTTTTCTTTAATAAATAATGCTGATTGGTATGCTTTTTCAACATCTTGCACTGTTAGTTCGGAAAAACCAGGATAGCGAACTTCAACGCTATATGTTTCTAATATCTCTGCATTTGAATATAGTTAGTCAGAAACTGTTTCTCTTTCAGAAATTAAATCAAGCAAATAATCAAGACTATGCGTTTTTTTAAAGATTATATCAAGATAAACCAGATATGCTTTAAGATACTTTTCTGCTGCCTGCTGACAATGAAAACAAATGGAATCCCGAAAATCAGGTTGATATTCTATTGCTAACTTTGCCATTCCCAAATCATGTTCAGCTTTTTTTATCCACACTGCAATAATCAGCTCCTTCTTATCCATATAACACCTTGCCGCTTTCTATAATTTGGGTGATAAATGCAGATTTAGTATGTTTCCATTCTTCAACTTCTTTTTTTGTGCAGACAATGATATCAATGGGAATCTTGACTCCTCTTAAATATCTTCTTATTTCTCTGGCATAATTAAATTTATCTGCATTTGTGTCTTTAATTATTAATATATCCACATCACTGTCTTTGTGTGGATTTCCCAATGCAAAAGAACCAAATAAGATGATTTTTTCAGGATTTACATTTTTTACAATAATATCAACAATATTTATAATTTGTTCCTGTGATATCACCTTAAATGTCCTTCATAGCCAATATTTTTAATTTCAATCATATAAGTTTTATTAATTTTGCCGCTTCCCTTGCAGATGCAAGAAACTGCAGATAAACTGAGTTATTAAAATCACCGCCTTTTAATGCCTTAATTTTGTCAACTGTCCCTGAAATGCTTTTTATAAGTTCGGTTTCTTTGTCAACATGCTGATATGTTGTTTTAAGCAGGTTATGAACCTCTGATTTAAGGGTTTCAATAAAGGATAAATCAAGTTTTTCAAGGGTATCAGTAATATTGCAGCCTAAATTTACCGGTGGCATGTCAAGACCGAACTCATCTTTGGAAAAATATAAAATTTCTTCTCTGCCTGACTGTGGATTGACTCCCTCCCTTATTAATCCCATAGCAAAAGCAATAAGAACCAGAGGAAGACCAATTTTCTTTACATCCTCAGCGGTTGGGATAAAAAGAGGCAAGAACTGTGTTCCGTCTCCTTCAGTGTGTATTTCATGGGAAGCCTTATTAATTCCAAGCTCATTAAGCCTTAAATCATATTTTTCTTTGAGAAATGAAATATGTTTGATAAATCTTAAAGGAAAAAGATTTGTTATTGATACCATTGCAATTTCATTTATTCTTGAATTGCCCTCTATTATTTCAACGCCGCCTTTTTTGCTGCCTCTGAATATTTCCTTAAGTTTTTCAGAAAAATTTCCTGATTCTTTGGAGTCAGGCATAATTACAGAAAACTGGGATACTGCTGTCTGAACTCCCTGAGGTATTCCTGGAGCAGATTTTTGCATCTCAGCAAAATCAAACTGAAGATATTTGCCGGCCATACCTGATATATCAGTGATATATTTCCTTAAATTTTCGTCGTTGCCGCCGTATTCCTTGTGGAGTTTTTCAATAATATTTACGTTTAATATCCTTGCTGTATCTTTATTATTGGCAATAAAATTATTATGAGCTTCGGTGGCGTTTTTTTCGCTTATATTTTCCAATAAATCAAGGAAGCTATCAATAGAGAAACGGGAATTAAAATAGGCGAATGTCTTTAAGTCTCCAAGTGTTGATATCAAAAGATTTCTTATCCTGTTTGTCTGTGCTGATTGTATGCCTTTGTCTCTGGTCAGTGTATTTGAAAAGTGTTTGACATGGTCAGGATTATAAAATTTAATCACCTGCATCCTGAGGTCTTCTTTTCCGCCGTCCTGGCATCTTACAGAAATATTTTCCTTAAATTTTTTTGTTGATTCCACAAGAAGACTTATGGTTTTATTAAGGTCGTTTTTTAGACCCATAAGTTCATTATTTAATTCAATAATAAGTTCTCTTGCAAACTGTAACGCAAATGTCCTTGTTTTATAAATGTTAAATTCAAGCAGTATTATTGCAAATTCATCAAAAAGTCTGTCTTTTTTTCCAAGAAATCCACCAATGATGCCAGTATGTGACCACTGTGACCTTAAAGAAATAATCTGCTGTGAATTTGATTCCTCTTTTTCTCTTGATATAGACAGTTTATTTTCTATTTCTTTTATCCTTGTTTCAATATCAAGCAAAAGCGCGTCAAGTAGCTTATTTGCTTCATATATAGACATCTGGGCATTTGTCCAGTTGTCAAATATTTCATTTTCAATGATACCTCGTATTTCCTTTGCATATTCTTTTTTTGCAAGAAGTTTGCTGTCATAGAAATTTTTTACTCCTATACCCCTGAATTGCTGGTTAAATCTTAGATCACACATCTTTTGCAGTTCATCAAGCCATACCTTGTCATTTTTTTCCCTTGCAACAATCTTAAAATTATTGATAACCTCATTCCAGTCATCATTAACAGGCTTAAATCTCTTGTCATTTCTCTCCTGTTTGAGAACAGGGAGGGAAAGGCATAAATGATCGTCTGTCATATACCATTTTTGCATTGTTTCTTTTTCTTTTATATAAGTATGAAAATCAGAATTTTTGGGGTCTTCAAGAAATCCAAGGGTATCTGACCAGTTATTGTAAAGCGCTTGATTTACAGACTGCAATGCAAAGTTAAATGTTAGATATTCTGTTATTTCTTCTTCAGGGATTATGAGTCTTTTTATTCCAAAGGCAAGAAATCTCTTGCTCCTTGCAGGCGTTTTTGAGCCAGGGAGTGTTTCCGGGCTGCCATCGCCGTTTTCAGCGTTTTCCATTCTCATTAGCGTATCCCAGCTCATATCAGTCACGCCTACAATTTTTAAGTATAGAAAATCAGCCACAAGGTTTGGAATCTCTTTTGATACGTCTATGTTAAGTCCGTTTTCATTTTCATTATTAAAGATATAACAGCCGTTAAAAGGATCGTTTAGAGTGAGTCTCTCATATTTGGCAGTTATATCATGGGGTTTGTATTGATTTATACTTAATGCATTTAATTCAAGCAGGGCTGCGTAACCATTTGCAAAGTAATTGCCTGTATTCCAGTTTGGATTTGGATGTGTTTCGGGAAGAAGGGCATAAATAATAATTTTATATTGTTTTGGATCAGAAAACATCTCCCTTAAATGACAAAGCGTATCAATAATGCTTCCGCTGCCTGTGCCGCCTGCAAGCCCGCAGCAAACATGAAAGGTGACAGAAGAGCTTCCAGATTTTTTGAGGTCATTTACAAGGTGCGTGACCTGTGAGCGGAATTCATTGATTTTTGCGGCAAAAAGAAACCTTCCAAGCCTTCTTTTTTGTCCGCCAAGGGTTTCGCCAACAATGCTTCCAAGTATGTTCTGCCACTGTTCCTTATCGCCTATCCAGGGTTTTATCCCCGGGAAATTATTGATATTTTCAAGCTGCTGTTTGAGATTAGCCCCTGTTATGAGAAGTTGTTGACTCGGGGAAAGCTGTAAATTTTTTCCAAGGTGTTTCCAGGATGGGTCATCAAGCCCCATCATTTCCTTGCTTGAATCAATATAGAGATATTGTATCTCAACCTTTTCAGGCTCTGTGTTGTGATATTCCTGATAGAGTGTTTTTTTAAATGCCCTTATTATCTTTCCTCCTGTGCCGCCAAGCCCAATAATAAGATGATTTTGTTTCATTTATGGATTCTCCGGTATTATTTTATAATCAGAAAAATAAATTACTCACTAAATTATTTGAATAACTAAATTAACACAGTTAGCATGGTTAGTAAATATTTTTTTGTTTTTATAATTAATTTTTTCATTAATTCAGCTTAAATCTGAATTTTTGTCTTTATTTTTTCGAGAGCTTTCAGGAAAGTTTGGAACTAAAATAAATTTTATATTGCTTAATTTTATTGTATACTATACAATATATTTATACAAATTTATTTTTAAGGGTTAAAGGATTTGAAAACCAATGCCAAAGCTTGTAAAAAACTATACATTTTCTCTTCCTATTGATCTTCTTGAAAGATTAAAAGATTATTCAAATAACGGTTATGTTCCATCTGTTAATTTTGCTGTAAAGAAGGCTATTGACTCCTATATTAACACCTTGGAAAAACAAAAACTTTTTAATGAAATGAAGTTGGCTTCGGAAGATCCCTTATTTATCTCAGACATTCAGGATGCATTAAATGATTTTTCTCATGCTGATTTTGAAGCTATAAAAGAGACCAGTAAATAATGGATTATCAATGGAGCATATTCTGGGCGGATTTAAATCCTGTCAAGGGTTCTGAACAGGCAGGCAAAAGACCAGTGTTAGTCATTTCTGAAGAAGTTGTAAATCAGTCAATTCCTGTAGTGACTGTAGCATGCATTACTTCGCTAAAACCTGAAAGAAAAATATATCCAATAGAGATAATGCTTACTCCTGAAGATTCACATTTGCCACAGCCTTCGATACTTATGGCACATCAAATCAGATCCATATCAAAAGACAGACTAATGGGAAAATGCGGCTATATTGATAATAAGGCATGTAAAGAAAAAATTAAAAATGTTATAAGATTATATCTTGACTTAATATAATATATTGTAGCTCTAAAAATATGTATTTTGATGAAAAACATCCATGTTTTCACCCTAAAGTGAAGCCTTGCTTTTCTTCTCTTCAATTGTTGTTTTTAAGTCAGCGCGAAGTTCTGCAAAACGGGCATGCAGGTCAGTGGCATCTCCGTATTCGATGAAGTATGGATAACGTTTATGGTGTATTAAATTTTTTCTCGCATGTTTAATGGGACATCAATATTGTTCGGTTTGTGAGGCAATTTCTGATACATATGCTATCAGAAACTGAGATTTGATCAAGTATGTCTTTAATTTTTTTATTCATTCAGGAAGTGTGCTAATTTTTGGGGTTAACGTCAAAGAAATAAAGAAAAGACAAATAAATTTCTACAAAGGCTCAGAATATTCATAATGAAATGTTTGTATCTCATCTAATATATCAGACATTTTTTCTTTGGCTTTTTCTATTTCATAATGTGATTGTAAATTTAGCCAAAATTCAACGGAATTTCCAAAAAATTTTGATAACCTAAGGGCTGTATCAACAGTAATCCCCCTTTTTCCTTTTATAATTTCACTAATTCTGGTTTGGTTAATTTTAATTTCTTTTGATAATTTGTAAGGGCTTATTTTCATTGGTTTTAAAAAATCCTCTGACAATATTTCTCCTGGATGTATTAATGGTATTTTTTTGTTCATAATATCTCCTTAATGATAATCAATAATTTCTACATCATAGGCATTGTTATTTTGCCATTTGAAACAGATTCTCCATTGGTCATTTATACTCAAACTCCATTGACCTTTTCTTTCCCCCCCAAATTATGCAATCTGTTACCAGGTGGAATTTTTAAATCATTTAAATTTATTGCCGCATGAATTTGTAATAATTTTCTTTTTGCTATTTTTTGAATTTCAGGAGGAAATTTTTTTGAAAAATTATTATTCCATATTTTTTCTGTTTCATTATCAGAGAAATTTAATATCATTTATAAATAGTAATGTATTTCAATACTACTGTCAAGTGATATTGTTTAGAATGTGGGATGTTCTGGAATCATGGAAAAAATCCCCCTTACCGTACGGATACCGTAGAGACAGGTCGCGACCTGTCTCTACAATTCTGTCAATTCTTTAATTCCATAAATTCAGGTTTAGACAATATGCGTTCCCAAGCTGGAGCTTGGGAACGAGAAAAATATGTGTATTATTAAACCCTGATTCCCTTTATTTCTCCAACAACTCCCTACACTTCCCATTTATCTCCTCATCATCAATGCCTGTAAATCCAAACCCATTCCATCTATACGTCGCAACCCGCGTATTGTCAGTATGCGTATCAGGATTAATAAATGAATCACCCCTGTGCAGCGCGCATAACACGTTGGAATCATCAGGCGAAATAACCGCGTCAAGCATTGGCCATGCAAGGGCGGAACCCCTCCATTTTGCAACCATGCCGTAGTCATCAATATCATAAACATAGGGTCTTATTGCAATTTCTTTGTCTATGTTTGAATAGTGGGATTCAAGGGCAAATAAAAGCTCATTTTCACCATCTAATCTTGCAGATTTTATAGAAATCAGGGAAACAGGATGACTCCTCCATATCAATTTTTCTTTATTAAATGCCTCTAAGATTGTCATGTTTTTATTCTGTATATTTACTGAAACAGGCTTTATGACAAAATCCTTAATTTTTAGGGCATTATCATTAAGAGGCAATGGCTTAAAGTCATAATCTTTGGAATTTTTTTCAATAATTTCAGGATAAAAGGAATTCTTTTTTGTATGGATAAGTATGCCGCAACACTGAAATTTATTATCACTAATTCTAATGTCTGCTATTAAGCCGGTCTTTGTCTCAGGATATTTCTGGTCAAATAAGTGGTTGCCAAGCGAGAAATACACAGGTTTTCCCTCTATTAATTCTGGTTTTTGTATGACATGGGGATGACTTCCTATAATTAAATCAGCTCCGTTTTTTATAAGCCAGCTTGCAGCAGTTCTTTGTTTTGTGTTAGGCCAGTCAAGCAGCTCGCTTCCCCAGTGGATTGATACAATAACCATATTTGAAAGGGATTTTGCAAGCCTTAATTTTTGTTTTATTTCAATGGAAGGGAGTGTATTTTTATTAAGATTTCTGTCAGGAACAAGATTTATTGCCACTATAGCGACAACTATATTTTTTACTGTGAAAAACTGCGGGGAATTATCAAGGAAAACCGGTGTAATATTAATGTCTCTGAGACTTTGAATTGTGGCGTTCCTGCCGTTATTTCCCAAATCAAAACCATGATTGTTCTCAATGGTAATAACATTAAATCCTGCGTCCTTTAATAATGAAATATGCTTTTTTTTTATGTCAAACACAGGAGATTTGGAAACAGAAGGGGGAATATTATCAGAATTTCCCACAGCGCCTTCAAGATTTCCCACAACAAGGTCATAACCTTTAAAAAGGCTTTGTAATTCATGCCAGGGGGATGTTTTTTTACTTTGTATCTCTGTCCTTACATTTCGTGAAAGCAGAATGTCACCTGTAAATAATATCCTTACTTCCTTATTATCATTGATTTTGCTTCCCTGCATTAAAAGACAGGCAAAAAAAATTAATAGGATGTTTCCGGCATTCCTGAACATTCTTTTGATGTATGAAAAGGTTTTAACCAGGGTAATATTTCCTGTGACTTAGCATTTTCTCTCCATTCCTCATCATTTAATATCTTATCTGAAACAAACTCATAATAAGAATAAACTGACCCTTTGACAATCTGACGCCTTCCGTAATAAGGCACAATATAATCCCATTCCAATGGATAACCCACTGCTGCCATTAAATACGGAGTCATTCCTCCCCCTGCGACATCCGCAATCTTTGCAACCGGGTCAGGATTTGAAAGGGCATAATCCTTATTGGAAAGACTGTTAAAAATCAGAAAAAGATGTTCCGCTGTTCTGGCAACATATAAAATCTTTTCATATTCTTCATTGGAAAGCGCAGCGCCTTTTCTTTCTTTTTCCGCCATTGTCTGAAATGCCCGGGCATCTTTTGCGGCCTCCTTTAATCTTGCTGTTATTCCTTCATATAATGAACGCTTTCCCTGATTATTATAATCAGGATTATCAAAATCAGTTCCCTGTATGTCGGATTTTTTTGAAGTGGATTTTGCCACATATTTAATGGCTGTATCAAATAACTCCGCAATTTTTGAAAATGTGGCAGGGTCAGGCTCAACATAACCCCGTGGCGCCCTCATTAAAATCTCCTCAAAGCCACCTTCACCGCATTCTGCCGCGGTTCTCTCATTTACAAGAATTGTTGCATGTCTAAGCGTCGCCCATGTGGCAAGACCTGTTTGAAGGCGTTTTGTCTGCCATATTGCCTTATCTTTTGCGCCGTTTGTAGATTCAATGCTATCTGCCCACTGAATTGAAGCGGCATTAATCCACTGGCTGTATAAATTATCCTTTTGCTGAGGATTATTTTTGTTTGTCTTAAAATTTTCCTTTAAGTTTCCTATAACCTTTCTTAAAGGCGGATATTTCTCATAATCTATTTGCAGGACTTTATCAGCAATACCGCTTCCCAAAACCGCAGCCAGATCCAATCCTGATGGATGCATTCTCGGTCCATTTGGGCCAGTTATCTGGAGTTCAGGAGGAAGATTTTGGTGATAGACAGTGGAATAAAAAATTTCATTGTCAAAACCCCAGGAAAGAGGAAAAATTGTCAAATCTTTACAAGGATATTTACAGTAGTCCGGCACATTAGTTTTAAGATTATCCCACACAAGGGGAGAGCGTGACGGGGCAATAAAGCCTGCATAGCTGTTAATCCACTTTTCAGCATGGGAAATAATCTCTTTTGGGAGGGAATTAAGTTCTTTTAAGAGATGATTTTTTTCTTTGTAAATTGTGGTGAAATAACGAAAGGCCCTGAAATATTTTTCCATTTCAGGAGATGAGGTGTAATGCCCCCTGGGTTTCAGGTCAGAATAGGTATAATCTTCCTTAGTTATTTCGCTTTTTGCATCCTGTTCTTTTAAAATTCTTGCCACTTCCGGATTGTTCAAATTACCGGACTGTAAGTCATTTAGGGCAGTAAAAACAGGCGCCCATGCTGAATTATTATTGGTTTTCCGGAGGTATTTATCGGCATCATCAATAAATTTCCAGAAATTAGGCATTGCCTCGTCCCTTTCTTTTATAATAAAAAGCCCCTGATATGCGGCTGCGAATAATTCCCAAAAAATATCAGTTGTCACAAGATAGGGGCGGGTAGGGGCATTTCTGTCATAACCGGAGCAATAATAATTTTCTTTTTCATAGAGCTTATAAAGCTGGTCATCTTCCTCAAAAGCACGAAATAAACCAAAATTTTTCTGAAATAAGCCTGTTTCTTCCATGCTTTTAGCAAACATCCATGCATTAACCACATCTGGAAGGGGAACATTAACAGGAATATAGTTTAAGGTATGTTCTCCATTTTTTGATGCTGTTAAACCCACAATTCCCCTGCCATCGGGAAGTGATGACGGTGTGGATATAAAATTATAATCAGCAAGTTGAATTTCTTCATTTTTTGTGGAAAGCATATAGACGCCAATTCCCGGCTTGTCTTTTTGCCAGTGGATAAAACCCAGACCATTTGGGGTTGGGGTGATGCTTCCATTTGTTTTTATTGAAAGTTTTATTGGTCTGACATCACCCCAATTTTTTAAATTATATCTTGCCACAAGGAAATTTTTATTTTTATCCTCCCATATCATCTGATGTCCAGCAGGATGAAATGCAAGGGGAAGAGCCCAGTCCGCTGTCATTTTTAGTGGTTGTTCTTCAGCGTCATCAAGTTTTGTAATTGTTTTTGCGGGGCCGATAACCTGATAGAAACGTTCTCCTTTTTCAGTAATTGAGACAATTCTGTAAGATTTATCACCATTATCCATTCCAAAAAAAAGACGGTATGCATAGTATTCCTTATTATTTTTGAAATCATATCGGGTGATAAAAGGGCGGGGGCAAACAACAAGCCTGCGCAACGGATTTTTACTTGTGAAAATGCCTTTTGCAGACCATTTATTTTTAATTTTTTCAACCCTGAAAATCTGATAATTTGAATCTTTTTCACCCATTACAAAGATAGCGCTGGCATTTGGATGCCATGTGATTGCCTTTGCCTTTAATCCATCGGGAAGATTAAAACTTTCAGAAATCTCTTTTTTTCCTATTTCCCAGAACTTAATATGGGAATTATCATCAGAGGTTTTTGTTAAGGCTGCGATCACCATTCCGGCGGGTGACACATCATAGTCAATAATCTTTTCTGAGGCTGAAAACGTAATGGATTGGGCTTTATCAGGGGAGGGCAGTATGGAAAGTTCAGGGATGTCGAAAATACCTTCTACAAGCATGCCTTTTGCATTATTATCTGCCTTATCGTTTTGCCTGATATCCTGCTGTTTGCAGAAAGATTCGTTTGAGACAAAAAGGAGAAGAAAACAGGCAGTTATAATAATCAGAAAAAATTGTTTGATGGAGTTGAGCATTATTTATACCTCTATATATTTACCTTTATATGTTTAAAAGTTAAGATTTTTTGGAATTGTTCATAATTTTGTAAAGTTTTGATTTTTACTGTGAGTTGTTATAATTTTATATCAATAATGAAAAAATTAAATAACTTTTTTATGATTTATGGTTGATAATTTTTAAAAAATCATATAAAATTATTTTTGAATATAAAAAAATAA
>DYOW01000058.1 GCA_020720325.1 Desulfobulbus propionicus
CAATTGATGAAACCGAAAAAAATCTGGCTTCAATTTGTTTAAGTTTTCTTATTAAATAAAAATTAATTAAAAAATAAAGGGGGACACTAAAAATGGAAAAGACAAGAAAAAATCTATCAGAAGCGTTTTCTGGGGAATCACAGGCAAACAGGAAATATCTTGCTTATGCAAAAAAAGCAGATGATGAGGGCTATAAAGGTGTAGCCAAATTATTTAGGGCAGTTGCAGAGGCTGAAACAATTCATGCGCACAATCATTTAAGAGAAATGGGAGCAATTCAATCTACCAGTGAAAATCTTATGTCTGCAATTAAGGGAGAGACTTATGAATTCAGCGCCATGTATCCACCAATGATTAATGACGCAAAGGCTGAAGGATATTCTGGCGCTGAAAAAACCTTATATTTTGCTAATGAAGTGGAAAAAATACATGCTCATCTATTCAGAGGAGCCCTTAATAATGAGTCACAGTTTAAAGATGTTGAATATTATGTATGCACAATTTGTGGAAATACTGTTGAGAATAATCCTCAGGAAAAATGTAGCATATGCGCAGCTAAAAAAGAATTCTTTAAAAAAATAGATTAAAATAATAATTATTATTTAAATTTCTGTTGACTTATTTTTAAAAAAGTATTTATTATTTTAAAAATAATAATAATTTTTAATTCTATTTAAGGAGGAATCTATGGATGTCCTGATGCTTTCAAGGCTACAATTTGCTGTGGCAAGCATGTTCCATTTTCTTTTTGTGCCTTTAACCCTTGGTCTCTCAATTCTGACTGCAATAATGGAGACAATTTATGTTAAGACAGGGGATGAAGACTACAAAAGAATGGCAAAATTCTGGGGAAAACTTTTTTTGATAAATTTTTCCCTTGGAGTTGTGACAGGTATTACTTTAGAGTTTCAGTTTGGAACAAACTGGTCGGCATATTCCAAATATGTTGGAGATATTTTTGGATCGCTTCTCGCTATTGAAGCAACCCTTGCCTTTTACCTTGAATCAAGTTTTGTTGGACTTTGGATTTTTACATGGAACCGTGTGTCACCAAAGCTTCATGCAACCTTTATATGGATTGTAGCCATTGCGTCAAGCATTTCAGCCTTATGGATTCTTCTTGCAAACGGATGGATGCAAAATCCTGTTGGTTATGTAATAAGAAACGGAAGGGCGGAGCTTCAGGATTTTATTGCTGTTCTTACCAACTCCTTCGGTCTTGTTGAATTTATCCATACTCTTGGCGGCGCTTATATACTGGGAGGCATCTTTGTTCTTGGTGTAAGTTCTTATCATCTTTTAAGAAATAATGAAATAGTTTTTTTTAAAAAATCATTTTCAATAGCCGCTGTCTGGACACTTGTTTTCTCCCTTTTTGTTCTTATTAACGGTCACATAAGCGGCGCTGAAGTTGCCCGTGTTCAGCCAACAAAACTTGCTGCAATGGAATCCCACTGGGAAACCCAAAAAAATGCCCCAATGTATCTTTTTGCCATTCCTGATCCTGAAAATGAAAAAAATTCCGTGGAACTCTTTCCAATTCCGGGATTTTTAAGTTTGCTTGCCTTTCATACAACGGATGCAGAGGTAAAAGGCTTAAAAGATTTTCCCAAAGATTTAAGACCTCCTGTGACAATTAATTTTTTGTCTTTCAGATTAATGGTTGGGCTTGGTATGTTTTTTGTTTTAATCTCAATCATTTCATTTGCGGTGAGGTCAAACCCTGAAAAATATCCTTTATTGTTAAAAATATTGCTTTTTTCAATACCTCTACCCTATATTGCCATTGAGGCTGGCTGGGTGCTTGCGGAAGTAGGCAGACAACCCTGGATTGTTTACGGATTAATGAAAACAAAGGATGCTGTTTCTGTGCTTTCAATGCCCCAGGTTACAATTTCGCTTATTGCATTTATTCTTTTTTATTCTGTTTTAGGACTTATTGATTTTTATCTTCTCATAAAATTTGCCAGAAAAGGCCCACAACACTAATTAAGGAGGTGTAAATATATGTTAGAAACAATATGGTTTATTCTTTGGGGAGTATTATGGGCTGTATATTTTATGCTGGATGGTTTTGACCTTGGTCTTGGCTCATTACTGCCTTTTGTAGCAAAAAACGAAACCGAAAAAAGAATTGTTTATAATTCAATGGGTCCGTTCTGGGACGGAAACGAAGTCTGGCTGATAACAGCAGGAGGCGTAACTTTTGCCGCATTTCCAACCGCATATGCTATAATGTTTAACGGCTTATACTCAGCGCTTTTGTTATTGTTGTTTGCATTAATTTTGCGCGGTGTATGTTTTGAGTTCAGGAGTAAGGGTGATAACCAGTCATGGAGGGATATGTGGGATAAGATAATGTTTATAGGAAGTTTTCTTCCATGCATACTTCTTGGCGTCGCTTTTGCAAATATCTTTGAGGGACTCCCTCTTGATAAAGACGGCATCTTCCAGGGTGGTCTTTTTACCCTGTTAAATCCTTACGGGCTTGCCGGCGGTGTTTTGTTTCTTATGTTATTTCTGGTTCACGGCGCATTATGGCTTGCAATTAAGACGGAGGGTGAGATATCACAAAGGGCAGGTGAAATGGCGTCAAAGCTCTGGTTTGTGCTTCTCGCTGTTGCTGTTGTGTTTCTTGTATGGACATTTTTCCAGACAAAACTCTTTGATAATTATCTAAAAATACCTGTATTATTTATGTTTCCGTTAATTGCGGTAGCCTCGCTCATTATGACAAAGATTTTTATGTTGTCAAAGGCATGGCTTAAGGCATGGTTTGCATCTGCAGGGACAATACTTTTTGTAACATTTTTCGGTGTTGCAGGATTATTCCCGAATCTTCTGCCTTCAAGCCTTAACCCTGCATACAATGTCACAATATTTAACAGCTCTGCATCCCAGCTTACATTAAAAATTATGCTTGGCGTTGTCCTTGTAATGGTGCCAATTGTTATAGCGTATCAAATATGGATTTATATGTTCTTAAAAGACAAGGTCAATGAAAAAAGCCTTGACTACGAAGAGGCTTATTAACAATATTTTTTTTGAAATAAAATCTTTTAAAAATAAAAAAACACCGTTATATAAAAAAAAACGGTGTTTTTTTATTTTTAAAAAGACTTAACTTAAAATATGTAAAAAACGGATTTAAATATAATGGAAAAGAAAGAAACTAAAATAAGGAAAAAAAAGGAATTTTGTTGTCATACATGTAAAAAAACACTGCCATTTTGCTGGAATTGTCCTTGTGGCTTTCAGATATGTAGTGATTGTATGGAAGAAAATAAATGGGGCATGAGTAACGGACCCACATGGATATGTCCTGATTGTGGCAGGATCAGGATGTTTTAATGGATATTTATACTATGCTGGCTTTCAATCCCTGCTGTTGAATTAAATATTGCCTGGTCTTCCAAATTAGCAACAGGAATTGAAAGATAAAAGGTTGCTCCGTTTCCCCAAAGGCTTTCCACCCATGTCCTGCCATTATGTAATTCCACAATTTGCTTAACAATAGCAAGTCCCAGTCCGGTTCCTATCATTTTTTTGGATTTTCCTTCTTCCACACGATAAAATCTTTCAAATATTTTTTCGCAATCTTTTTGAGGAATTCCTTTGCCGTGATCCTTAATGCTTATGACAACTGATTCATCCTTTCTGACCACCATTATTTCAATGCTGGTCTTGTTAGCAGTATATTTTATGGCATTATCCAACAGATTATGTATTGCAATCTCAATATCCTGCAGACTTCCCAGTATAAAAACATCATTTTCAGGATAATGGGTGTTTATAGTCACTTCTTTTTCCTCAGCTATGTTGGATAACTGCTCCACAACATAAGTTACAAGTATTGACACATTTACCAGTTGAAGGTTAAGGGAGTTGTTATCATCAAGCTTTGCAAGGGTTAAAATATCTTTAACAAGATTTGTCAATCTGTCTGCATTTCTGAGAATTGTTTCAAGAAACTTTTTGGATACCTGAGGATCGTCAAAAGCGCCGTCAAGCAGGGTTTCGGCATAACCTTTTATGGATGTAAGAGGAGTTCTGAGCTGGTGGGCAACGTTTGCAACAAGGTCTTTTCCTGCCCTCTCGGTTTTGGAACAAAGAGTTATGTCCTGCCACTTGATTAATATTAAATTCTCATTGTTTATGGTAATAAATTTTATAAGGGCCTCAAATTCTGTTTTGGTTGTTTCACAACTAATACGAATTGTTTTGCTTGACTTATTCTGAGCAAAAAGGGTTCTTATATTCTCATAAAGAAAAGGAAATCTTAAAAGTTCAAGCGCTACTCTGTCAATATAATCGCTGGGTTCTCCTGGAATACCATTTTTTCTTAAAAGGCATTTGTTGATAAATTTAATTTTCTGATTTTCATCAAGAATTAAAAAACCTTCTTCTGTATATTGAATTATTTCATTTAAAAAGAGATTATCATTTTTTAAGTTTGTTAAAGCCATATCTGGCTGAGAGTCTTTTTGATTTATCTCTTGGATATGATTGTCTTTTATTTCAGACTCAATTGCGTTGGTTTTTTCAGGGGGATTTTCACCCCAAAGTTCATTTATGATTGAAATAAAATTTTGAAAAATATTTGTTGTTGACTTAACTATGTTCATATAACTGGATTTTAAAAAAATTTATACGGTATCTTTAAAACGATAACCCACGCCCCTTATGGTTTCAATAAAATTTGCAGCGAGGTCAAGTTTCTTTCTTACTCTTCTTATGTGAGTATCAACAGTTCTTGCATAGCCTTCAAATGTGTAGCCCCATACCTTGTCAAGAAGGGCTTCCCTTGTCCTTACCTTACCGGAATTCAAGATAAGATCGTGTAAAAGCTTAAATTCTGTTGCCGTTAAATCAATGGGATTATTATTTACCAAAACCTGATGTTTTTGTGAATCAATTTTTATAGGCCCTTTCTGGATAATCTGCTTGTCTTCTTCAGGGTCTTTTGGCTCGGGATATGTCCTTGAAATTACAGCCTTAACCCTTAAAATCAGCTCCCTTGGGCTAAAAGGTTTGACAATATAATCATCAGCGCCAAGCTCAAATCCTACAATTCTGTCTGTTTCTGTGCCCTTGGCAGTAACCATTATAATAGGAATTGCATTAAAGGAAGGGTCATGTTTTAATCTTTTGCAGAGATCAAGGCCATCCACATCGGGAAGCATTAAATCTAAAAGGACTATATGGGGCTTAAATTGTCTTACATGAGGGAGTATATGTCTGCCCTCATTCAGCGCCAAAACATGAAAGCCAGAAGATTCAAGGTTATAGCGAATTAATTCAGCTATATCAACTTCATCTTCGATTACAAGGATTCTTTTTGTTTCCAAAGGAAGACCTCAAAATTGTTCTTATATTAAATGTTTAACATACAAAATTAAAATTAATTAAATTTATTTTATAATAATGATAAATAATAAAATTAGATTGTTACTGTATTATGACATAAATTTTACATTTTTAGCCCTTTACACAGCCCAACGGCCTTAGAAGGGCTACTTTTTGTGTGATGCCCGCATTGCAGCTTGCATCCACAACTATGTTTACATCTTTATAAGCATCCGGGGCTTCTTCTGACGCGCCGCGCATACTTGAGGTTTTTATAATAATCCCCTGACCGGCCAGTTCTTTGATTATTTTTTCGCCTCTCCATTTTTTTAAGGCAGCGTGTCTGCTCATTGCCCTTCCAGCTCCGTGGCATGTGGAGTTAAGGCTTAATTCTTCTGCTTTATTAGCGCCTGCAAGTATATATGAATACGTGCCCATTGATCCGCCTATAAAGACTGGCTGTCCTGTTTCCCTATATTTTTCCGGCAATATTTTGCTTCCGGGACCAAGTGCTCTTGTGGCTCCTTTTCTGTGCACATAGAGTTTTTTTATTTTACCATCAATATTGTGTTCTTCCACCTTGCAGGTGTTATGGCTTACATCATAAATAAGATTTATGTTGTGACCAGGGAAAAAATCGTGAAAAATCTTTCTCAGATTATGAAAAATAACCTGTCTGTTTGTGAGAGCGCAATTAATTCCTGCCTGCATGGCGCTAAAATATTTTTTCCCTTCAGGTGAATTTATAGGGGCGCAAACAAGTTCTTTTTCCTTAATGGGTATGTTATATTTTAGTGAAACCTCATGAAAAAGGCTTAAATAATCAGTTGCAATCTGATGTCCAAGCGCCCTTGAACCGCAATGGATTGATATGACAATTCCGTCAATAAACAGCCCCATTTTTTCAGCGATTTTATCATCAAATATCTTTTCCACATATTGTATTTCAAGATAGTGATTGCCAGAACCAAGGGTGCCTGTTTGCCTTTGCTGCCTTTTTTTGGCCTCATCCGACACAGAGCCTGGGTTTGCGCCTTTGGCCATGCCATTATCTTCTATATAGAGGAGGTCTTCCTCAAGCGCAAGTCCTTTATGCAATGCCCAATTCGCGCCTTTGGTCAGCAATTCGTCCAATTCATCAAAGGAAAGCTTTAATTTGCCTTCAGAGCCAACACCAGAGGGAATTTTCCTGAAAAGTTCTGTTAAAAATCTTTCGAGATAGGGTGTTATTTCCTTTCTTGTAAGATTGGTTGCAGCGGATCTGACGCCGCATGAGATATCATAACCAACACCGCCAATTGAAATGATACCGCCTATATCAGGATCAAAGCCTGCGACTCCTCCGATTGGAAAACCATATCCCCAGTGGGCGTCGGGCATTGCATATGCATTTCCCACAATACCTGGTAATGCCGCGACATTTGAAAGCTGCTCAAAAACCTTTTCGTCCATTTCATCTATGATTTGCTCATCCCCGATAATTATTCCGTTTACAAGCATTTCTCCTGAACGGGGAATTTCCCAGATAAATTCATTAATCTTTCTTAATTTACTTTTTTGCATATATTATACATCCACCACACATTGTGAAATAAATTTGTCATCTGTTTTAATTACCTTTGCCTCGCAGAAAGTGGCTCCCTTTATGCCTGTGCCGGAAATAAAGCTATGTTTATTTGAAAAAACACCTTTAGCCCTGGACTTAATACCAAAACCATGTATTGTTATTTCAAATTCTGAAAATACCATACCCTCTATTTCTGAGACTGCCAATAACTTATTAAGCCACTTTACAAGAAGACCCTCGTAAGAAACTGATTCAACCTCAAGCTCGATGGTGTTTTCCGGTTCAAATTCATCAAAATTTTCAAACATGATTGAAAAAAATGCCTTTGCGCAATTGCAAAAAGATTCCTCCATAGTTTTTCCATAGCCTCTTACGCCAATATCCGCAATATGTTCAAATGTTTCGTACATAATTTTATTTCCTGCCCCACTCAAACCATCCGTATGTTGAAAGGATTGTAAATACAAAAAAAAGCGCTGCCTGGGAATATATCTCAAAATAAAGATTTGTTAAAACCCAGCCGATATTAGCAATTGTGTATAAAAGGAAACTGACTCTTTTTCTTTTAACATTGAGATAAGCTCCGATTATACTCATTGCAGTTAATATCCAGGTGGAGTTTTTTAAAAAATTTTCCATAATTAATTTTATTATAACAAAAAATACTTGACAAATCCAAATATTATTATTCAGATTAAATTAATTTATTTATAATTTTTTAAAACTATACAGGTAAAGGAGAAAAAAATGAAAAGAGAGGATATCAACGAAAAGGCAAAGACACTTGGGATAAAAAATTACAAAAAATTAAAAATTAATGATATTATCTCTGCTATTCAAGTTGCCGAAGGCAATTCAGATTGTTTCCAGAAAATCGAGAATTGTCAGGTTATAGATTGTTGCTGGAGGGAACGCTGCCAGCAATAAGAATTTTTCCTGTTTTTTTAAAATAAATTGTGTATAATAAAGAATAATTTTCTTTGCAGGAGTATTTTATGCTTATAAAAGAATGGATGACAAAAAGTCCTATTGTGATAGATGAATATACATCCATAATGAAGGCGAATCAATTAATGAAGGAAAACGGTATCAGAAGGATACCAGTTGTAAAAAATAATAAAATTGTGGGAATTGTCAGTGACAGAGACATAAAAGAGGCAGCGCCTTCAAAGGCAACATCCCTTGATGTGCATGAGCTTTATTATCTGCTCTCTGAGATAAAAATAAAAGATATAATGACATCAAATCCCATAACAATCAAAGACATTGACTCTGTTGAAAAAGCTGCTGTTATAATGCTCGAAAACAAGATTTCAGGACTTCCGGTCATAGATAGTGAATCAAATGTTATTGGAATGATAACACAAACCGATGTTTTTAAGGTAATGATAAGCATTACCGGCATTTACAGAGGTCCAATTCAGGTTGCGGTGGAACTTGAGGACAAACATGGAGAAACCCCTGACATGCTTAATAAAATTAGGGCATTTGGGGCAAGGCTGGTTAGCGTTTTAACAAGCTACGAACATGTTACACCCGGAAGAAAAGAGGTTTATGTAAGGCTAAGGGATATGGATGATGAAAGCATAGCAAAACTTAGCGAAGAACTAAAAAAATGTTACAAGGTTCTTTATATTAATAAGGATGTTCTTGCTGAGATTCCGAAGAGGGTGAAGCAGTAGTTGAAGTTGAATCAAGGTTGCTGAGGCTCTTTAACTCCTCAGCTTCCATTTCCATTTCTTCTTCCTTTAGTTTTGCATCAGCCTCCATTTCAAGGGCTTTTTCTTCTGGTAAAGCAACCCACGTTGTATATATGCCTTCTGTTTTATTGTCTTTTACAAGCTTTCCTGTTTCTAAATTAATTCTCACAAGCGCAATTCCATCGGGTATTTCAAATGTTTTCCCTGCGGTAAGGCTTTTTGTAATCTCCATATAATCTGTCCAGATAGGACAGACAAGGCCGCCCCCTGTTTCTTTATTACCGAGGGATTTTTTATCAATTCTACCAACCCATACCCCGGTTACAACATCAGGTGTAAAACCCAAAAACCATGCATCCTTAAAATCATTGGTTGTGCCTGTTTTGCCTCCTGCTGGAAGACCAAGCTTTAGCGCCCTTCTGCCAGTTCCCTCCTGCACCACTGCCTGCAAAAGGTTTAGCATCTGAAAGGCAGTATTTGGTTCCATTGCTTTATTTCTAACCGGCTCGGAAATCTCAAGAAACTTTCCCTCGTTATTTTTAATGTATTCAATATAAACAGGTTCAACAGTGTAACCCAGATTGGGAAAGGCGCTAAATGCCTTTACCATTTCCATAACAGGCACGGCGTTGCTTCCAAGGGCAATGGTATAGTTTGGTGTAAGTGGTGATACAATACCCATTTTTTTTGCCATCTGGATAACTGAGTCAACACCAGTCATCATTGTGACCTTAATTGCCGGAACATTTCTGGAATGTGTGACCGCTGTCTTTAATGTAATGGGTCCCATAAATTCACCATCATAGTTCTGGGGAATCCAGGGATTAGCAAGACTTGAACCAGGTAATACTATGGGCTCGTCATTTATTATTGAGTTTGGATGAATCACTCCTTTTTCAAGGGCTGCTGAATACATTATTGGCTTAAAGGAAGAACCCGGCTGCATTTTTCCTTGGGTGGCAAGATTATACTGCATTTTATTAAAATCCTGACCACCTATCATTGCTCTTATTTTTCCGGTTTTAGACTCTATGGAGACAAGCGCGGCATGCACACTCTCTTTTTTTTCTTTATCTTTTGAATATTTCTTAAAGTAACCATTTAATCCTGTTTTAATAGCTTCATTGGCTTTTTCCTGCCATGCAGGATATAATGTTGTATAAATCCGTAAACCAGATGTATATAGCACTTTTTTGCCGTATTTTTCCTCAAGTTTTTTTCTTATGTCTGCAAGAAAATATTCAGAACCAGTTGGCGGATTAATAACCTCAGGGGTCATTTCAAGGGGATATGAAAGGGCTTCCTCTGCATCTTTGCTGGAAATAAAGCCTTCGCCAAGCATCCTCTTAATCACGTGGGCATGCCTGTTCATAGCAAGTTCCCTGTTTTTTTGCAGATTATATCTGCTTGGCGCCTGGGGTAGTCCTGCAATAAAGGCACATTCCGAAAGATTCAGGTCTTTTACGTGCTTACCAAAATATGCCCGCGCCGCAGCCTCAACGCCATATGCATTTTGTCCGAAATAAATCTGATTAAGATATATTGTTAAAATCTCATCCTTTGTTAGGAGCGCGTCAATCTGCCATGCAAGAATAGCCTCCTTAATCTTTCTTGTAAGGGATTTTTCAGAACTAAGGAGAAGCGCCCTTGTGACCTGCTGGGTGATTGTGCTTGCGCCCTGAACCATTTCTCCTGCTTCCACATTTTTTAATATTGCCCTTAAAACGCCTATAAAATCTATGCCCTTATGCTCATAAAATCTTGCATCCTCCGCTGCTAGCGCTGCTTTTTTGAGATTTGCTGGAATTTTATCAATGGGAATATACCATCTTTTTTCAACATACCAGTGGGCCAATACATTGCCCTGGGAATCATAAACCTCAGTGACCACAGGAGGATTATATTTATTTATTCCTTTTATATCCGGAAGTTCCAAAAGTGTGTAAGAAATATATGCGACAAGGGAAAAAATAGTTATAAGCAAAGCGCTGCTTATAAAAATAATGAGAAGTGTCACAGGACCCAGAACAACCTGTTTTTTCGGTTTGGGCGTATTTTTGTTCTTTTCTTTTTTTTCTAAATAAGCCATTTTTTTACCTGTTTTTAACTTATAATTATCTTTTTTAATAAAGAGAATTCATCTGGGGTGAATGGGAGCTCTTTTTCAAAATCCGGTGATAATGTGTTTTTTGGGGAAAAGTTTTGAATCTTTAAAAGACTGCCGTTTCCGGCAACTATTTTTTTCCATTCGGTGACAATATCTATATTATGAAATTTAGGTAAAACAGTCATTCTGAATTCATGGGGTATCCCAGATTTTTTTAATAATTCGATGGAATCTCTTATTTTTGCCGTATCAATATCCCTGCCGGCGCATTTTGAATAAAGCTCATTATTTAAGATTGTTTTCACATCCATTGAGATAAAATCAATTAGGCTTTTTTGTATTAGCTCGTATAAAATATCGGTATTATAACCATTGGTGTCAAACTTTATATATTTAAACCAATTTTTTAAAATTGCAAGAAATTCCTGAATGTCAGGCAATAACGTTGGCTCCCCCCCGGATACGCAAATAGCGTCACACCAGCCTTTAACGGAAAGAAACTTTTTTTTGATTAATTCAAAGGGTATATCTTCAATATGATTTTGGGTGACAATAGCGGAGTTATGACAAAAAGGACAGCGAAAATTGCAGCCGCCAAGAAAGATAACAGAGCACATCCTTCCCGGATAATCCAGAAAGGATGTGTCAATAAAGGACTTAATATTCTTAAAATCAGTGTAAGACGCAGGTTCCTTCAACGCAATTTGGAATTAAAGATTCCTGAAGTTCAGGTTTTAATTGTTTATTAAATTTTTCAGACATCAAAAAAGTGATTCTTTCGCATATTTTTTGGGTAATTTCAAACATATCAGTTATATGGTTGCCGTCATCATCCAATAAAATAGGAAGATTTTTTTTTGCCTCATCAATAAGACCATTCCATGCAAGCTCCACAAGGGCTTCAACATTATCATCCGATATTGTGATTTCGTCAATACCCGCTGCCTGCAAATTAAAAACATCGTTTAATATCTGGCATTTTGAACAATTATGTGATGTAAAAAGAATCATATATTTCCTCCGTTTTATACTAAGGACGACTGTGGAAAATCAGGATTTCTGTACCTGTCTTTAAGCTCGCCTATCTTTCCCTTGTTCCAGCTTGATAGCCTTGTGAAATAGCCGGTTATTCTTGTTATTCCGTCAACATCATCAGAAGAACAATGAGGACACTTCTCAGAGAGTCCACGGCTTGTTTTCAGACACTCTTTGCACATGGTGAATTCAGGAGAAAAAGCCACCTGGTCATTATTGGTATTTCTGAATATTTTTTCAACAAATCCCGCCATCGCATCAGGGTCAGGCTGGGCATCCCCCATCCAGATGTGGGTAAGAGAGCCTGCCTCAATAAGCGGATGAAAAACACCCTCATATTTAACCCTCTGAATGGCATTTATAGGAGCGCCAACAGGGAAAAGTGTTGAATTGGTATAATAAATCTCGCCTTTTTCAATACTTCCCTGTAAATAGGATTTTGATGCTGACGCAAAATGTTTCTGGTCAAGTCTGCCGAATCTATGCGCAGTGCTTTCGGCTGGTGTCTGTTCAAGGACAAATTTCATGTTTTCCATTCTTCCGAATCTTTCTGAAATAAGCTTCATGTGCGCGATTACCCTTAATCCGAATTTCATTGATTTATCGGATTCATGAAGATTTTCACCGGTATGGCAGAGAACCATTTCATTAAGTCCTGTCATGCCTATAAGGTAAGAGGCGCGTTTCATCCTTAAATAAGACTCTCCGTCAAGTTTCATATTTAAGAGACCAAGGGGGCCTTTTGCGCCTTGTGACAAGAGTTTTTCAATAAAAGCCTTTTTTTCCTTGTGCGCAAGAACAGCAACTGAAATTCTGTCGGTAAGCAGCTGGAAAAGCCTTGCGTCATCACCGTCAGCCTCATACGCAATCCTTGGAAGATTTACAGTTACATTTTGTAGAGCGCTGTATCTCATTTTCCATGGTTCTTTTGCCTCTTTAAGGTCATTTTCGTCAAGCTTAAAGGATAATCTGCAGCATTCTGATATTTTTGCTGTTTCACCACGGTCAAAAACAAAGTATGTATTTCCCTTAAAGCTTGCGACATCACAGATATGCCTTAAAAACCCTTCATAACCAGGGGTTTTAAAAAATTTTTCAGTGATATGCACTAAAGGTTTTGGAAAGAAAAAAGGTCTTCCTGACGCGTCTCCTTTTTTATAGACATCAAATAATGCCCAGACAAATCTCTGCGCATCTTTTTCGTAATCTTTATAGGTCTTTCCGGTATATTCTCCACCAGGCCCAAGCGCCTGCACTGTCTCAAAATGCTTTGGCACTTCCCAGTAGAGATTTATATCTGAAAATATTGCCTGACCACCCCTTGCCACAGCCTGCTGGGAATATTCAAAAATAAGCATCTGAGCAAGCTGTTCCACCTCTGAATCAGAGCAGCCTGTGATATAAGGGGCAAAAAACAGATTCACAGCATCCCAGCCTATTGCGCCTGCAAAATGACATTGAAGGGCTGCGGAAAACTTTATAAGATGCGCAAGGAGCACCTCAGGGTGTTTGGCAGGTTTTGCGTTTGCCAGAGAATTTGGGAGATGAAGCCCAAATTTCTGTATATATGCAAGGGATTGACCTGAACAATATGGTCTGTCAACAAAACCAAGGTCATGAAGGTGTATGTTTCCCCTTATGTGGGAATCAGCAACCCGTGGGCTAAAAACCCTCATTAGGGCATATTCTTTTTTTATGCCTTCAGCAAGTGTAAGATTTGTTGCCTCAGGACCATGGGGGACATTGGCATTTTCCTTATTTGGAAGCACTATAAGCTCTTCCACATCAAAAAGAGGCATGCCAAGCCTTGTATGATAGTTATAAGCGTCTTCAAGTCCTCTTTCAAGGAGTTTTGCATTTACAAGCTCTCT
>DYOW01000156.1 GCA_020720325.1 Desulfobulbus propionicus
TTTTTGAAAATTTTGATACTCCGGTAAGAAATGCAAATTTTATATTTGCGTCCTGAGCCTTTATGATTGTGTAGAAACCCTTTAATATTTCCCTGAATTCAGAAGCAAGGGCAGGGGTTTCAAGGTGGTCAATAATGGGTTTGTCGTATTCGTCAATTAAAACAACAACCTGGGAGTCAAATTTTTCTCGTAAAAGGATAATTAACTCCTTAAATGCTTCGTTGTAAATATCAGACTTAATAGACAATTCATAAGAATTGGAGATATTTGACAGTTCATTGAGGATTAATTTTTTTAATAATTCAGGATTCTCTGCGGTAAGTTCAGTTAAATTTATTTTAATAACAGGATATTTTTTCCAGTCCCATTCCTTGTCATAAATATACAATCCCTTAAATAATTTTTTATTTCCATTAAAAACCTGATATAAAGTGTCAATTAAAAGGGATTTTCCAAATCTTCTGGGACGGGATAAAAAATAATATTTTCCTTCAGATATTAATTTATAGGCAAAATGGGTCTTATCCACATAGAGATAGTTTCCGTCAATAATATCTTTAAAAGTCGCGATTCCTACAGGTAAAAGTTTCATAATATTGTTATTTAATTTTTTTTTATTAAGGAGAAGAGTTTAAAAATTAGTTTATCATATTAAAAATTAAAAAAGAAGGATTTTTTGCTTTTTAGATGCTCGCACCAGTCGGGGCGTTTGGTTCGTCCTGAATAGGGCAGGGCAAGTTTTTCTTTGAGAAGAATCCCTGCCGCATCTTTTTCACCGCAATAGACATCAGCAAGCAATCGGTTGTATTTGTCTCTGCCGACATTTTTTAATAAAACTGGTTTTGATTTAAATTTTATATACGCAATATACTATAAAATATATACGCAATTGTCAACAATAAAATATTTTTTAAATTTTTTGTTTGAAAAAAAATTCATATTATGTATAATAAAATAATACGCATAGCTTAATTAAAAGGTGGAGCCATGACAGCATACGGAAAAAGAATAGAGGAAGAACGTAAAAAAAAGGATTTGTCCAAAAGAGAACTTGCAAGGCTTGCGGACTGTTCTGAGGGATATGTCAGATCAATTGAAAGAGGCGACAGATTTCAGAGCTTTCAGCTGATAAGAGAGGTGGCAAAGGCGCTTGGCATTGAAGATGAAATCTTTACCCTGTGGCTTGCCGAGGAATATGGAGACTTAAATCTTACCCTTAACCTCAGACAGGCGCCTGTAATTTCATGGGGCGCTGCAGGAAATTTTCAGGAAGCCCTTGAACAGCAATGGGATGAATATGTCTCAACAACGCAAAAAGGCAACTTTGTTTTTGTGCTTAAAGTGGACGGAGACAGCATGGAGCCAGAATTCACACAAGGAGAATATATTGTGGTTAATCCCCATATTGCGTATGAAATTAACGATTTTGTTATTGTAAAAAATAAAAGCCATGAAACCATGTTAAAGCAGTTAAAGAAAAACGGCAGTTATTGGACGCTTCATCCATTAAACCCAAAATATAAGGATATTATTGTGGATAATATGAATCTGGAGGTTATAGGGGTTGTGGCTGAAAAGGCAAAGAGGTATAAGTAACTATCTTTTTTTTATGCCATAACATTTTATTTTTATATAAAAAAAATGAGAAACTTGACTTTGTTGTCAAATATGATAACTTTATAATATGAAAAGAACTGTCCTATTATATGAAACAGAAGATAAAAAATCTTATGTTAAAGACTTTCTTTTAAGTTTAGATGACAAGATAAGAAATGAAATTATCAAAATCATTAAGTTATTACAAGATGTAGATGTATTATCTGAACCATATTTTAAAAAATTAACAAATACTGATGGCATATGGGAAATAAGAAAAAAATTTGGATCTAACTCTTATAGAATATTTTTCTTTTTTGATGAAAATATTGCAATCTTAACACACGGATTATTAAAAAAAACTACCAAAACCCCTAAGCAGGATATAATTAAGGCAGAAAAAATCAAAAATAATTATTTAATGAGGAAAAAATGATTAACTTAGATAATTTTATTGATGAATTAAAACAAAAAAATTTAATTTCAGAAAATTTTGATCAGGAATATGAAGACTTTAAAATAGGTTACCTGCTGAAACAAGAAAGAGAAAAAGCAGGGTTAACTCAGGAACAAATTGCATTGAAACTTAAGACTAATAAGAGCAATATTTCAAGGATTGAAAAGCATTCTAAAAATATCAGGCTTTCAACCTTAGAAAAATATGCAAATGCTGTTGGAAAAAAATTAAGCATCAGCTTGTTATAATTTTTTTT
>DYOW01000059.1 GCA_020720325.1 Desulfobulbus propionicus
TTAAATTTATTCAGTATGTTTTTTATATAGTATTTATCGTTTTTAATTTCATAAAACTCGAAATACCTGAGCAGGCTATAATATGGCAGGATATATATAAACATTTAGCAGACATATTGATATTGTTAGGAATTTCTATGATGTTAATGTTTATATTAATTTTTGCGTCAAAAACTATGTTAAGTAACAATTGCTACAAAATGTTTCCAAATAAAATAATATTATTTATATACGTTTTTTCAAGCAATATATCCGCATTAATATTTTTAGAAACAATCAAGTTTTTTTTATAAACAAACCGACATATTTAAAAAATATGTTTAATCAAGCATGCTTTCAATCTCAATTACCCTGTTAAAATCAGGTTTGCCAATTGTATGCGGTGAATAAGAACTCCAGATATCCCTTTTAGGTTTAAGAACAAAGGATTTTTTAAGCTCTCTGTTATAATAAGTTATTCTCATATCAAAAAGCGGTCTTAAAACAGATATTTTATTAATATCACTTGAATAATTGTCCTTACCTATTTTAACTGGATGCCATCTCCTTTCATAAAACCCCATAAACCATAACCCAGAAGAATACAAGCCGTTTAATTTATCAGACATTAAAGGTTGGATATCGTCCGGGTATGACTTTAAATATCTTTCAATTTCAGAGCTTCCCTGAACCATAAGATATATCCATGTATAATAATCAGGAAAAAGAGAATGAGTGATATTCCGACCGTAATCATTGAAACTCCATACAGCATGACACGCAGCGCAGCTTACCTTATTTATATCCTGAACTCTATGTCCTTTTCTGCTCTCATCCATTAATTTTGCATCTGATTCTACTACCTGTTTTCCTGTTAAGTGACATTCAATGCAGGTTATTGTAGTTTCCATACCGTTTTTATGTCCGCAAGGTCCACCTGTATGACAGTCAGCGCAGGATAATCCTGCTTTTTTGTGTATATCTGGGTTTAATGCATGCCATTCCACACCGTAATCTCGGGGCGCAAGCTTTCCATTAATGATATCCCTGTAATCATCCTCAAAATCCTTTTCAAATCTCCCGTAATAATCTGAACCTATAAAATTTCCATAATGACAGGAAATACAGTGTTTGTCCGAAACTTTATTGTCAAACCTGTGATTATTTGGCTCCAAAAGCCTGTTTTGAAGATGACAACTGGCACAGCCTGCTCCACGTTTTGTGCCTGAATAATCCTCGCCTTTATAGTAAGGATGGCATAAAAGACATCTTTTTCTTAAAACCTCTGATAAAACCTCTTTTTCTGTATCTGGATTTTCACTAAAAGGAAGGGTGTCTATATCCTTAACATTTGTATCTTCAGGAAAAAACGCCTGCCATGTCATGGAAATTTCATTTTTCAGGGTAAAATGAGCAGAGTTTTTAGCAGTTACAACCTCGTTTTTATGACAATTTCCACAATAGCGCATCATAAATGCAGGATGAGAAGGATTTGATATCAGTCCTTTATGGGCAAGGTTAATTTTTTCTGAATCTTCATTGCCCTTATGGCATTTTGAGCATGAAAAGTCATGGTGAATATCCAAAACAATATTATGACATGATTTACAACCAATATTCTTTGAAAAATAAGGACTGGAGTCGCAGGAGCATAGCAAAAAAACTAATATAATAAATAAAATATAAAAAGCAGGCAAAAATTATCCCCTGGGATGGTGTTTCTTATGCACATTTTTAATATGTGAGGCATTAAGATGGGTATAAATCTGTGTGGTATTAATATCTTTATGTCCAAGAAGTAGCTGCACAGACCTTAAATCAGCCCCTCCCTCAAGTAAATGTGTGGCAAAAGAATGTCTTATTGTATGAGGTGAAAAATTGGAGGAAAAACCAGCCTGCAATGCATATGACCTGGTAATCTGCCAAAATCTCTGTCTTGTAAGATTTTTACCGTTTTTATTAATAAAAAGGAAATAATTTATTTTGCCGTTTAATAGCAAAGGTCTTGATTCATCAAGGTATTTTTGTATCCATTTAAGGGCAATCTCTCCTGCGGGCACAATTCTTTCAGTTCCTCCCTTTCCTGTTAATCTCAAAAATCCGAGATTTAAATCAATGTTTTCCATTTTAATGGATAAAAGCTCTGAAACACGTAATCCGCACGCATAACAAAGCTCAAGCATTGTCCTGTCCCTTATGCCAAGGATGGAGCTTGTATCAGGAACGGAAAGCAGTGTGTCCAACTGGTTTATTGAAAATATTTCCGGTAATTTCCTTCCTGTCTTGGGTGTGTCAAGCACAGCGGCAGGATTTACAGAGATTATGTTATTTTCAAGGAGAAATGAAAAAAAACCTTTGATTGCAGAGAGTCTTCTGGCTATTGAACGGGATGCAATACCTTCATTTTTCATTCTTGAAAACCACAAAATAATATGAGAGGTTTTAATGTCTTTAACAAGGGAAATGCCATCTTCTTCGAGATTTTTTACAAATAAAGCAAGGTCTGTGGCATAGGATGTAATTGTGTTTGCAGATAATCCTTTTTCAAGGTTTAAGTGATACAGAAAAAAATCTATTTGTTCAAAGATTTCATTCATACATAGATAAAAAAAAATTGGTTAATTAAACATAATAAAGAAATTCTTTGACAGTATCCCTTACCTGTGACTCAGGATGGGTCATTTCAATCACTTTAAGCTTTCCTTTAAGACCTTTTTTCTCCATTACACCTTTTTTAGGCAAAAGTTCTTTTATGGCATTAAGGGAATTAATAACTATTTCAGTTGCGTCTTTAACATCAAGCAAAAGCATTAAATCACCCCATTCCTCCGGCATACCGTACTTTTCAACATACTTTTTGACTTTTTTATCAAAGTCTGGCGCGCCGTAAGCCTCGTGAAGGGACTTTAGATCCTTATCATGTTTTGAATCGCCTTTTTTACCCATAAAAAGCTTTTCAGCTTCCTGTAAATAAAACTTTCTCTTAAGCGGATCTTCCAGAGCAACTTCAAGGGCGCTCTTTTGTCTTCCGCTTTTTCCTGGGAAACCTCTGTCTCTAGATTTATCAATCTCACGCCAGCTTTTTTTTTCGTTCATAAAGAATCCTTAACTATCTATTTTTTTTATAAAATGTAAAATATGGTATTGATTTAAAAAACAACAACTTAATCAAAGAGGAAATAGCAAATAGGTTTAGATTTAAAATTTAAGAAGATTTAGCAAATTTTAAAAAAAACTTAAAATCAAAACCAAAATATTTTTAAAAATGAATTTAATAAAAAGAATAAAAGTGATTTGATTTTGTGAAATAACAAATATCTGATTTACTTATCGTGATTTATATTAAAAAAATAATAATTCAAATAGAAATTTTGTCAAGAAATTTATTTATCCATAACACTGCCTCATTTTTTTGTTGACATAAATAATTATAGAGTTATATTTCTTAATTTCTCTTATTAATATAATTTAAATATAAGGAGTTTTGAAAAATTGGCAAATCATAAATCAGCCTTAAAAAGGGCAAGACAGAACGAAAAAAAACAATTAATAAATAAAGCAAGAAAATCGAGAATAAAAAATATTATTAAAAATGTTGAAAACTCCCTTAAAAACGGTTCTGAAACAGAAATAATGAATAATTTTGTCCTTGCTCAAAAAATTATCCAAAAGATTTCCGCTAAAGGCGTTGTTCATAAAAATGCTGCTTCAAGAAAAATTTCAAGGCTCCACTTAAAAATAAAAGCAGCCACACAGAAAGAAGCGTAAAAAACTTATAATCTTTTTTAATTAATATGCGCTGGTTATCTTATGAAAAGTGTGCTGCGCAATATAAAGACTCAGGCGTCTTAAGGCATCATCTTTAAGACCCTCAGTCTCCATTATTTCCCTGCCCACAAAAAAACTCTCTTCTCTTTGCATATTCTCTTCTTTCCAGATTACTTCGCCGCTGCTTTTCCTTATTAATTTCATGATAAATGTAGCATTTAACCTTCTTTCCACTGCCTGATCATAACGCACAAAGGAAATTCCCAAAGTATCAAGGCTTTTTACCTCACCTTCAAGGATAAAGTCAGCTTCATCCAATGAAGAAACAACGATTCCTCCGTTTCTTAAAAATTCATTTCTTAATTCTTCCGTAAGCCAGACTCCAAGCATCATTTCAGATGACCTGTTTTTAAGGGGTTTTATATATATTTTTTCTATTTTTAATGAATTTTGCTGCAATTTACCCTGCGGATTGTCAAAACCAACCTGATATCCGCATGAAATAACAAACATAAGCATAAATATCATTGGCAAAAATTTTATAAAACGCATAAAAAAATCCTTATAAAATAACTAAATATCAATATATTAATAAAAAAATCAAACAACAATGTTAAATATTCTTCCAGGCACAAATATAATCTTTTTTATAGCCTTGCCTTCAATATGTTTTTGTATCCTTGGGTCTGAAAGCGCAAGGGTCTTTATCTCGTTCTCATCAGCTCCTGCAGGAACATTTACCTCTCCCCTTAATTTTCCGTTAACCTGTATGGCGACAATTATTTCATCCTCCCTTGCAATCTCCTTATCTCCAACAGGAAAAGCCTGATTGGAAACAGAGCCTGTTCTTCCAAGAATAAGCCACATTTCATCGCTTAAATGGGGCACAAAGGGTGAAAGCAGCAAAATCATATTGGTTACAGCTTCTTTGATCACAGCCCATTTAGCTTTATCCACTTTATTGTTTTCAGTGTTTATAACTCCGTAAAGCTCATTCACAAGTTCCATTAAGGCGCTTATGGCAGTGTTAAAATGAAATTTTTCAAGGTCATCCCTTACCTTAATAATTGTTTGATGAGTTTTTCTTCTTATTTTCTTCAAGTTTCCGGGTAAAATATCCATTTTAAACAAATCTTCAGGATAATTCACAGATAATTCTTCTATATTCCCGGTCACAAGTCTCCATACCCTCTGGATAAACCTGTGAGAACCATCAATGCCATGATCGCTCCACTCCAGATCCCTTTCAGGAGGCGCTGCAAAAAGTATAAAAAGCCTTATTGTGTCAGATCCGTACTTTTTTATCATCAGATCAGGGTCAACAACATTTCCTTTGGATTTTGACATCTTAGCGCCGTCTTTTAACACCATGCCCTGGGTCATAAGCTTTTCAAAGGGTTCATCAATTTCAAGATAGCCTATGTCTCTCAATACCTTTGTAAAAAAACGGGAATAAAGAAGATGAAGGATCGCATGTTCTATCCCTCCTATATACTGGTTAACAGGAAGCCATTTTCTGGCGCTTTCTTTGGCTAAAGCTGTATTTTCATCTTGTGGGCAGGTATATCTGGCAAAATACCAGGATGACTCCACAAATGTGTCCATTGTGTCTGTCTCACGCCTGCCTGTCGCATTACATAGCGGACAGGAAACCTTATAAAATTCCTCGGATGTATGAAGGGGAGACCTACCTTTTTCGTCAATCTCCATATTTAACGGAAGTTTTACCGGCAAATCTTTCTCTGGAACAGGAACAATCCCGCAATTGGGACAGTGTATGATTGGTATGGGCGTTCCCCAAAATCTCTGCCTTGAGATACCCCAGTCCCTCAGACGGAAGGTAATTTCCTTATTTCCAAGTTTTGCTTTTTCGAGACAATTTATAATTTTTTCCTTTACATCAATGCTGGATAAACCGTTAAATCCATTAGAATTTATCATAATGCCGTTTTCAGTATAGGCATCAGCAAGATTATCAGGGTCTATGGAATTATCCTCAGGAATAATAACGGTTTTTATTGGAAGGCTGTACTTTTTGGCAAACTGGAAATCACGGGTATCATGGGCGGGAACACCCATAACCGCGCCTGTTCCATATTCAATTAATACATAGTTTGCAAGATATATTGGTATTTCAACGTCCATTAAAGGATGGACAACATATTTTCCCGTAAAAAAGCCATCTTTTTCAAGGGTCTCGCCAAATTTTATCTCAGCAGGTATTAGCTTTACATTACGAATAAATTCCTCTGCCTCATTCTTAACAGGATTATCTTTTAATAAAATTTCAACAAGGGGGTGATCCACTGAAAGACAAACAAAGGTTACTCCATAAAGGGTATCAGGTCTGGTGGTAAAGACCTCTATTTTTTTTTCTGATCCGACAAGATTAAAAACAACACCTGCCCCGGCGCTCTTGCCAATCCAGTTTTTCTGCATAGAAATGACCTTATCCGGCCAATTGGTGAGTTTATCGCAATAACTTAATAATTCCTCAGCGTAATCAGTTATCTTAAAAAACCATCCGTCAAGCTCCTTGTTGATTACCTCTTCGCTGCATCTCCAGCATTTCCCGTCTTCAACCTGTTCGTTTGCAAGGACAGTCTGGCAGCTTTCACACCAGTTGACAGTGGATTTTTTCCTGTAAACAATGCCTTTTTCTAACATTTTTATAAAAAATAACTGCTCCCACTTATAATATGAAGGGTCGCAGGTTGCAATCTCCCTTGACCAGTCATACGAAAGCCCAAGCCTTCTTAGCTGCTTTTTCATATAATCAATGTTTTCGTAAGTCCACTTTGCAGGATGGGTTTTATGCTTTAAGGCTGCGTTTTCAGCAGGAAGACCAAATGCATCCCATCCCATGGGATGAAGCACGTTAAAACCGTTCATTTTCTTAAAACGGGCGATAACATCGCCTATTGTATAATTTCTTACGTGTCCCATATGAATTCTTCCCGATGGATAGGGAAACATCTCAAGGACATAATAAAAAGGTTTGTCTGAGTCTTCGGTGGTGGTAAATAATGCGTTTTCTTCCCAGTTTTTCTGGTGTCTTGTCTCAATCTCTTCAAAATTATAGGTTAGCTGTTCTTTTGGTTCCATAGCAATAGTTGTAATTTATTATTTTATTTATTTTAAAGACATTATAAAACATTTTTTTTTTTTGGGTATTATTTAACATACAAAATATATGAGATTTTTATTTTAATTTTCTTTAAAAATGATATAATAAATAATTCATATTTCAATATGCATTTAAATAAATCTTGCCTTATAAGGCTTATCAAGATTATAATTATAACCTATAGTCTTATTTTATTTTTCAAATTATTTATTTTATTTATGGAAAAAAATATCCTGAATGGTTATTAAATTAAAGATGTGACTTCTTTAATTTTTTTTTATCTGTTTTAAAATATTTGTTTTGATTAATTTTAATATTATCCAAGGAGCTGAATTTGGAACAATATCCTGAGGATCTGAAAGATATTGCCGAAGATTTTGCCAAAGATAAAGAATTTGACAATCTTCCGGCAATAAAAGAAAATACAACTGCAATAGTAACTGTTGATTCACATATCTTACAAAGATATCTTTATGATATAAATAAATACAATTTGTTATCCAGAGAAGAAGAGGAAGAACTCACAAAAAAATATTACGAAACTCATGACCCCGAAATAGCCAAAAAAATTGTAACTTCAAATCTGAGGCTTGTTGTAAAAATTGCCCTTGACTTTCAAAGGTTCTGGATGCAAAATTTTGTTGATCTAATTCAGGAAGGAAATGTTGGTCTTATTCAGGCAGTGAAAAAATTCGATCCCTTTAAGGGCGTCAAATTTTCTTATTACGCATCCTTCTGGATAAAGGCTTATTTGCTTAAATTTATAATGGATAACTGGAGACTTGTTAAAATAGGCACAACTCAGGCGCAAAGAAAACTTTTTTATAATCTCAACAAAGAAAAAGAAAAACTGCACTCCCTTGGGTTTGAGCCAGGACCAAAGCTTCTTTCCGACAGGTTAAATGTCTCTGAACAGGAAGTTGTTGAAATGGATCAAAGACTTTTATACAGCGATATGTCCCTTGATGCCTCAATTGCTGAAAATTCAGAGGATAAATATCTGGACTTTATCCCTTCCACCGAAGAAGCAATCGAGGAAAGTGTCGCTGATAAAGAAATAAAGTCAATTTTAACGGAAAAAATAGAGGATTTCTTAAAGACTCTTTCCGATAAAGAGAGAATAGTTTTTGAAAAACGTCTTTTTACAGAAGACCCTGTCACATTAAATGACCTTGGAAAGGAATTTAATGTTTCAAGGGAAAGAATAAGACAAATTGAGACAAAGTTAAAAAATAAACTCAAGTCTTATTTAACTGAAAATATCCATGACCTGGATACCTACATTACGGAGAAATAATTTTTATGAAAAAATTTATTTTGTTTATATTTTTTGCATTTATATTTCTAATAGCGCAGAATATTTGTTATGCAGCCTCTTCCGGCGCAAACAAATACTATTATTTTTTAAGCTCACAATTATTAAAAAGCCAGCAGGAATATGCAAAGGCTGCTGAAAATATTGAAAATTTATTGCCTGAACTGCAAAGCCAAGAAGATAAGGCCATTCTTTTTAATGAATTGATACAACTTAATTTTTTGCTTAGCAATTATGAAAAATCAAGGGAATGGGCTTTTAAATATAAGGAAATTAATCCGGATGACAACATAACTGATATTATTATTGCAAAATCATACTTAAATGAAGGACAAACAGACAATGCAATAGAATATCTCGAAAATATTTTAAAAAATAATAAAGGCAACCTTGATATTTTTTTAAATTTAATGTCCATTTATACTCAGGATAAAAAACAGCAAAATGCCATAAATTTTCTTGAATATACCCGGATAAATCATATCAATGACGAAATAAAATATTATTTTTTGCTGCTTTTACATTTCGAAAATAATGATTACGACAAAACTTTATCCTACATAGACAAATATATTACTATTTTTGAGCCAGACACAGAAAAAAAAGCAAGAAACATCCAGTCGATCCTCCAGATTATCATTGACCTTTTTGACAAACAATATCAAAAAGAAAAAATCCTTGATATCTTAAAAAAGCTTACGGAAAAAGATGCGTCAAATATTCAGACCAGAATGTTTTATATACAATTACTTATATTTGAAAAAAATACAAATGAAGCTGTTAAATTACTTCAAGATATTGAAAATAAAATAGCAGATAATTTTAAGACATCAATCGAGGTTCTTAAACTCTATATAATTGCTGATGCTGAAGAAAAAGCAATGACGTACTATAACGCATTAAAACAAAAATATCCTGAGCAAAAAGAGCTTGATTTTTTCTTTGCATCGCTAAAAGAAAAACAAAATAAAATTGATGAGGCAATAAATTTATATAAAAATCTTATATCAGACAAAACTGACTTAAAAATTTATGAAAGCTCCATTCTCAGATTAACCGACTTACTTAAAAAAATCAATAAAACTGACGAGGCTATTGATATCCTTCTTAAAGCTTATAATGAAACAAAATCATATTTTGTGCTTCAGCTAATATTAGAGACATATTTAGACGAAGAAATGCTTGATAAAGCTGAAAAAATAACAAAAAATGAATTGCTTGAACTTGAGAAAAAAGCTCCAAATCAGGCTGATAAGAAAAAAATATCAGAATTAAAATATAATTATTTTCTGATTATTGATAAAAAAGGAAAAAAACAGGAAGCAATTGACCTTGCCCTTAAAGAGCTTGAAAATGATCCTAACAATTCAAATTTATTAAATTTTGTTGGCTATTCCTATGTTGAGCAGGGAATAAATCTTGAAGAGGCTGAAAAATTATTGAATAAAGCAATAGCCCTAAACCCTGAAGATCCTTTTATAACAGACAGCATGGGCTGGTTTTATTACAAAAAGAAAAATTATGCCCTTGCATTGGATTATTTAATGCGCGCTTTACAATATGAATCAGATGAACCCACTCTTCTTGAACACATTGCAGATGTTTATTATGCAACCGGAGATAAACAAAAAGCCCTTGAATATTTCAAAAAATCCCTTGAAAATATCAAAAAACAAAATAAAGACTACTTAAGGGTAAAAGAAAAGATAAATAAATTACAGGAAGAGTCAAATTAACCTGTTTTCATATCCATAAAAATTTATAATAAATCAAATATAAAAAAATATGACTATTTCCCCAGATATTTCCATAGTGATTCCAGTCCATAACGAAGAGGCAAACTGCAAAAATCTTGTCCAGAAAACTTGTTTGGCAATGAGAAATTATAACAAACCTTTTGAACTTATAATTGTTGATGACGGAAGCTCGGACCATACTTTTAACACGTTAAAATCCTTAAAAACCGATTATCCAGAGCTTTGCATTATTACATTTAGAAGAAACTTCGGGCAAAGCGCGGCAATGACAGCAGGTTTTGAATATGCAAAGGGCAAATATGTGGTGACAATGGACGGAGACCTGCAAAACGACCCTGAAGACATTCCTGAATTAATAAAAAAACTTGAGGAAGGTTACGACCTTGTGAGCGGCTGGAGGAAAAAAAGAAAAGACCCACTTAGCCACAGAAAAATCCCGTCAATGATTGCTAACTGGCTGATACGCTCATCAACAAAGGTAAGACTCCATGATTACGGATGTTCATTAAAGGCCTACAGGGCAGACCTTGCCAAAAACCTGCTTTTGTACGGCGAACTTCACAGATTCATACCTGTTCTATCAAACCTATACGGCGCAAAAATCTCCGAGGTTGTTGTGAACCATCATGCAAGAAAGGCAGGAAAAAGCAAATACGGAATAGACAGAACCATAAGGGTCATTCTTGATCTGATTTTAATGCTCTTTTTCCAAAAATATGCCACACGTCCCATGCAGTTTTTCGGTTTAACAGGAGGAATTATTTTTTTTGTGGGTTTTCTCATTGAATTATATCTTCTTTGGGTTAAATTCGGTCTTGGCGAGGACATTGGAACACGACCTCTTTTGCTTCTTGGCGCAATCCTTATTGTTTCGGGAATTTTTATGACAGGCATGGGCTTAATGGCTGAAATTATCACCAGAACTTATTATGAATCCTCCGGAAAAAAATTATATTCAATCCGTGAGATTATTTCTTGAAAAAAAATCTTCTCCTATTAAACTACTTCATTTAATTTCTCCAACATATTTAAGGATAAAATCATTAAGTGAAACAAAAATTATTAGAATACTTAAAATCCTTTTTAAGGATTGCCATAAGCCTCGGTCTTCTCTTTTTCTTCTTTAAAACAGCGCAAATAGACAAATTATGGGATACATTTACCAAAATATCCCCTGCTTTCTGGATTTTTTCATTTTTTTCAGTTCTTATCCTCCAGTTTATAAGCTCCTTCAGGTGGGAAATTCTTGGAAAATGCCTGGGATTTCACCTTGGCTGGAAGAGATATATGATTTATTATTTTGTCGGCATGTTTTTTAATCTTTTTCTTCCAACTTCCATTGGAGGCGATGTGATTAAGGCTGTATTTCTTTCAAAGGAAGAAAAGGGAAAATTAAGGGCAATCTACAGCATACTCGCTGACAGGGGGCTTGGACTTGGAGGCATGTTTATTCTTGGCGGAATTGCCTGCATAATTGACTTTGATGCCGTGCCCTACCCTTTTAATCTGATAACCCTCTCAGCCGCAGGAATCACAATTATCGGACTTTTTATAGCGCCTGTTTTTTTCAATCTTATTGCAGAATTAATTCCCAAACACAGGGAAAAAATAAAATTTCTGCCGATTTTCTGGGAACATCCCGGCGTTATTCTCAAGGCAACATTATTATCAATTATTATTCAGTTATTTGCAAATCTTTGTGTATGGATTATTTCCCTTGGAATGGGTTTAAAACTATCCCTTACCTATTACTGCATTGTTTACCCCCTTGTGAGCCTCTTAACCCTTCTTCCCATAAGCCTAAGCGGTCTTGGGGTAAGAGAAGGCGGTTTTATTTATTTTCTGGGACTTCAGAATGTCTCAGCAGAAAACGCTCTTGTTTTAAGCCTTGGCTCATTTATTGTTCAGGCTGCCGTATGCCTTATAGGTGGAGTTGTGTTTATGCTTGGTCTTCATAAAAGGGAGCATAATGAATTAATGGAGGACATCCCTGCTGAAAAACCTGTTTCCTGAAAATAAAGAAAATAGAGAATTATTTTGGATTATCTCGATAATTTTTCTTGTTTTTTGCTGGAGGACAATCTTTCTTATTTTTTCCCCTCTTGAACTCTCCCCTGATGAAGCCTATTACTGGGACTGGTCAAGGCGACCAGACTTCGGATATTTCAGCAAACCCCCCCTTGTTGCATGGATTATGGGATTATCCACATATATTTTTGGAAATACCGCGTTTGGCGTGAGATTTCCAGCAGCGCTTCTGGGATTACTTTCATTTATTGTTATAACACGCCTATTATTCGAATGTTTTGATATTCAAACCGCTTTGATTGGCCTTATTATCTCTATCTCAATACCTGCAACCACTGTTTTATCCTACATAATGACCATAGACGCGCCCCTTGTATTTTTCTGGACATTATCTCTTTATTTCTTCTGGAAGGCATTACACTCTGAGAAATGGTTATGGTGGATTTTTCTTGGCATTTCAAACGGACTTGGGTTATTAACCAAGCAGACAATGGCAGGATTTTTTGCCGGAATGTTTCTGGTTTTACTGTTTAATAAAGAAAACAGGCGCTATTTCCTTTCATTAAGACTTTATTTGTCTGTGCTTATTAGTTTTCTTATGTTCCTGCCTGTAATTTTCTGGAATATGCATCACGACTGGGTTACCCTTATTCATACCTCGGAACATTTCACAAGACACAAAGGATATAATATTATTGAATCTTTGAAGGATTTTTTTGAATTCATAGGCTCACAGCTTGGCATTATTTCAATTATATTTTTTCCTTTTTTTTTTATAAGGGGCTTTTATGATTTTATGAATTTTCGTGACCCCAAAAAGTTTTATTTTGCTGCTTTTAGTTTTCCTTTTTTGTGTATGGTTATTGTTTTGGCATTTTTTCAGGGTGTAAATGCCAACTGGCCCGCGCCATTTTATGTTGCAGGAATTGCAATGCTTGCCGGTTTCTTCGGAGAGTTAAAAAATGAGCAATCTTATTCAAAATGTTATAAAAAATTATTTAATACCTCTATTATTCTTGGTTTTATCACCATATTTATCTTTTATTCCGTTCCATTTTTGATAAAACCCCTTGGCTTAAAAGATACAAAACTTGACCCTACAAAGAGACTCAGGGGATTTCAGGAGCTTGCGATTTTTGTGGATGGTATTGTACAAAATAAGGGGTTAAATAAAGATGATTTCTTTTATGCCTCAACAAGGAGAAAATATGTAAGCGGCCTTGCCTTTTATTTAAAGGACAATCCTTACGTTTTAAGATGGACTGAATATGACCGACCAACAACCCAGTATGAGATATGGGATATGTGGAGGGGTAAAAAAGGCAAAAACGCCCTGTTTGTTCTAGATGAGAAGGAAATAATAACAGAAAAAATGGAAAAAAGTTTTGAAAGAATGGAATTAATTGATAATTTTAATGTAAATAAAAAGAAATATAAGATTTTGATGGGGTATGGGTATAGAGGAAGAGAATAGAAAATTGTGCGACTCTTAAAAAAACGAAATTTTTTCAATTAAAGGGGACAACTATTCTGACACATAGGGCTTTAGGTTTATTCATTTTTACCACGAAAGGCACGAATTACACGAAATTAAAGCGCCAATCTAATAATGTTTACTTT
>DYOW01000157.1 GCA_020720325.1 Desulfobulbus propionicus
AAGGGACAATTTTAAGCGGATTTACTTATAAAGGTCTTAGTAGCATTTTAAAAAAAATATTGATTAATTTTTTCAGTTATGCTTTTGCTGTCAGGCAGTAGTTTTTGATAATCTGCAGGCAGTTTCGGACTTGTTGTGTAGGTTGCGACCCCAATTGGCATATTACTGCTTTTAAGAGAGTATTCAACCACTGTCCTGTTTTTTTCTTTGCAGATTATAATGCCAATAGCGTCATTTTCATTAGGTAGTTTAACCTTGTCGTTGAGAACAGAAAGATAGAATTCCATTTTACCCTTGTATTCTGGTAAAAACTCACCAATTTTTAATTCAACAGCCACTAAGCATTGTAATTGTCTGTGATATAAGAGCAGGTCTATGAAATATTCCTTGTCACCTGCTTCTATTTTGAATTGATTGCCCATAAAGCTAAAATGATGTCCTATTTCCAAAAGGAAATTACGTATATTTTTAATAAGAGCATTTTCCAGTTCCGCTTCTGAGTGTTGCCAGGCAAGTTCAAGAAAATCAAAGGTATATTCATCTTTTATAGCGAGATGAGCCTGTTTCTTAATGTGTTCAGGCAATGCTGTGTCAAAATTGGTTTGGTTGAGGAGGTATTTTTCATAGGTTTTATTTTCGATTTGATGAATGAGGATATTTTTTGACCAGCCAAATTTTTTAGCTGCCAGAATATAAAATTGTCTTTCTAAACTATCCTTGCATTTATTCAAAATAACAATATGTTTTGTCCAGCTAATTTCTCCAACCAGTGGCTGGAGATTTTCAACTCCACGATATTCGTTATAAAACTGTGCCATTAACCAGAGATTTGTAGTTGAAAAACCGCTTATTCACGGAAATTCCTTTTGCAATTCTTCAGATAATCTTGGCACAATTGCCTTGCCCCAGCTTTCCGATTGTTTTTCTGCAATAGATCTGCCTATCTCCCAATAAAGATTGATAAGCTGAACATTAACAGCCTTGAGGGCTTCATACTGAGCCTCTCGTATTTTTTTCTTTATTGCAGATATAAAGTCTGCCTGATATTTTTCTATGCTCATAGTTATTTAAATAATGCAGATACTATTAAAATCAGTTATTTTATTAAAATATAAATACCTTCATAAGTAAAGCCATTTTTTCACCCCTCCTAACCTCCCCCTAGTAAGGGGAGGAATTTGCTCCCCTCCTTTACAAGGAGGGGCTGGGGGAGGTAATTATTAATCCATACTTGCTTATTTCTTTTTTTAGGTATTATAATATCTCCAAAAAGGCTTTTTAGAGCCGAAAGAGTAATTGCTGAAGATATAAAATATTAGGTAACCTCTAAAAATTAAAATTTTATTTCACTATGATAAGATTACTCGTCACTTCGTTCCTCGTAATGACATATAAAAGTGTCATTAAGTGTCATTCCGAGCGAAGCGAGGAATCTTATAAGAAGATATTAATTATCCGTGTAATCCTGTAATCCGTGAAGGAACAGTTTGATATTATAAAAAACAATTTTGAGTTAAGAAAAAAATGCCTCCAAAAAAAGACCAATATTCAGGTGTCAGTGAAAAAGCAATAAAGCTTTTTGCAAAGCTGCTTTTTTACAGAAAAGAGTATTCACTTTCCGAGCTTGCCAGACTGCTTGACACATCCAAGCAGACAATTTTAAGACTTATAAGTGAAATTGAAAATGTTTATGAAATAAGAATTGATACTGAGATTAAAAACAACAGGCAGAAATATTACAGCATAAAACAGCTTAGAGGCACAAAACCAATGCTTCCACTGAGCATTGATGAACTCACTTTTTTACAGATGTGCAGGATATTTACAGGTCATTTAATTGGCGGAGAAATGTTTAATGATATGGAAAATACCATTGATAAATGCTGCAATTTTTTAAGCTCTGAAAATGAAGAGCCAATAAATCTTGATATTTTTGAGAACATTACCTTTGGCACAATAGATTACACGCCATTTTCATCAACAATTAAAACGCTAATGAATGCTATAAAAAACAGGTATTTAGTTGAGGTAAATTATAAAAAAATCACCAATGCACAGGGAAAAACATCAGTGGTAATGCCAATAAAACTTTTTGCCAGAAAAGACACTATTTATCTATTTGCAAGACTTAAGGATGCAATTGATGAAAAAGGTGACAGATTATATACAATCCATAGAATTTTAGATGCAAAACAGTTAAAAGAAAAATTCATTTATCCCAAAGATATTGACTTAAAAAAAATATTTAATAGTTTCGGAGTAATGACAGGTGAGCCATTTACT
>DYOW01000060.1 GCA_020720325.1 Desulfobulbus propionicus
GAGCGCTTAAATTTTCCTCCCTTGATGGGAGGGGATTAAGGGGAGGGTGAATAGTATTTTATAGTTTGAAGTCAATTTCTATAATTTACCCACTATATTTCATATAGAGCCAAAAAAAATAACAAGAAAAAATTATGTACAAGACATTTAAAAGATTAAACAGAATTATTTTATCAAGATTTTTCACTGAATTTTATGATTGTGAGAAGCGCGCGGGCATTCTTCTTATTGTTGCGACCATCTTCTCTCTTTCAATCGCAAATTCGCATTATGGCGAGACATATATTCATTTCTGGCATACAAATCTTAACGGGCACAACATAGAGTTCTGGATAAATGACGGGCTTATGGCTGTATTTTTTTTGATGGTTGGCCTTGAAATAAAAAGGGAGTTGTTTATAGGGGAATTGTCAGACTTCAGAAGCGCAATTCTTCCGGTAGTGGCGGCCACAGGGGGAATGATCGTGCCGGCTTCAATTCATTTGTCTTTTAATTTTAACACACTGACACAGGCTGGCGCAGGCATACCAATGGCTACTGATATTGCCTTTGCAATCGCAGTGTTATCCATCGTAGGTGACAGGGTTCCGTTATCTCTTAAGATATTTCTCACTGCCCTTGCAATTATTGATGATCTTGGGGCTATTCTTGTGATAGCAATATTTTACTCAACAGATATTTCCTTTATCTATCTTGGTCTGGCAGCCGCTTTGTTTTTTGTCTTATTTCTTTTTAACAGGTTTAATATTAAGAACACTTTTGTGTATATTACAGGCGGGGTTCTTTTGTGGTATTTCATGCTAAATTCCGGAATTCATGCAACGCTTGCAGGGGTTTTGCTTGCCTTTGCCATTCCATTTGACAAAAGCGGGGAAGACTGTGTTTCTCACAGGATTATGCATTTTTTACATAAACCAGTTGGTTGTCTGATTCTGCCCGTATTTGCCCTTGCAAACACCGGTATCCAGATAGGTTCAGGATGGCACAATTCGTTATTGTCATTAAACAGCCTTGGAATTATGCTTGGTTTGTTTATTGGAAAACCATTGGGGATTTTCCTTTTTACCCGTTTATTTTGTAGCTCCGGTGTGTGCAGGCTGCCCCTTGATCTAAACTGGCGTTATATAACAGGCGCGGGTTTTTTAGGGGGAATTGGCTTTACAATGTCTGTTTTTATTTCTATCCTTGCTTTTGACCAGCCTGACCTTGTGACAAATTCTAAAATAGCGATATTTTTATCTTCAATCATCTCCGGCATTGTCGGATATTTTATCCTCAGAAACATAAGCGCAAGAAGAATTAATTAGAGTTAAAAACCTATGAATTACAGGCAATCCCTTGATTATTTAAATACCTTCCAATTTCACGGCTATAAATTGGGTCTTGAAAGAATGGAGGCCGCGCTTTCTTATTTTGGAAATCCTCATAAAGAATTAAGATTTATTCATGTCGCAGGGACAAACGGCAAAGGCTCTGTTTGCGCAACCCTATCCGCTATATTAAATCAGCAGGGTTATAAAGTGGGATTATATACCTCTCCGCACCTTGTAAGGCTTAATGAAAGATTCAGGTTTTGCGAAAATGAGATTTCAGACGATGATGTAGCGAGCTTACTTTCAAGAATAAGGGAAATAATAGAAAAAGGCTATGATTTAAGCTATTTTGAAATAACCACATTAATGGCGATATTGTGGTTTTATGATAAAGCCTGTGATTTTTGTGTTTTAGAGACAGGACTTGGTGGCAGGCTTGATGCGACAAATATTATTTCTTCTCTTGCGACTGGCATAACTTCAATCTCAATAGATCATAAAAAATATCTTGGCAGTGACATTAAAAGCATTGCGTTTGAGAAGGCAGGGATAATAAAGCCCGCTGTGCCTGTTATATCCGGGGTAATGAGCAGTGATGCCAGGGATATCATCCATAACAGGGCAATTGAGCTTGATGCTGATATTAAGCAGCTTGGCAGGGATTTTGACATTGTTTTTGAGAATGGATTTTACATATATACTGGCTGGGGTCTTACTATTAAAGACATTGAATATAAATTAAAAGGAATCCATCAGGGGCAGAATCTTGCAATTGCCCTGGCTATTATTGAAAAATTAAAAGAAAACCATATAAATATCCCGGAAGATGCCATAAAATCAGGCTGTGAGAATGTTAATTGGCAATGCAGGTGTGAGGTTTTACAAGGAAGATTCACTGTGATTCTTGATGGAGCGCATAACATGGATGGCGCAAAGGCCTTAAAGGAATTTCTTCTTTCAAAACAGCAGGATTTTGCGGATAATCAGAAATTTCTTTTATGGGGTTGTTCTGATGATGGATTTGATGAAAAAGATAAGGGCAAAGATATAGAATTAATGCTTATGGAAATTTTGCCATTTTTTGACAGGATTTTTATAACAGAGCCGCCTGACACACGCTATCCTGTAAGCATAGAGAGGTGGAAAGCAGCGCTTCATGGCTTTGATATTGATTATGAGTATAATTATGAGAATATAATCAGAAAAATAATAAAAACTATCCCCCAAAATGGTCTTTTATGCGTGTCCGGTTCATTATATCTGGTGGGTAAAACAAGAGCATTTCTGATTAAACATATTTAAATTTATATAAAATCAAAATTACTCCTCATTAGCATTCAATATATCTTAAATCCTATTTATAGTAACAATTATCATATTTTTTTAGTTTTTAAAATTATGAGCGGAAATTCATTTTCCTCTTGACATATATTTTTTTTATGTTAAATATCTATAAAATTTTTCATTAAGAGAGAAAAATATAAATGCAAGGTTTTGAAACAATAGTATTGTATCTCGGGATGTCTGTAATCGGCGTTCTTGGGATGGTAGGGCTTGCAAATTTTTTGGGAAAATTTCGTCCAGCTCCGAATAAAGCCTCCACTTATGAGTGCGGTGTGCCTCTCCTTGATCCCAGCCATAAAAGATACGATGTAAAATATTATCTTGTCGCTGTTCTGTTTCTTGTGTTTGACCTTGAAACAGTTCTTCTTTATCCGGTTGTTATAAAATTTCATGAATTTGCAAAGGTAAGCTGGGCAGCTTTTTTTGAAATTTTTTTGTTTGTTGCGATTTTACTTTTAGGTCTTTATTATGCCATTAATAAAAGGGCTGTTGATTGGGAATAATTATGGAAAACGAAAATAATAATAAAAAAATTGAAGCATATACCGGTCCAGGCTGGGTTTTAACCACACTTGAAATGTTTATGAACTGGGGCAGACAGCGTTCACCATGGCCACTTCCTTACGGAACAGCCTGCTGCGGCATTGAGATGATGGCTGCGCTTGCCGCTGGTTATGACATGGCAAGGTTTGGCGCTGAAAGACCGAGTTTTTCACCCAGACAGGCAGATGTGCTTATAGAGGCAGGCACAATAACCAAAAAAATGGAGCCTATATTAAAAAGAATTTATGAGCAGATGGCAGAGCCAAAATGGGTTATATCAATGGGCGCATGCGCTTGCAGCGGCGGTGTTTTCAGGACATATTCCACTGTGCAGGGAATTGACACAATAATTCCTGTTGATGTCTATATACCAGGATGTCCTCCGAGACCAGAGGCGCTGTTGCAGGCATTAATAATGATTTTGAATAAAATTGGGAAAGATCACCCGTATTATAGATTTAAGTCAGAGCTTGAGGGGAATTTATAATGGAAATAAAAGGGGTTGCAGAAAAACTTCTTGCCGGTTATATAGTCAATATTTCTGAGCGCTGCAATGATATTATTATTGAGGTTGATTCCAGAAATATTCTGAAATGTCTGACAATATTAAAAAATAATGAAAACATTGCCTTTGACTTCCTTGTTGATGTGGTTGGTGTTGATAATTCCCAGTATCTGTTAAAGAAAGATAAGGCAAAAAAAGGCGAAGAGCCAGCTGTGGAAGCGCCTAAAGCTCCTGCTCTGCCAAGATACGAAGTTGTTTATCTTTTGCTTTCATTGCAGCATAACAAAAGATTAATTGTGAAAGCCCGTGTTTCCGAAGATAATATGACCATAGATACTGTGACATCACTCTGGAAGGCTGCAAACTGGCCTGAGAGGGAAGTTTATGATATGTACGGGATAAAATTTAACGGACATCCTGATATGAGAAGGCTTTTAATGTGGGATGAATTTAAGGATTATCCTTTAAGGAAAGACTATCCGCTTGAAGGAAAGGGCGAAAAAAGGGCGCTAATCTATGAATAATATAAACCTTGATGAATACATAAAAGTAAATATTGGTCCGTCACATCCTGCTATGCACGGAACTTTAAGGGTTATCGCATGGACAGACGGTGAGACAGTGATGCATTGCGACCCTGAAATTGGTTATCTTCACAGGGGAGTTGAAAAACTCGGCGAAAGTTTCACCTATCACCAGTTTATTCCCCTTACTGACAGAATGAATTACTGTTCAGCGATAAACAGCAATGTGGCATATGAGGCAGCGGTTGAAAAACTTATGGGAGTTGAGATACCTCTTAAGGCGCAGCTTATAAGAACAATTATGTGTGAGCTTGCAAGGATTGCTGACCATCAGGTTTGCGTTGGCATCCTTGGCGTTGACCTTGGGGCTTTCACTCCTTTTTTCTATCTTATAATCCAGCGTGAAGAAATATATGAGATTTTTGAGTGGTATAACGGAGCAAGGCTTACCAACACCTTTGGAAGAATAGGCGGCGTTGAAAATGATTTGCCCGCTGATTTTGACGCAAGATGGAAGGAATTAAAGCCAAACCTTTTTAAGTCAATTGATGAAACAGACAAGCTTCTTACCCATAACAGAATCTGGATGGACAGAACCATAGGCGTAAGCGCATTTTCACCTGAAGACGCATTAAACTGGGGCTTTACCGGACCATGTTTAAGGGCATGCGGCGTAAAAAGAGATTTAAGAAAAGATGAGCCATATTATCAATATGCAAACTTTAAGTTTGATGTTCCGGTTGGAAAGAACGGCGATGTCTTTGACAGATATATGATCAGAATGCAGGAAATGCATGAATCAATAAAGATAATAGATCAGGCTTATGAAATGTATAAGCAGCTTCCCCCTGATGCGCCTCTTATGGCGAAAGTTCCTAAAATTATCAAGCCGCCTGTGGGAGAGGTATATAGCTCTCATGAAACTCCTAACGGCGAGCTGGGATTTTATATAAAAAGCGACGGAACTGACAAACCATACAGAATAAAGGTCAGACCGCCATGTTATATGATTTATCAGGCTTTCCCGGAACTTGTGCAGGGCGAGATGATAGCGGACCTTGTGGCATGTCTTAGTAGTTTAAATGTTATTGCCGGCGAACTTGACAGATAAAATAAAGAAATAGGTAATAATAATGATAGATTTAATAATTGCATTAATAAAAGTTGTTGGAATATGGTCATTTACCCTTGGTGTCGCAGCTGTGATGACCTGGGTTGAAAGAAGGGGCGCAGCGCTCATTCAGGACAGACCAGGTCCAAACAGGGCAGGTTTATTTGGTATTTTACAGCCTGTTTGCGACGGCATAAAGCTCTTTACAAAGGAAAATATTGTCCCTGAAAAGGCTGATAAAGTACTTTTTAATCTTGGACCAATAATGTTTGCAATTCCTGCATTTTCAGCCTTTGCAGTGATACCGTTTGGCGACAGGATTATTATAGGCGGAAAGGAAATACTTTTACAGATTTCAAATATTGACATAGGCTTTTTATACATAGTCGCCCTTGGTTCGCTTGCTGTTTATGGAGTTATTATAGGCGGCTGGGGTTCTAACAACAAATATTCAATACTTGGTGGTTTACGCTCAACCGCTCAGCTTATATCTTATGAAGTTCCCTGGGGACTCGCGCTTCTGGGAGTTGTCCTTGTTTATGGGACATTTAACTTAAGGGAGATAGCCCTGGCGCAGCAGGGGACATTTCTTGGCATCTTGCCTAACTGGGGTGTTTTTCACCAGCCCCTTGGATTTATCCTCTTTATGGTGGCGGCTTATGCAGAGGCTAACAGAGTGCCCTTTGACCTTCCTGAGGCTGAAAGTGAGATAGTTTCAGGATATCACACAGAGTACGGCTCAATGAAACTTGGCGTGTATCTTTTCGGTGAATATGTAAATATCACCACTCTTTCCGCCCTTACTGTGACATTTTATTTTGGTTCATGGCATCTTCCTTATATTAATATGGCGTCATTTTTAGGTGACGGGACAATAATTTACGGAATTGCATCGTTTCTTATTTTTTGCCTGAAAGTCTCCTTTTTTCTCTGGCTTTTTGTATGGGTCAGATGGACTGTTCCAAGGTTCAGGTATGATCAGGTTATGAAGCTCGGCTGGAAATCTTTGATTCCCCTTGCTCTTTTTAACCTCTTTATAACAACATTATTTATACAGATTAAGTATTATATTGGTGGTTAGAAAATGGCTAAACCAGTTGTAGAAAAAAAATACAGTTTTTTAGACAGTATCTATTTATTTGAGATACTAAAAGGAATGGTTCTGACCATGAGGCATTTTATGTTTAATTTTTTTGCCTCATTCAGACCTGGCCCGCACACAATCCCAACCACTTGGCAGTATCCAGAGGACAGAAGGGAAATATCTCCTATTTTCAGAGGCGAGCATATGCTTATGCTGGATGAACAGGGCAGGGAGCTTTGTGTTGGCTGCGGTATGTGCGCCAAGATTTGTCCTGCCAAATGCATCACTGTTGAGATGGCAAAGGTTAAAGAGGGTGAAGAATCAAAATATGCCGGCAAAACCCATTGTAAAAATTTTAATATTGACTTATTAAGATGTATCTTTTGTGGATTTTGTGAGGAAACCTGTCCTAAAAGCGCTATTGAGCTTGGTCAGGGATATGAATTGTCAAGATTTACCAAAGAAGAATGTCAGCTTGGCAAGGAAAGACTATTAAAAAACTATCACTGGGCAAAGAAAAATAACAAGCTTAAACCTAAAAAGGTTGAGGCAGAACAACCAAAGGATAAAAAGGAGTAGTATAAGGTGGCTATCGGAGATCTATATTTTTGGATATTTGCCGGACTTGCTCTGCTGGCAGGAATAAGGGTAATAACCTCTAAAGAGGCAATATATTCTGCTCTCTGGCTTTTAACGGTTTTTATTTCCCTTTCAGCTCTGTATATACATCTGAGAGCGCCTATGATAGCAATCTTTCAGGTAACTATTTATGCAGGAGCAATACTTGTTCTTATAATATTTGTTCTGACTCTTTTAACAAGACCAGATGATAAAATGGGTGAATTTCAACATAATGTCTCATTCAGAGGATTTGGGGCATTAACAGGCATTCTTTCCACGGGTTTAATGCTTGTAATGATTACAGGAATAACAGAAATAGTAAAAAAAGCGCCTGTTCCCGCTGACCTTGGTTCCACGGGTAGTTTTGCAAAATATCTTCTGAATAATTATCTGATTCATTTTGAAATAGCCTCAGTTCTTCTTCTCGCAGCTTTGATATGCGCAATATACATTGCAAAAAAGGATAAAAAGGCGGTTACACAATGATAACCTTAACACACTATATAGGATTATCACTCATACTTTTTGGGATAGGGACTATTGGATTTCTTGTAAGAAGGAATGCGATCATTTTGTTTATGTCAGTTGAGCTGATGCTTAACGCAGTTAATTTAATGCTTGTCTCATTTTCATATTATAGGTCTGAAATGTTCGGTCAGGTAATGGTCTTATTCATTTATACAGTGGCAGCCGCTGAAGTGGCGGTGGGTCTTGCAATTTTAATTTCATTATTCAGGCATATAAAATCAATTGATATAAATCAATTTAATTTATTAAAATGGTAGGGATATGGAAAATCTAATTTATTTAATACCATTATTTCCATTTATAGGTTTTTTATTAAACGGTATTCTTGGCAATAGATTTGGTAAATCCTTTGTGACTTATGTGGGATGCGGCACAGTTGGGCTTTCATTCCTTATTTCTCTTGGTTTGTTTTTTGAGATACTTGGACGCTCTCCTGAGGCAAGGGTATTAAATCAGGTCTTGTGGTCATGGATAGCTGTTGACACCTTAAGCATTGACCTTGCTTTTATGGTTGATCAGTTATCAGTTGTTATGATAATGGTTGTAACCGGCGTTGGTTTTCTCATCCATATATACAGCACAGGCTATATGCACCATGACAAGTCTTACTGGAGATTTTTTGCATATCTCAATATGTTTGTTTTCTTTATGTCGCTTCTTGTTCTTGGCGGAAACTATATAGTAATGTTTGTCGGATGGGAAGGCGTTGGTCTTGCGTCTTATCTTCTTATAGGTTTCTGGTATGAGGGAATGCCAAATGCCGATGCAGGAAAAAAAGCCTTTGTGGTAAACAGAATTGGTGATTTTGGCTTTGTTATTGGATTATTTCTTTTATTTGTCAATTTTGGCACTCTTTCTTACGGCGAATTATTTCCAAAGGTTGCCCATGCATTTGAGTCAGGCGCCCTTTCAATGAATTCTCCTCTTATGATTGCGGCTTGTTTGTTATTATTTGTTGGCGCAACCGGAAAATCAGCGCAGATACCATTATATGTGTGGCTTCCTGACGCTATGGCAGGTCCGACTCCAGTTTCAGCCCTTATTCATGCCGCCACAATGGTCACAGCCGGTGTTTATATGGTGGCAAGGTCAAATATTTTGTTTACAATAGCCCCGACAGCCTTAATGATAGTCGCTGGAATCGCAGCCTTAACAGCTTTGATGGCAGCCACAATAGGCATACTCCAAAATGATATTAAAAAGGTTCTTGCATACTCCACTGTAAGCCAGCTTGGCTATATGTTTATAGGCGTTTCCATGACAGCATACACGGCTGGTGTATTTCACCTTATGACCCATGCGTTCTTTAAGGCATGTTTGTTCCTTTGTTCAGGCTCTGTTATACATGCTATGGGTGGTGAACAGGATATAAGAAAAATGGGAGGATTATATAAAAAGCTTCCTATAACATATATCACAATGCTGCTTGCCACCATTGCGATTGCCGGTATCCCACCTTTTTCAGGATTTTTCAGCAAGGATGAGATACTCTGGAAGGCATTCACATTTCCTTATGCTCCAGTGTTTGGAAAGGTAATATGGTTTATAGGCGCATGCGGCGCAGGTATCACAGCCTTTTACATGTTCAGGATGATTTTTATGACATTTCATGGTGAATTCAGGGGTGACGAACATACAAGACATCATCTGCATGAATCACCCTATTCAATGACTGTTCCTCTTATGATACTTGCTTTCCTTTCTGTTGTTGGCGGTTTCTTTGGTGTTCCACACATTATAGGAGAGCAGTTAGGACATTTCCCAAATTATTTTGAAGAGTTTTTGCATCCTGTGTTTGCATCATCTCACAATATAATACATCATGCGGTGCATGCCACACATCCTCCTGTATTTGTTGAATGGGGATTAATGGGATTATCTGTGCTTATTGCAGTCACAGGCATTACAATAGCATATAATATATATATGAAGAAATACCCGGCTCTCCCTGCAAAACTTGCCGAGGATTATTCTGACCACTACAAGTTAATTTATAACAAATATTTTGTTGATGAAGTATATGAGCTTTTAATTGTCAAACCATTTTACTATTTATCAAGATTTTTCTGGAAGGTTGTTGATGTTATTGGCATAGACACATATTGTGTAAATGGACCCGGAAAAGTCATATATCAATTTGGTGAATGGATAGGAAGGGTGCATAACGGATATTTACAGACTTATGGCTCTTTCGTTGTCGTTGGATTATTAGTAATCCTTAGCTATATTTTAATTATTCAATAGGGAAGGTAATATTAGATGGCTGCGTCTCCAATTCTTAGTTATGTTACATACCTGCCGCTTTTAGGTATATTACCCATAATTTTCATTCCACAGAATAATGAGAATGGAAAGGGTTTGATAAAATCCATTTCTCTTGTGACATCACTTCTTGCTTTTGTTGCATCTCTAAGAATATATTATGGGTTTAATGAACATGTGGCAGGATTTCAGCTTGTTGAACAGGTTCAATGGATAGCATCTTATGGTATTTCGTATTTTTTTGGTGTTGACGGAATTTCATTATGGCTTGCTTTATTAACAACATTTCTTACTCCCATAACAATACTTTCAACCTGGAAGGCAGTTGAAAAAAGGGTTAAGGAATTTCATATAGCTGTATTATTTCTTGAGACAGCTATGCTTGGCACATTCTTTTCTCTTGATTTATTTCTTTTTTACATTTTCTGGGAATTAATGCTTATTCCTATGTATCTTATTATTGGTGTATGGGGCGGTGAAAGAAGGATTTATGCGGCGGTCAAATTCTTCCTTTTTACAGCTTTTGGTTCACTTTTAATGCTAATCGCCTTAATTGGTCTTGTTTATTTTAACTTTGACGCAACAGGAAAGATTACATTTAATCTTCTTGAATTATATAATGTAAGACTTCCTTTTTTCTTTGAAGCTATGTTTTTTGCAGCATTTGCCCTTGCATTTGCAATTAAAGTTCCGATGTTTCCATTTCACACATGGTTGCCTGACGCACACGTTGAGGCTCCCACAGCAGGCTCTGTAATACTTGCAGGCATTTTGCTTAAAATGGGTGCTTATGGTTTTATAAGATTTGCGATGCCATTGTTTCCGGATGGCTCAGCATTTTTCTCGCCATTAATAATACTATTATCCGTAATAGGCATAATTTACGGCGCTATGGTTGCGATGGTTCAGCCGGATATAAAAAAGCTTGTCGCATATTCATCTGTTTCACATCTGGGTTACTGTATGCTCGGATTATATGTTCTCACGCCACAGGGTGTGGAGGGATCCATCTTGCAGATGCTTAATCACGGCATATCAACTGGCGCTCTCTTCTTGTTGGTAGGCATAATTTATGAAAAAAGACACACGCGTATGATATCTGAATATGGCGGCATAGCCAAGGTTATGCCCATATACAGCACAATATTTTTGATTGTGACGCTATCATCCATAGGACTTCCCACTACAAACGGCTTTATCGGTGAGTTTCTTATACTTGTAGGAACATTTATGGTAAATAAAACCGCCGCTGTTCTTGCAGCGACAGGTGTTATACTTGGCGCTGTATATATGCTCTGGATGGTGCAGAGGGTTTTTTATGGAAAGATTACAAATCCTAAAAACGAAAAGCTAACAGACATTAATTTAAGGGAATTTTGTTATCTCTTTCCTCTTCTTGTTTTTGTTTTCTGGATTGGATTATTTCCAAATTTCTTCCTTGAAAAGATGCATGTGTCAGTAAATAGTTTCATTAAACAGGTAAAAACTGAAAGTGTGACTGAAAAACATGCAGAAACACAAAAAGCGCTTCCAAAATTAACGCTAAATGAAAATATTTTTTCAAATCCGAAAAATCAAAATAAAATTCTTAACTTTGGGGAATGATAGATGAATTCAAATGTATTTCTATCAAATTTGAATGTTATTGGTTCGCAGATAATTCTTTTAATTGGATTATTCATAATAATTTTTTATGAGGCATTAAAGCCAGGCAAAAAATCCTCATATAATTTTAGTTTTGCCGCCACAGTGTTCACGTTATTCTTATCTATTTATTACAGCTTAAATTATCAGTGGGATTTAAAAGACATTATTTATGTCAATATTTTTTCTGCTGATAAATTTTCAGTGTTATTAAATATTTTAATTTTTATAATTGGCATATTAATTTCATTTGTCAGTCTTTTATATCTTAAGCATAATGGAAGGGAGCGTTCCGAATACTTTATCATTTTGTTATTTGCAATATATGGCATGATAACAATGATTCAAAGCGTTGATTTATTAATGGTGTTTATATGTCTTGAAATAATGTCAATAAGTGTTTATGCCCTTGTCGCATTTGACAAAGACAGGGTTTTATCCCAGGAAGCAGCCCTTAAATATTTCCTTCTTGGAAGTTTTGCATCAGCTTTTTATTTGCTTGGAATGGCATTAATTTATGGCTCTACCGGCACAGTAAATATTTCTCTTATTGGTGTTCATATTGCCGCAGGAAACCTTTACAGAATAGAAATTCTTCTTGCAATAGCTCTTATTATGACAGGTTTGTTTTTTAAGATGGCGCTTGTTCCCTTCCATATGTGGTCGCCTGACGCCTACCAGGGAAGCCCAACCACCATCACAGCTTTTATGGCTACAGCTGTTAAGGCAGCATCCTTTGGAATATTTGTAAAGATTATGTTTATTGCTTTTTCACCTTTAATAATAGAAATGAATCAGGCAAAATTTTCATTTGTAGAAACTTCAGCAATGTCTGCGATAACGATTGCCTGGAAGCCTATTATTTACTGGGTTGCGATATTATCAATGATAATCGGAAACATGGTTGCTCTTTCCCAGAAAAATATCAAAAGAATGCTTGCATACTCGTCAATCGCCCATGCCGGATATATATCCCTTGGAATAGTCGCAGGAACTGAAGACGGTTTTGCCTCAATATTATTTTATCTAATTATGTATTCAATAATAACTATTGGAGCTTTTACAGTTGTTTTTCTTGTTGATCAAAAAGAAGAGAATGCCCAATCCATTGATGACTATAAAGGAATGGGATTTAAATATCCTTTCTATTCTTTTATTTTATCCGTATTTCTTTTTGCAATGGTTGGAATGCCGCCTACAGCAGGTTTTACAAGCAAGTTTTTTGTGTTTGCCTCCGCGATAAAGGAAGGATATTTCTTTCTTGCAACAATTGGTATTTTAACCAGCGTTTATGCGGCATTTTATTATCTAAGGGTAATTTACTACATTTATATGAAAGAAGCGGAAAAAGAAGTAACCCCCCTTGATTTATCATTTTTTTCAACAATAGCATTAATAGCTTGTGTTATTGCTGTGCTTTATTTTGGTCTATTTCCTGAAGGATTAAATAATATAACACATGTTGCGCAGAAGAGTCTTATAAGTATTTTTTAGTAAATTTTAATTATTCATGAATCGTTTCTAAAGCATATTTGCCTATTATGGCAATATTTAACAATTAAATTATATTATTGGAAACAAAGATTACTGAGGAATTCTTTACTCTTTTTTTAATTGTTTAAATTATGGATTACAGGATTATATGGAAAAAAGCCTTGATCATGATTAAAGGGATGTTCAGGATGTTCAGGATTTATCACATTTTAATCCTGTTTATCCTATAAATTTTTTTAATCTTGTTCAAATACAATCCCTATTATCCTTAAAAACCTCCGATTTTCACAAAAATGTAACTTGA
>DYOW01000158.1 GCA_020720325.1 Desulfobulbus propionicus
TTTTCACCAACTATTCATAAACAATTCATCATCAATTCAAAATTTTTTCATGCTCCTTCATTAGATTTAACTCAGGTTTTTTGATAAGACTAAAATTTTTTTCAAAGGAGAAAAAAATGAATAAATCAATGCTATTTTCTGTCCAAAAGCACAATAAAAAGGCTTTTATTGGCTTTCTGGTATTTTTTATCACAATAACAAGCTTTTTTAATGAAATTTATGCAGAAGATAAAAAAGCAGACAAGACCCTTTCACCCTACTTCTTTATTGAAGGAAACAACACAGAAACAGAACAGTTCCCCTTAAAAGATACAAATGTTGATGTTAACATAAACGGTGTTATCGCAGGTGTTAAAGTCACCCAGCATTATGAAAACACAGGCGTTAAACCTATAAACGCAAAATATGTGTTTCCCGCCTCCACAAGGGCTGCTGTTCACGGCATGACCATGACAATCGGAAATCAGATAATTAAGGCTAAAATCAAAGAAAAACAACAGGCAAAGCAGGAATTTGAACAGGCAAAAAAAGAAGGAAAAAGCGCCTCCCTCCTTGAACAGCAAAGACCCAATGTTTTTACAATGGATTTGGCTAATATAATGCCAGGGGATAAGGTAAAAATAGAGCTTGATTACACAGAGCTTCTTATTCCCGATGAAGGAACCTATGAATTTGTGTATCCGACTGTTGTTGGTCCAAGATACTCAAACCAGCCTGAAGAAACCGCGCCGCATCAGGATAAATGGGTAAAAAGCCCGTATCTTAAGGAAGGTTCAAAGCCAAACACAACATTTAATATAACAACCACACTTTCAACAGGCATTCCATTACAGGAAGTTTTATGTAAATCCCATGATATTGATATAAACTGGGAAAATCAGTCTATTGCAAGGGTTCAGCTCAAAAAAACAGGTGAATTTGCTGGAAACAGAGACTATATTCTAAACTACAGGCTTACAGGCAAAGAAATCCAGTCTGGCTTAATGCTTTATGAAGGCAAGGATGAAAATTTCTTTCTTTTGATGATGCAGCCGCCTGAAAAAATTACTAAACAGCAAATCCCTCCAAGGGAATATATCTTTATTATAGATGTGTCAGGCTCAATGTACGGTTATCCACTTAATATATCAAAGGAGCTTATAAAAAATCTGATAGGCAACCTGAAAGAGAGCGACCTTTTTAATGTGATTCTTTTTGCTGGCTCTTCAAGGCTTTTATCTGAACAATCCGTGCCTGCAACCAGAGATAATATCAAAAACGCAATAGCCGTGATTGATTCACAGCAGGGCGGCGGCGCCACAGAGCTGCTTCCAGCCATGAAACGCGCCTTATCTGTCCCAAAAACAAGCGGATTTTCAAGAAGCGTTGCTATTGTGACAGACGGCTATATAACTGTTGAAAGAGAAGCCTTTGAGCTTATAAGAAATAACCTTGATATGACAAATTTCTTTGCATTTGGCATTGGCTCAAGTGTTAACCGCTATCTTATTGAGGGAATCGCAAAAACAGGCATGGGACTTCCCTTTATAGTTACAGAGGAAAAAGAAGCTGACTGGACAGCGGCTAAATTCAGGCAGTATATACAATCACCTGTGCTTACTGATATTAAGGCTGAATTTAATGGTTTTGATGTCTATGATGTTGAACCAGTAAAAATTCCAGACCTTTTTAGTCAGAGACCCATTATTATTTATGGAAAATACAGGGGAAATGCCAGGGGCGAGATAGTTGTTTCAGGTCAAAATGCGGAACAAAAATATAAAAAGAGCTTTGTTGTGTCTGACAGCAAGTCTCTTGATACTAACTCAGCGCTGACCTACCTCTGGGCAAGAAAAAAGATAGAAAGACTCTCTGATTATACAGGAGAGCAGGAAAATGAGGTTTCAAAGAAGGATATCGTTGAAATCGGACTTAAATATAATCTTCTGACAAAATATACCTCTTTTATTGCGGTTACAGAGATGATAAGAAATACAGAGAACGCCGCAACAGATGTAAATCAGCCATTGCCGCTTCCTAAAAATGTGTCAGAGCTTGCTGTGGGAGGATATCAAAATGCCTCAGAACCTGAAACCATTGCCATGCTTGGCATTTTGATATTTGCCCTGTTTCTTAAGATTATTTCTAAGATGAAACTTGAGAAAACAAGCGCATAAGGCAAGGTAAATTCACCCTCCCCTTAATCCACCTATATCAAGGGAGGGGAAATATTATAGATATCAACTCCAGTAGTTCCCTCTCCCCTTGTGGGAGAGGGT
>DYOW01000061.1 GCA_020720325.1 Desulfobulbus propionicus
CTTTTCCTCAAAAAACAACACTTTGCAACCTTGCGGCGATAATTTTTCATCTTATACCCAAAATCCAATTTTTACCAGACTTAACTCAATCTATTTTTCAAATTTATTAATAATTTTCAAATAATCGTTGCAAGGTTGCAAAAATCAATCACTGAAACCATACCCCTCACCCTAACCCTCTCCCACAAGGGGAGAGGGGAATATTCCGTGTAATCCGTGATTCAGACAATTATCAATATTTGCTGACCTTGCGTTTGAAAATATTAATTCCTTATATCAATCAAACTTCTTTCTATCTTTATCCCATATTTAGTATTTGGTCTTGTTCCAACAGATGCAATCTCTATATCATTAATAATGGAGTGACCATAATTTTTTTGTAAAAAAGAATTTATTTTTGAGCGGTATGAGCTGAAATTGTCAGAGTCAAGATTTGTGACGCCAGCAGCCTGATTTTGCTGGTAAACAGATATTGGCTTGTTTCTTATAATTTTCTCATACAGACTGGCAATTTCTCCATTTCTTTTCAGGATATCACTAACCTCAATAAAACATTCATTGCAGTTTAGGCATGAAATATCCTGTTTATCGCAGTTTGTCTTTATTAATACAAAAAAACCATAAATCGCAAGAAATGAAGGGGTTATATCCAGCTCTTTTCCCCTGAAAATTATTTTTGATTCCCTGAAATCAACAACCAGTTTGGGTTTTTCATCTCTGTAGGCGCTCATTAATAATTCTGCAGGGTCAATGGAGTTGGTTAAGGTTTTTTCAGCAAGTTTATTTCTTATGGAAATAAGAGGAATTGAAACAAGCTCTATTCTTGCATATTTTGTGTCCTTAAAATATTCCTCACCTTTTTGGTCAATAAGTTTGATAAGTTTTGATTCTTTTGGAGGATAAAAGAAATCTCTCACATTTTCAAACTCAGGAGATACAAGAACATGATAAATTCTGTCCTGGGGTCTTCCAAAAAACTGAGCGGACAGAGCAAGACAGGCGCTCATTGTTTTTCTGCCGCCAGCAATCAAAAAGAAAACCGCATTATCAGGGTCAGAGGTCAGTTTTCTTACAATTTCAAAGGTAGTTTTAAATAAAATCTCATTTTCTTCTGTTCCTGCTATGTCATCAAGATCATTTCCTATATTGTCTTTTAATACATGTATGCTGTCAGAATGAAAATAAATCTTGTCTGCATTGATATTATATTCATTTAAGTATTGATAATAGGCTCCATCTCCTGAAGCGAGAAGCAGAGAATTTATTCTGTCTTTTCCAGTCCTTGTTGTTATAAGATTAATTTCATGAACTTCCCTTCCTTCCTGATGCAAGGCATAAAGAGCCTCAGTGACAACCTGAGGGGAAAGTCCTGTCATTGCGATTAAGATATTTTTCATACACACCCCAATAATTATAAATAATTCTTTTTTTATAAATTGTTTTATCTGAAATTAACTTCAATCTTCCCAAGACCAAAAGTAGTTTGTTTGCCCAATAATGTTTTCTCAACATACTTTAAGTATGGAACAAACACATCAAGGTTATTGCCTTTTAAAATCATCTTGCCAGTTAATCCTCCCATTTTCATCTCAGCATGCTGCCTTCCTGAATATCTCTTCCAATCAGTCCATTTAATATCTGAATCTGAAATTATAATGCTATTTGCAATGGCTAATAGTTTCTGATAATCAATATTAACAGAAACGTCTCCAAAAGCGCATTCAAGAATATGAATCCTGCGTAAGACTGCCTTAAAAAAATCATAAAATAATAAATTGTTATTGAGATGATTTTGTGTCTTAATCCTTAATGGCGTGATTAGAGATATTTCAATGTTTTTTAAGCTGGTCAATGCTTCTGACATATCTGATAATTCTAATGATAATGGGCTATTAAGCATAAGTTTTTCAGTTTTATTGTTATAGATTTCCTTTTCATCCTGTAAGATATTTGACAAGACAAAAGTTCCTCTTTCATTGTCATGCATCCTTTTTCCAATTCCAAGAGCGCATATTTCCTTTATAGCAATAACAAGATAAGGCAGATAGTCGTTTGCCCTGCCAAATAATGCCATTTCAAAGGTTAATTCTTCACCTTGGTCGTAGGACATCTTTAATGGGTCAGAACACATAATTGCAAAAGGTTTTGGGTGTTCTGTAATCCATGCAGGGCAGTCAATTGAAGGAGGGATTATTTCAAAGAACTGGCTGTAAATGCAGGTATTTTTCAGGATACACTCACTGCATTCCTGTTGTTTTAAGACGCATGTGAATTTTTTTAATGAATTTCCAAGGGTTGATCTGATTATAAAAGGAAGGGGATGACCAAGGTAGGCTGGTTTTTCAGAGTGAAGTATAAATCTATATAAACTATATTTCATTGTTTTTTATAATTTTATTAATTATCATAATATTATATTGGTTTCATTAATAGGAATTTAATTTTTGATTATTATAATTACATGATATTTTGAAAAAATCATCATTATTTATTGTTTTATTTTCTTTAAAATATAAAAAAAATGTGACAATAAAATGTATATGGCAAAACTTGCTTATAAGCGGATTTTTTTTATATTAAAAGAATATTGGGACTAAATAGTTTATATAAGCTGAAAATATGTTATAATTTTTTTTTATCAAAATTTAATCTAATACTCCAAACAAGGAAAAAAATTAATGCAGGAACAGGGAGAAGTTTTTCAGGAAAATATTGTCCAGTGCGACATAGCAAGCGAATTAAAACGTTCATATCTTGAATATGCCATGAGTGTCATTGTGGGAAGGGCATTGCCTGATGTCCGGGACGGCTTAAAACCCGTGCACAGAAGAATCCTCTTTACCATGAATGAAATGAGCAATGACTACAATAAACCCTACAAAAAATCAGCCCGCGTGGTGGGTGATGTCATGGGTAAATATCATCCTCACGGCGACGCCGCCATATATGACTCAATTGTGAGAATGGCGCAGGATTTTTCCATGAGATATTTATTGGTTGACGGGCAGGGAAACTTTGGCTCTGTTGACGGTGATCCTCCGGCGGCTATGCGTTATACGGAAATCCGTCTTAAGAAGATTTCCCATGAGATAATGGCTGATATTGACAAGGAAACAGTTGATTTTTCCCCTAACTACGATAATTCTCTATCTGAACCTGATGTGCTGCCCTCTAAAATCCCAAATTTGCTTATAAACGGCAGCTCTGGAATTGCTGTGGGAATGGCGACAAACATTCCTCCCCATAATTTTGGCGAGGTGATTGACGCGCTTATTGAAATGATTAAAAATCCTGATATCACAATAAATGAGATAACCCAGATTATTAAAGGACCTGATTTTCCAACCGGAGCTTTTATATGCGGAACAGGCGGTATAATTTCCGCCTATCATACCGGCAGGGGAAGCGTAAAAATGAGGGCAAGGTCTGATATTGAGACGCTAAAAGGCGGAAGAGAGCAGATTGTAATAACTGAAATTCCATATCAGGTTAATAAGGCTGAGTTAATTGAAAAAATTGCGGATCTCGTAAAAAATAAAAAGATAGAAGGCATAGGCGAGGTCAGGGATGAATCCGACAGGCAGGGAATGCGGGTTGTCATTGAGCTTAAAAAAGAGGGTGTTCCAAAGGTTATTATGAACCATCTATATAAGCATACATCCCTTGAAAAGAATTTCGGCATAATAATGCTTGCCATTGTGGATGGAAAGCCTGAGCTTTTAAATATAAAAAGCGCTCTTTATAATTTTATTGAACACAGAAAGGTGATTGTCACAAGAAGAACCGCTTATGATTTAAGAAAGGCTAAGGAAAGAGCGCATATATTGGAGGGATTGACCATAGCCGTGGATAATCTTGATGAGGTGGTAAGTCTTATAAGAAATTCAGCCAATCCTCCTGAGGCAAAACAAGGGCTTATAACCCGTTTTAATCTATCTGAAATTCAGGCGCAGGCTATTCTTGATATGAGGCTTCAGAGGCTTACCGGTCTTGAAAGGGAAAAAATTCACGCTGAATATGAACAGATATTAAAGGATATCGCAGGTCTTGAAGAGATACTTGCCAATGAAAACCTTGTTCTTGATATTATTCAAAATGAACTAATCGCAATGAGAGAAGAGTATTCTGACGAGAGAAAAACAGAGCTTATCGGGGATCCCGAAGAAATAAATATAGAAGACCTTATTGCAGAAGAAGATATGGTTGTTACGCTTTCTCATACTGGCTATATAAAAAGAAACTCTGAAACACTTTATAAAAGTCAGAAAAGAGGCGGAAAAGGCATTACAGGGCATTCAAGCATGGATGACGAGTTTATTTCAAATATTTTTGTCGCCTCAACCCATGATTACATGCTTTGTTTAACCAATTTTGGAAAACTTTATTGGTTAAAGGTGCATGAAATTCCCCAGGCAGGAAGAACCAGCAAGGGAAAATCCATTGTGAATCTTATTCCTATTGACAAGGAAAAAGGTGAAAAACTTACAACCATTGTGCCAGTAAGAACCTTTGATCAGGATAAATTTCTTGTGATGGTCACAAAAAATGGCACTATTAAAAAGACAAGCCTTGAAGATTTTTCAAGACCAAGACCATCAGGCATAATAGCAGCCAATATAAACGAGGGTGATGAGCTTATTGGCGCTGATATAACTGACGGAACAACTGAGATTTTTCTTGCGACTCAAAAAGGTTTAAGCATAAGATTTCCTGAGAATGATGTGCGGTCAATGGGCAGAACCGCGGCAGGAGTAAGGGGCATTGACCTTGCCGATGATGATAATGTTGTTGGAATGGTTATTATCTCAAAGGAAAAAGACGGTGAAATCCTTGCCATAACAGCAAACGGTTACGGCAAAAGAACGCCTATAAATGCTTACCGTTCCCAGTCAAGAGCCGGAAAAGGTGTTATCAATCTTAAAATTACCGGAAAAGTCGGTGATGTTCTTGGCATATTGTATGTAAATGAACATGATGAGGTTATGCTTATTGGCACAGGAAACAAGATTATACGAATTTCTGTCAAAGGCATAAGAAGCTCAGGCAGATCAACCCAGGGTGTAAGACTTATAAATCTTGGTGAGACTGAAAAGCTTGCGGCAATAGCCCTTCTTGTTGAAAAAGATGAGGAAGAACCTTCCGGAGAAGATGAAGATATAAAAAATCAAGATGAAGGTATAAAAAAATCTAAGAAAACCCCTGAACTTTTTCCTGAAGATGACGAGGAAGAACAGGATTAAATGGGCATAAGCATCTTTGGCGCTGGAAGCTGGGGAACTGCCCTTGCGGTGATACTTGCAAAAAAAGGCATTGATGTGACGTTATGGGCAAGAAATGAGGAATTTGCCTTTTCAGTAAGAGAAAAGCATGAAAATACAGTTTATTTGCCCGGAATAATTTTTCCTGAAAATTTATATGTGACATCTTCCGTAGCTGACGCGGTGAGTAAAAACAATATTTTTTTGATTGTTGTTCCTTCTCACGGTTTAAGGGCAGCAAGCAAAGACATTGCCAAAGCGCTTTTTGATTTTCCCGAAAACCAGTATTACTTTGTTTCAGCCTCAAAGGGGATTGAAAATGAAACCTTATGCCTGATGACAGATATCTTTAAGGAAGAATTTGCCTTTTTGAAACACAAACACAATATAAATTTTGCCTGTCTCTCAGGTCCGAGTTTTGCCAGAGAAGTGGCGCATGTTTTGCCCACAGCAGTTGTTATTGCCTCTGAAAGTCTGGAAACAAGCGGCAAATTGCAGGAGTTGTTTTCAACCGATACTTTCAGGGTCTATGCAAGCGCTGATATAACCGGTGTTCAGCTCGGTGGCGCCTTAAAAAATGTTATCGCAATATCCTCAGGAATATGTGACGGAATAGGACTCGGGACAAATGCAAGGGCAGCCCTTATCACCCGAGGTCTTTATGAGATAATGAGGCTTGGCGCAAAAATGGGGGCAAACCCACACACATTTTCAGGTCTTGCGGGACTTGGCGACCTTGTTCTTACCTGCACAGGCGAATTAAGCAGAAACAGGTCTGTTGGTCTTAAATTAGGGCAGGGTCAGAAAATATCAGAGATTATATCAGATATGAAAATGGTTGCTGAAGGTGTGAAAACCTCTCTCTCCGCCTATAATCTTTCAAAAAAATATGATATTGAAATGCCTATCACAGAGGAGGTTTATAATGTTTTATATAACGATAAACCCGCGATGCAGTCCGTCAAAGACCTTATGAACCGTCCGTTAAAGCAGGAAGCAGCGGATTTTATCTAAGATTAGATGGATAAAAAGAGATTTTACAGGGAGTTGATGTCCCGTAAAGGTCTTTTGAGATATGAGGTCATACATAAAGAGACTGATTTACACATCCAGACAGCTATTAATCTTAAAGAACATATCTCTGACTATATTATACAGGCAAGAACGCAGATTGAGTCATATATTGCCAAAAATCCCAATTTTTTAACAAGTTTTGTCCCCCTTGCTTTTGATCCATTCGCCCCGAAGATTGTCCAGGAAATGCTTGTCGCGTCTGAAAAGGCAAATGTGGGTCCAATGGCAGCGGTTGCCGGAGCTATTGCGGAATTTGTTGGAAAAAAATGCAGAGATTTAACTGATGGTGAGATATTTATTGAAAATGGCGGTGATATATATGCTTTTATCAAAGAAAACGCAAATTTTGTTATTTATGCAGGAAAATCACCTATATCAAACAAAATTGCCATTGAAATATCTAAAAATTACTCAGAAACAGGTGTTTGCACCTCTTCAGGCACAGTGGGGCATTCCAAAAGTTTTGGAAAGGCTGACGCTGTCACAATAATATCCGGTTCTGCCACATTATCAGATGCCTTTGCCACTTTTGTTGGAAATATGATTAAATCCGATAATGATATAGAAAAAGGACTTGAAATAATAAAAAATGCGCCGGAAATTATAGGTGGTGTTATTATTATAGGTTCAAAAATGGGAGCTTACGGAGAGATAAAGATTTTACCTGTTTGAGGAGTACATTATGTTTGAGGTGGTTGTTCTTGGTTCAGGCACATGTTCAGTGAGTTTAAGGAGAAATGCAGCGGGTTATTGCCTCATTTATAATGATTTTACCTGTCTTCTTGATACATCTCCCGGCGCTATGCGCCAGCTTTTAAGGTCTGGGGTAAAACTTTCAGAAATAGATGCTATATTTTATACGCATTTTCATGTTGATCATATCTCTGAGCTTCCTTTTATTATTTTTACCATGAAATATGACCCTTTATACCACAGGGAAAAACCAGTTAATATTTATGGATCCACAGGTCTTATTAAAATAAAAAACGGTTTTGAATCAATTTTTGACGGATGGGTTAACTTACCCGAAGAAAGACTTATTTATCACGAGCTTGAGCCTAAGATTAAAAATAAATTTGAAATTGCCGGATTATCAGTCACCACCATGCCGGTAAAACACATACCATCAAGCATTGCATATAGGTTTGAAACACCAGAAGGTAAATCTGTGGTTTTTTCAGGTGATTTGGTTATGTGCGATGAGATTATAGAACTTGCAAAGGATGCGGATTTGCTTATTCTTGAATGCGCCTTTCCAGAAGATCAGAAATCATTATGGCATCTTTTTCCATCTGATGCCGGAAAGATCGCAAGAAGGGCAGGAGTTAAAAAGCTTGTGCTTACTCATTTTTATCCACAGTGCGATGAATCCGATATGATTACACCCTGTAAAAGGGAATATGACGGCGAAGTAGTATTGGCTGAGGATTTTATGAGGTTTGCGGTTTAAGTTGTGGGGCGATTCATGAATCGCCCCGATAAATATCTAAATTATAAATCATTCCAATTGGTTAAGTTTGTTGTGTAATAGATGTTTCCGTCCGTTCCTACTCCTGCGACATCATCCTTTCCGTCACCATTAAAATCACCTGTCGCAAGGCTCGTAAACTGCCCGGGAATGTTTGTCCATGTGGCAAGATTTGTTGAGTAATAGATATTATTTGAGCTGTTTAAGCCTATAATATCGTTTTTGCCGTCAAAGTTAAAATCACCTGTTGTTATATAAACCAACCCGCCCGGTATGTTTGTCCATGTTGATAAATTTGTCGTATAAAAAATCTGATTTGAAGGATTAAGTCCGATTAGATCTGTCTTTCCGTCGCCGTTAAGGTCTCCTGCAAATAGGTTTGATAAAACGCCGGGCACATTATACCAGGTTTGAAGGTCATCTGTAATATAGATATACCCGCTTGAGGTTAAACCGGCTATTTCATTTCCTATATAATAGGCGCTGAAATTACCAGGAGTAATGGTTGCAAGTATTCCCGGAATATTATACCAGTATGTAAGATCAACAGAAACATAAATGTACCCTGAAGAGGTTAATCCGATAACATCACTTTTTCCGTCACCATCAATATCAGAGACAAATAATCTGTTTAAGGCTCCGGGTATGTTACCCCAGTTTGAGCCTTTATTAAGGGTGTACCAGACAAGACCATCAACTGCAATACCAGCAATGTCAGCCATGCCGTCATTGTTTAAGTCACCGCAGGCGACATCTTTGGAAAGTTGTCCGTTGATTTGTGTCCAGTTTGAAAGATTTGTTGAATAAAAGATATTGCCATTGCTGTCAATTTTTACGATATCGTCTTTGAAATCACCATTTAAGTCACAGGTGATTAAACGGGCAGATGAAGAAGGCGCTGGTCCGGATTGAAATGTCACAGCATCCACAAAACCTGCGTCACTGCCCTGTGAATAATATTCATCTTTAACATATATCCATTGAAGGGTATGGGTTCCTGAAGGAATCTCATATGATCTTTGTGACCAGTTTTTTTCTCCGCATATCCAATACATTTCTGTTGAATCAATATAAAATGTCAGGTAATCGTAGCAATATTGTGAGTCAGCCTCTGAAGACACTTTCCAGTTAAATGTCAGGGTTCCTGGGCCAGTAATAGTTGTTTGCATTAATGTTGACTGGTAGTCCGATATTTTTCCGCTTCTGGCAGCGTCACCGCCATTATTATATGTTGAGGTTTGACCATACCAATTGGAATTTCCGGAAGTAGTCCATGAAAGAGACGTATTATCAACCGCCTCTCCAATAGAAACTGTGCTGCCGCCGCTTCCCCATGAGGCTTTTATGGTGTAATTTATATTTCCTGTATCCCAGTTATTTACACCTATCCACCACTGACCTGATGAAGGATTTGAGAAATTGCACTGCTCGTTGGTTGCGCCCCATTCTGAAGACCAGCAATCATATGAATACCATGACGGTTTTGTGCCTTTAAGGACATATAAATCAATATCAGCGTTCATATTAGATGTGTCTATTGTCAGGTCTGTCACACCTCCAGGAAGAGTAAGATAAAAATATTGCCATGAACTCAAAGAGCTTGCGGCAGTCATTGATTGCGTGACCGGCACATTATTTTGGAGCTCTATATCTGCGGTAGAAGACGCACCCTGTTGATTTACTTCAAACACCTGACCGCCAATTGTCATGGAGCCTGTCCTGCTATTTGTTGATGTGTTTTGTGATACACTATAATTAACATTTCCGTTTCCTGAGCCGCTGCCGCCGGTTGTTATAGATATCCATGCGCTATTGCTTGCTGCTGTCCAGGCGCATCCTGACTGAGTTAATACAGAGACCGTTTGTGAGCCGCCGGCTGCTGAAAAGCTATTGGAAAGGGAGTTTAGAGAAAAGGTGCAGGAACCTGAGGCAGATTGTGAAATAGTAAAATTTTTTCCTGCTATGTTTATTGTGCCTGTTCTGCTGCTTGTTTCTGTGTTAGGTGATATTTGAAGGGTCACACTGCCGTTGCCGTTACCACTTGAAGATGATGTTATTGACACCCATCCTAAAGAAGAGCTTGCAGTCCAGGAACATCCCCCTTGAGTGGTAATTGAGACAGTAGTTGTTCCGCCTGACGCAGAAGCAGAATAGCTTGCAGGATTAATGTCATAACTGCATGAAGGAGCGCCTGACTGGGTTATTGTAAATGTGTTTCCTGCGACAGTTAGAGTGCCTGTTCTGGCGCTTCCTGTATTAGGTGAAACTGTGTAATTAACTGTGCCGCTTCCTTCTCCGTTTGAACCAGAGGCAATTGACGCCCAGCTAACATTGCTTCCTGCAGTCCATTTGCATCCGCTCTGAGTAGTTACAGATACAGCGTTTGTTCCTCCTGATGATGAAACAGTAGCATTTGAAGGATTAATAGTATAGGAGCATGAATTTTTGTAAGTTATATAATTGGTGGCATATTCAATATTGGATGTTCCCCATCTGATATACATATATCCTGATTCGCCCCAACCAGTTCCCCAGGAATTTCTTAAAATCCAGGTTTGATCAGAATCGTTCCAGCCAACTAATATAACAGCATGGTTTACAATATTTTGACCGCATGTGGCAGATTCATTGGTTGAAAATACTCCGCCTGAATAGTTTGAAAAATTATCTCCTACACATACTGTGGCAAATACTGGTCCATAGTTGTATATGGCATTTTTTATATCTGCTACTGCGGCATTTGAGCTACCACCAGCAATATAACCCCATGTTGCCAGGGCATAAGGATGGCTCGCTATGGACTGGCAATAACCATTTGAATTGGTATAAGGCATGTCAGTTTCAAGCGCTGCGCCGGCAACGGTCTGATTAGTGGCAATTTTGTCTTTATGATAATCATGGGCTACCCAACCCCCATCGCAAGACCAATTGTTTTTGTTGCATGACACTAAAAATTGTTCTGACAAGTCAGTTTCAATGCCAGTATTTTTTTTTATTACTCCTTCAAGAACTCCAACAGTGGCGAATGACCAGCAAGAACCGCAAGTTTGCTGATTTTTAATGCTTGTTAAAGAACCTGAGGCGCGTAAATCATATGAAGCAGGCAAACCAACTAGTATTTCTGATTTAACATCAGGAGATAAGATCTCTTGTTGAATAAATGGATTTGCGTTTAGAAGGTCTATAATTTTTTTTATTTTTTTTTCTTTATCTAAACGAATTTGTGTTGTATCGCTTAAATCAAAGTGATCTGGAATATCACCAGCAACTTCTATATTAAGTATATTTTGTGGTTCATTTGAGGCTTCCCACAAACGATTGTAAAACATGCTTATCTGTTTACTGCTGTCATTTAGAGCGCGGATATAAATTGTCTGAGCGCCTTGTCCTCCGAGTAAAGGACTTGTTTGTTCAAATTTTGATTGTTGATATTCTTCAAAGTTTGTTTCAGAGGTATTGTCCAACTCCCATTTATAACCTGTGGTAATATTTCTTGGAAGGGAAATAGCAATAGTTTTTCCATTGGAAACAGAGCCTTGCATATTGATTTTAGCTGGCTGCATAATTAAATTTTTGACATTTTTATTGGGATCAAATATAGTTTTTTTAAGGTCATCTATTGAACCTGAGCCTGTCAGGGTTACAGTTACAAAGGGTTTCCCATTTTTTATCGAGCTTTTTAACTCAGCGTTAGCTTTATTTTGCGTGGCATGCGTAAGAATGTCTTCTTTTTTGCTCATTACTGTATTTTGATCATCAGTAAATTCATATTTCCATATAATTCCTGGTTTTGTGTTGTCCTGAGCAAAGGCGGCTATGCTCCCAACGCAAAAAAAATAAAAGAAAATTAATGCTACAATCAGGTAAAATTGATTCAGTTTATTTTTAAGATTTTTCATTAGACCTCCAATTAATAAAACTTTAATATTTATAATTTTAGAAAGAATAAGGATCAAGACCATTCCAGTTTGTCAGATTAGTTGTGTAATATACTTTTCCGTCCGTTCCTACTCCTGCGACATCATCCTTTCCGTCACCATTAAAATCACCAGTTGCAAGGCTTGTAAGTTGTCCTGGCACATTTATCCATGTTGAAAGGTTAATTGTATAGTAAATATAATTTGTGCTGTTTAAGCCTATAATATCATTTTTTCCGTCACCATTAAAATCACCTGTGGTGATATAAACCAATCCGCCCGGTATGTTTGTCCATGTTGCAAGATTGGTTGTGTAATATATTTCGTTTGCTGAATTAAGACCTATTAAATCGCTTCTTCCGTCACTGTTAATATCACCCGCAAATAATTTTGCCAATGCGCCTGGCACATTATACCAACTGGATAAATTAGTGGTGTAATATACATATCCGCTGGTATTTATGCCAGCAAATTCATTTCCGGCTCTTGACGTATTGAAATTACCGGGCTGAATATCAATCAAAACGCCAGGTATATTAGACCAGTATGTAAGGTCATAGGTTATATAAATATATCCTGAAGGGCTTAATCCCAAAATATCAGCTTTAAGATCGCCATTCATATCAGCTATAAAAACCCTGCTTAAAGCTCCTGATATATTGTTCCAGTTTGAGCCTTTATTAAGGGTGTACCAGACAAGACCATCAACTGCAATACCAGCAATGTCAGCCATGCCGTCATTGTTTAAGTCACCGCATGCCACATCAACTGAAAGATTTCCAGGTATTTGAACCCAGTTTGTCAGGTTTGTTGAATACTGCATCCCCCCATTGGTGTCAATACTCAGGAGATCATCTTTTGAATCTCCGTTTAAGTCACAAGCAATTAAGCGGGCTGCTCCAGCAGGGGAAGTTGTTGGTTGCCATGTGACATAATCCACCCATCCTGCATCGCTTCCGGAAGAATTTAACTGATCTTTAATATATGTCCATTTTAGAGTGTGAGTTCCTGAAGAAATCTGAAATGACTTTTGCGCCCAGTTTGTTTCACCGCATATCCAGTTCATTTCAGTTGAGTCCACATAGAATGATAACCAGTCATAACAATATTGTGAGTCAGCTTCTGATGAAACCTTCCAGTAGAAGGTTAAGACGCCAGGGCCTGTCACGGTTGTCTGCATCCATGTTGATTGGTTGTGGGTGATTGTTCCGCTCTTTGCGGCATCCCCACCGTTATAATATGTTGTTGTCTGAGAAGCCCAGTTTGCATTTCCACCAGTTGTCCATGTAAGACTTGTGTTGTCAACTGCTTCACCAAGGGTTGATGTGCTTTGGGTTCCGCTTTGAGTAACGGTAAAAGTGTTTCCGGCAATGGTTATTGTGCCTGTGCGTGATGATGAGCTTGTGTTCTGTGAAACTGAGTATGACACAGAGCCGCTTCCTGTTCCGCTTGAGCCTGCGGTGACAGTTATCCATGTTGCGTTGCTTGT
>DYOW01000159.1 GCA_020720325.1 Desulfobulbus propionicus
TGTCTATATATAGTTGCTTGAATGTATATTTTTGGGTTTGCGAGACAGCCTCTTAAAAGGATGAAAATCTTTTACTGCTTTACAATCAAAACCAATACATGAATAAAAATCAATATAATTATCCTTTGTTAGTGTTTGCAATGAAAATGAATCAATAACATGATTATTTAATTGGGGGGTTATGCTGAATAGCAACAAGTCATTAACTATAGATAAAGAATAAAGATCAAGAAATAGATCATTACTTATGTCTAAATTGTTATTAGAAAATTGACTGGCGAGTTTTAAAAAAGAAGTTTTTGCATCATCAAAATTATGCCAATTATGCAAAAAGACATCTTTCCAGATGTTTCCTCTATTATAGTCTCTAATTGATTCGTATAAATATCTGAAATTAGTACTCATTACTCATTCTTAAGCTAAGAACGAGCTAACCGGCAGGGCGATAGCCCTGTCCGGTTGAGCGATTGGTTATGCGTTTAATGGCTATTTTTAGACTGTTGATTTTATATTTATGTTATCATTCAGCATTGATCCAGAAATCAGCAGTCACCACTTCGTTTTTATAGTTAAACTGACACCAAAGTTTGTAAACGCCCGCAGAGGGAAATTTGGTCATAAATTTTATCGAAGATGGTTCCCCCTCTTTTATCGCATGAGCATGGACATAATCATTGGTGTTTAATATTTCTGATTTTCTGATTACGACAAGATGAGCTTTCTCACCGAGAAACGGCTGCAAATCTTTGACAGGGCTGTCATCCGAAGCCATTTTCAAATCAAAGGCAACAATTGTTTCTTCATTCGTTTTCACTGTTTTCGGCGAGAAATCCATACTGATCTTGACATCTCCGACAATTTTTTCGGTTTTCTTTGTGTCAGGAACGGCTGGCGGTCTTACGGTTCCTTTTATACGGAGTTTCAGCGCTGAAAGCTGCTCTCCACTGTTTTCCGGTTTGTAATCACTGAAAAGAGTATAAGCTCCGGCATCGGGAAACACGGTTTCTGTCAAAAAACTGCCGTTTCCCTTATAATCAGGATGAAGATGACGGAAAAATCCCAGATCATCACTTACAATAATCAGATGCATCAGTTTTTCCTGAAATGTTTCGAACTGTGTAACATTCCGCCCCTTTTCATCTTTAATAAGGATAGTTATCGGAAAAATTTGCTCCTGTCTGATTTCAGATGGAACAAACATTTCAGCCTGAAAAGATTTCGCTGCATTTCCTGATGGGTGGGATTCATGTTTGGTCTGGGAAGATTCAAGAGCGCCTTCAAGTATGCTCTGCATCATCTTCGTCCTCATTTCCATCTTCTGATGGCACTTCATCATATTTTCCATTCCCATCCCATGTCCTTCCTTCATCATATTTCCGCCGGACATCATTTTGCAGCCGGGCATGGCGTTCATCATTTTCATACCTTCCTTCATATCTGCCATATGTTCCTGCATCAATTTCCGATGTTCCTGCGGGTCTGCGGCTGACCTGATTTTCTCCATCCGGCTATCCATCTTCTTCAGATGTTCCTGCATCATCTGCATATTTTTCATATCCTGATCGGCAGGCTGCGCCTTGTCAGCGTCGGATGGTGGGGATGATTTCAACGGGTCATGCTCTGTGTGAGATTCATGAGCGGACGATTCGTTCTTTACAGCCTTATCGGTTTGCGCTGTTGCACAACCTGCTGTAACAGCCAAAAAAGCAATCATCAAAACATATACAGCTATACATTTTCTTTTCATTTTTCCTCCTTACGGTCTTAAGGTTATAATTGAGTGAATCATTCTTTCCTGCTTAAAAATACAATAATTCAGGGATCAATTCGTTTTCCTAATCCATTTTATTCCCTTTTTCCTTGAGTCTTGAGGCATAACATTTATTTTTATACCGATTCAACATTTAAAAAAGTTATAGTACAATAAGACCGTATTTGTCAAGAAAAATTTAGTAAAAATTGAATTTTTGCCTTGAAAAAACCAATATTATTCTTTATATTTATAACATCCCGTATCACCGGCTGGCCGTGGCATTAGAAACCAACTTGGAGCGTGGCAACCAAGTTGGCATAAGAGGCTGTCTCGCAAACCCAAAAATATACATTCAAGCAACTATATATAGACAAAAACAACCTGATTGCAACTATATTTAGTATGTCGAATGATGATTTCATATTTGCGGGAAAGCCTCATAACCTCGAAAAAACGCGCGTGCTCGCCAGTCCGGTAAATGCAATGGTTGGGT
>DYOW01000062.1 GCA_020720325.1 Desulfobulbus propionicus
GGTGAGAAAAAAGCAAAATTTGAGATAGCCAGAAGATTACTTTTATCAGGCAGCATGAGCTTAGAGGAAATAGCGGATATTTCAGGTTTGACCATTGAGGAGGTTAAATCTTTATAGCTTTTAAAAGAAGAAGAGAGGCTGATGTTCCAAGCAAATATTTATATTAAATTGTATAAACTAATCTGCCAATTGTTATAATTTATTTGCATATATCATAGTTCTTATGATGGGTATAAAGGCAAAAATTAAGAGAGGTATAACAGTTAATAAATCACCATTTTTAAGATCAAGTGGCGCAAAAAGACATAATATACCCATTATTATTAAGGGTAATGACCATATAATAAGTTGTTCTCCGCCGAATTTATTTATTTTATACCAGTTTTCATCGGATAAAAATGCCTTTGGCAAACGAAATCCATAAAAATAGTTTTTGGGTATCATCTCCAAAACAAGAGGAACGGAGATAATTATTGATATTGAACCAACAATTATATAGATAATCCCAAATGACATAACAGCTTCATTCATAGAAATTTACAATGTTTAAAGAAAATAAATTATTTTTCAAATTTTCTTGTTAAAGATAATATTAAATATTATAATTTAGAGTTTATTATTTTTAAAATAAATATTAAAATTTTTTAATTATTTTTAACATGTCAAAAACACTCATCTTTGGAACAGCAGGTCACATTGACCACGGAAAAACCAGTCTTGTTAAGGCGCTTACCGGCATTGACACGGACAGGCTTAAAGAAGAAAAAGAAAGAGGCATTACAATTGAACTTGGTTTTGCCCATATTGACCTTCCTCAGGATATAAAAATCGGAATAGTTGACGTGCCTGGGCATGAAAAATTTGTAAAACAGATGGTGGCAGGGGTCACAGGTATGGATATGGTTGCCCTTGTTATTGCCGCTGATGAGGGTGTTATGCCTCAGACAAGGGAACATCTTGAGATATGCAAATTGTTACAGGTTAAATCCGGTATTACAGTCCTTACCAAAAAAGATATGGTTGATGAAGACTGGCTTATGCTTGTTGAATCTGATGTCAGAGACTTTTTAAAAGGAACTTTCCTTGAAAATTCACCTATAGTTAAGGTATCTTCAAGGACAGGAGAAGGAATTGAGGAATTAAAACAGGAAATTTTTAAGATTTCCTTAAACTGCCCGGCAAAGGATATAAGCGGGCCTTTCCGTTTGCCTGTTGACAGGATTTTTACAATAAAAGGCTTTGGAACTGTTGTCACAGGAACAAGCATTTCCGGACAGTTAAAAGTGGGCGATCCTGTGGAAATAATGCCAAAAAGGCTTGTTTCAAGGGTCAGGGCCATTCAAAATCATGGTGTTGAATCTGAAAAGACAAATCCCGGCGCAAGAACCGCAATAAATTTGCATTCAATTGAAAAAGAACAGATTGAAAGAGGAGATGTGGTCTCCACACCTGGAACGCTTTTGCCTTCATTTCTCCTTGATCTGGAGCTTCATTACCTTTCATCCTGTGATAAAGTCTTAAAACACAGGATGCCTGTCAGGTTTCATGTGGGCGCCACAGAGGTTATGGCCAGGATATTGCTTGGCAAGGATAGCATAGAGCCGGGAGCAAAGGAATTTGTCCAGATAAGGCTTGATAATCCCGTTGCAGTTTTAAGGGGGGATCCTTTTGTTATCAGGTCTTATTCTCCTGTAATGACAATAGGGGGCGGGATAATACTTAATCCTCTTGCAAAAAAGAGAAAAAAGACAAAGCCTGAACACTGGCATGATCTTTCGTTGCTTTCAAGTGAAAATCCCCATGAAATCATCCTTTATCACCTGAAAGGTTCAGGCTACAGGGGACTAACATATCCTGAAATATCCATGAGAACCGCAATTTTTGGGAAAAAACTTGAAAAAAACATACAGGCGCTCCTTAGCCAGAATGAAATAATCCAGTATGAGTCTGATGGAATCAGGTTTTTGAGCCAGCAGGTATATAAGAATTATCTTGATAAGGTTTTGGCGGAGCTTGAAAATTTTCATAGAACAAATCCGCTTCTTCCGGGAATGTCAAAGGAAGAACTGAAAAATCGTATTTTTCCATATGGAGTTGAATTAAAAATTTATCAGAAAATCCTATCTGACCTTGAAAAATTAAAAAAAGTTAAGATAGAAAAGGATATTGTCTCTGTTTTTGCGCATAAAGTTTTATTAAAAGAAGATATGGGCAAAATCAAGGATGATATGGAGATGATTTTTAAAAGAGCAGGACTTGAGACACCTTCCAAAGATGAAACGTTTAAGAAATTTGACGATCAAAAGACATCCCAAGAGGTCTTTGATATCCTGAGACGGGAAGGGATTTTGATAATTCTCAAGGATAATGTGATATTTCACAGGGATAATTTAAAAAATATAAGCGATAAGGTCATTGCTTTTCTTAAAAACAAAGGTGAAATCAATATCGCTGATTTTAAGGAGATTTCCGGCGGGCTTTCCAGAAAATACATGATACCCATACTGGAATATCTTGACAATCAAAAGGTTACCATAAGGGTTGGTGATATAAGAAAGTTAAGAAGTTTAAATTAACAGAGGTTTATAAATGTCGTTTAATTTTACAAATAAAGAACAATTAAAGGAATTTCAGGATAAAAAATTAAAGGAAACAGTAAATCATGTGTATAATGGCTCTGATTTTTACAAAAGCCGTTTTAAGAATTTTGGGGTTGCGCCTGATGATATAAAAGGCATAGAAGATTTATCCAAACTGCCGTTTACAACCGCTGATGACTTAAAAGAGCAATACCCCTTTCCTTTGCTTTCAGTTCTTTTAAGCGATGTGGTGAGGATACATTCATCTTCGGGCACAACAGGCAAAAGAAAGATTTTTGCCTATACCAGACAGGATATTGAAGACTGGAAGGAGATGTTTGCAAGGTGTTACAGGATGGCGGGAGTTGGAAAAGGCTCACGGGTGCAGATAATGGTGGGCTACGGGCTATGGACGGCAGGGGTTGGTTTTCAGGCAGGCTGCGAAGGGGCAGGGGCTTTGGCAATACCCACGGGGCCTGGTAATCTTGATATGCAGCGCCAGTTTTTAATTGATTTGCAGCCTGATGTTATTTGCTGCACATCAAGCATGGCATTACTCCTTGCAGAAGAAATTAACAGAATGGGTTTGCGTGATAAAATAAATATACAAACAGTTATTCAGGGTTCGGAAAGGTGCTCTGATGCCATGAGATTAAATATAATCGCTCAAATCGGGGCAAAACACCTGCATGACATAACAGGTTTAACTGAATTATACGGGCCAGGCGCCGGAATTGACTGTGAGTATCATACAGGCATTCATTACTGGAGCGATTATTATATTCTGGAAATTATTAATCCTGAAACAGGGTTGCATGTCAAAGAAGGTGAGATAGGCGAGATGGTGGTGACCACATTAAGAAAACAGGCTGCCCCCCTTATCAGATATAGGACGCGTGATCTTACCCGCCTTGTTTCAGGGGAATGTCCATGTGGCTCAATATATCCAAGACATGACAGGATTCTTGGAAGAAGCGATGATATGATAAAATACAGGGGCGTAAATATATATCCCGGTCAGATTGATGAGATTTTATCTCAGATACAGGGCATTTCTTCTGAATACGCCATTTATCTTGACAGGCAAGACGCCAAGGATTTCATGAAGATAAAGGTTGAGCGAAATGGAGATGACTTGTCATATAATGATAAGAATATCTCAAATAATATAAAAAGCATCATAAAGCATAAGGTTTTTGTGTCTGCTGATATAGAAATTGTTGATTACGGTTCATTAAACCGCTCGGAGAGGAAGACAAAAAGAATTTTTGACATGCGGGATTAGGTTTAATGGAATCTGGCGGATTTAATTAAGATAAAGGTAGTCAGGCTACCCTGCGGCACATAGAAGGGACTGTTACCGTTGCTTCCTTCCGGACCTGGCGGGGTTCACAGGATTCCATTGCGCAGGACCCGACTACCAAAGAAATATTATAACTTATATTTTATAAAATATCACCTTTTTTGTTGGATGTTTCTTTGGATTGTTGCTTTTTTTGCAAAAATATTTTTTTCATTCCAGTTTCATATAAATAACAAAATTAAAAAACTTGACAATTTGTTGTAGTTTCACCAAATTATATTACAATATTAATTATTGGGATTGCTTGCTGATAAACTTATATATGCCAAAATCAATTGAATATTAAATGATTAGTAAAGAAGAATTAATAGATTTATTAAATGACATAGAAAGCGCAAGGGTAGAACGCACAATTTCTGTCAAAGATACTGATAAATTTGGCCAGGCTATCTGCGCATTTGCCAATGATTTGCCAAATTATCAGAAATGTGGATATTTAATAATAGGCGCTGATAATGATGGAAAAATAGCAGGATTAAATATAACTGACCAATTATTACAAAATCTGGCAGCTATTAAAACTGATGGCAATATTGTGCCGCCACCTGTATTATCAGTTGAAAAATTTGAATTTTCTGAAGGTGAGCTTGCAGTAGTAGAAGTAGCGCCTCACTTTCAACCACCAGTAAGATATAAAGGTCGGGTTTGGGTAAGAAGCGGCCCAAGAAAAAGCGCTGCAAATGAAGCGGAAGAAAGAATTCTCAGGAGATTTGATCACTCAGTTAAGGATATTGGATGATTTTATAAAATTTCAGATAGTTAAGGAAAGACCTGTTCCTGTGTCTGTTCTAAGAGAATTGAAACAGGTGAATTATCCTCATTGGGCATTGCGGGAATTGCTTCTTAACGCCATTATTCACCGTGATTATCAATCTGCGACACCCATTAAATTTTATCAATTTTTTGACAGAATTGAAATAATAAATCCAGGCGGTTTGTATGGTGAAGCAAGACCGGAAAATTTCCCAAATTTCAATGCCTATCGTAATCCTGAGCTGGCATCTGCTGTAAAAAATCTTGGTTATGTCAATAAATTCAATGTTGGTGTAAAAAGAGCAGTTAAATTATTGTCAGATAATGGGAATCCTGATCCTGAATTTATTAAAGATGAACCTCATTATTTTGGCGTAAAGGTCTTTTCTGTATGAAAACAATTTTATTTTTTAATAATAAAGGCGGGGTGGGAAAAACCACTTTAGTATATCATGTGGCTTATATGTTAGGGGATTTAGGTTATAAAACCCTTGCTGTTGATTTAGACCCACAGGCAAATTTAACCTCTATGTTTTTAGATGAAGAAAGGCTTATTAAAATATACGAAAATGAAAATAAACGTCTTACGATATTAGATAGTGTTAAACCACTTACCAAAGGACTTGGCGATATCACAGATGCTTATATTGAAAAAATTAATGAAAATTTGTTTTTAATCCCGGGTGATTTGGAGTTGTCTCTATTTGAAGACAGATTAAGTGATAATTGGGGAAAATGTTTGGACAGAGACGAGGCTGCGTTCAGGGTTATCTCTTCATTTTACAGAATTATTAAAAATGCAGGTCTTAAATATAATTTTGACTATGCTTTAATTGATGTAGGGACAAATCTTGGGGCTATTAATCGCTCCACATTTATTTCATCAGATTTTATTGTGGTTCCAATGGCGGCAGATTTATTTTCTTTGCAGGGATTGAAAAACCTGGGCACAGCGGTTATCAGATGGAAAAGCGAGTGGTCTGACAGATACTCACGAAATCCTGAACCCACTCTAATGCTTCCAAAAGGAGATGTTAAACCAATAGGTTATATAGTTATGCAACATGTTGCGACTGAAGGAAAGCCAGTGCGCGCATATAAAACGTGGGCTGACAAGATACCAGTTATTTTTAGAAATTTTGTTTTAAATGAAAATCAAACTGACGATATAATCATTGATAAAGACACATATTGCCTGGCTTTAATTAAACATTACCGTAGTCTTATGGCGATGGCTCAGGAATCAAGAAAACCTGTTTTTTTATTAAAACCAGCGGATGGAGCTATTGGGTCTCACTATAATGCAGTCAAAGATGTGTATAGGGATTTTAACGCATTGACGAATAATATAATATCAAAATGTATATAACATCAAGTATAGATAATTAGAGTAATTGCTTTTTGATATGCTGTAATATTTTTTAATTTTATAACATGAAACTATTTACTTATCCCCAAAAAGTTTTAATTCCACCAGAACTAATTGATTTAGCCAGAGATTTTGCTAAAAAGGTTGTGGCGACAGTTAATTATTCAGACAGCAACCAATCCATGATTGAAAAAATAACCGATGACCACTTTGTAAGTAAAATAGGGGAAGAGGCAGTGAAATCAGTATTTCAAAAATTTGGTAAATCCGTTATTGGGCCGGATTATACGATATATGATGGAAAACAAAAATCATGGGAGGAAGATTTAAGGATAGCAGGCGTCCCTATGGCGGTAAAAACACAAAAAAAATCAGCCGCATTAAAATATGGACTGTCATGGACGTTTCAAAGTTCTGGTTTCAGGGATGACCCAATATTAAATACACCTGACGCATGGGTGTGTCTTGTTGAATCTGATGATAATAACAGATATGAGTGTCGGGTTTTTCCGCCTTATAGAATAAAAGAATTGATTTTTAAGGAACCTGTCTTAAAGCGCTTAAAAGGTAAAAAAAAGGTTATTTATGCCAGAGATCTGCCCAGATAAAAAAAACAAATAAAGAAAAATGCTTTTTATACACATCCTTTCAAAAAAATATAAATTTTTATCTCACAAATGCTGGCAAAAAAGTAACCATTGATGGAAAAAGCATCATTAGTATAATTATCACTGCAAAAGACCATAAATAATAACATGATCCTGCAAAAACCTCTTCAAGCGTTAAATCCTTATTAATTCCGGCAACTACAAAAACATTAATTCCAACAGGCGGCGTGATTGCGCCAAGAGTTGTTAATATGGTCAAAAATACTGAAAACCATACAGGGTCATAGCCTAATTTTTCAGCAAGGGGAAAAACAATGGGCATTGTTATCATTAAAAACCCAAGCGCATCCATGATTGCTCCGCCAATAACAAAAATAATTACAATAAAAAGCATAACCACCCAGTTTGGAACATCCAATGAGCTTATCCAGTGGGATAATTCAAAGGGAAGACGGGTAACGGTTAAAAATTTTCCGAATATTACCGCCCCTGCTATTATAAAAATTATCATACAGCTTGTGCGCACAGTGTCTTCCATTGCGCATTTTAATTTTTCTATTGTAAGGCTGCCAAAAAAAATGGTAAGAATAAGGACAAACACACTTCCTGCAGCCCCAGCCTCAGTTGCGGAAAACCAGCCCTTATACATGCCGTATATCATAAAGATAAAAAGCAAAAATATCTCAAAAGTTCCCGGAATGCTTTTAAGTTTTAATAACCATGATGTTTTTTCCCCTGCAGGGCCCCAGTCTTTTTTTATAACCGCTATTATGTATGCTGTAATGGCAAAGATTATTGTGGATAAAATTCCCGGAATTGTTGATGCGATAAATAATTTACCGATTGATTCCCCTGTATAAAGTCCTATAACAATTAAAACTACGCTTGGAGGAATTATCACGCCAAGCGTGGAGGCGCTTGCAATGGTTCCAGCGCTAAATGACGGATTATAACCGTATTTTTTCATCTCCGGCATTGCGATGGAGGTCATGGTGGCGGCTGTGGCTGCGTTTGAGCCGCATATTGAAGAAAATCCCGCGCATGCAAACACAGTGGCTATGGCGACACCTCCCCTTATGTTTCCAATCCATTTATAGGCGGTGTCATAGAGTTTTTTGCTGATGCCGGAATAAAGACAAATGTTACCCATTAAAACAAAAAAAGGTATTGACGCAAGACCATAAGATGACAGGTTATTCCATAGTTCTGTTCCAAGCATGGTAAGCGCCGCCTTAAAGTTAACAATAAGTCCAAAACCGACAAATCCTGTGATGGCAAGGGCAAATGCCACAGGCATCCTGAAGAGAAACATAAAGACAAAAAGAAAAAAAATTCCAAGCGTGGCGCTAAATACGTTATTCATATTTTTTGATTTTCATTAAAAATATTTAAAAAAAGTTCGGCTGTAATTGTCAGAAAACCTGCAAACAACAGGAAAAACATTATAAATAGAGGAAGCTTTAAGCTCTCGGTTAATTCTCCTGTTTTTAATGAGTCATATCCCATCAGAAAGAATTTATAGCAAATCAACGCAAAAATGAAAAATGACAGGATATTTCCAATTGTGATAAAAAAAATTCCGGCTTTTTCAGGCAATTTTTTTACAAATAAATCCACAGCAATATGATTGCCTTTTTGAAAACTGTCTGTTAATCCAAGACAGGTTATAAGCGCCCCGGAAAGTCCCAGTATCTCAAAGGAACTTGAAATTGGATATCCGAATGGCCTTAAAATCATATTAAGACATGCGATAATTGTGGCAAAGGCAAGTATCAGAACAGATATAAAAAGCATTAACCGGCTTGCCCTTTTGTTAAAAGAGGCAAGCCTTTCAAAAAAAATCATAAATTTAAATCTTACAGGATACCTTAGTTAAACATCTTTCTTTCGTATTTATTTTTTAATTCCTGCAGTTCTTTATAAAATTCATTTGCAGGAAGACCTTTTGCAGAGGTATCCTTTAACCATGTGTCTATGACAGGCTGTAATTTTTTTTCCAGGAGTTTTTTTTCTTCTTTGGAGAGTTCAATCACCTTGTGATCATATTTTTCTTTTGACCATTTAACTGCCTCATTAACGTGGTTATCAATATATCTGCCTGTCCAGATTGAATGTTCTCTTGAATAATCCTCAATAATTTTTTTAACATCCTCAGGAAGGGCGTTCCATTTGTCCTTGTTCATGATAACTGCAAAAGATGTGGTCTGGAGATAAACCTTGGTGGTATAAGGACAGTATTCCGCAAAATTAAGGTCTTTTAATACCTCAATTGATGTGAGTGAACCTTTTATTATACCTTTTTGCATAGCCTGAGGAACCTCTGACTGGGGCATTGCGACTGGGATGCCTCCCAAAAGCTCAACTGTTTTTGTTGCGCCGCCTGTTGTTCTTATTTCCATTCCTTTAAGGTCTGCAAGGGTATTTATCGCTGTTTTTGAGATGAAATCTGCGGGAGGAGCGGTAAATAGTGTTAAAACCTTTACTTTATCAAGGGATTTGGGGTAATATTTTTTGAATAGGTCAAAAAGAACTGCGTTTGCCACCTCTGAATTTATAAATCCAATTGGCAGGTCAACTCCCTCAAGCAAGGGAAATCTTCCGGGATGGTATGAAAAAACCATGCAGCCAATATCTGCTGCGCCGTCTATAACGCCTTCCATCATATTTTTTGCGCCAAGGAGTGTTCCGCCCGGAAATGTTTTTACTTTAACCTTGCCATTAGTCCTTTTTTCAATTTCTTCTTTCCATTTTTCCATTTGAACGCAAGGAAAAGTGGAAGATGGTGGAAAATTTGCGTAGGTTAGCTCTGTTGGAGAAGCGGCAAAAGATTTAGCTGAAAAGATTAATAATGCAAAAGCAATTAAAAGAAGCAATTTGGTTTTCAAGGTTTTCTCCTAAAATTAAAATCTTATTTATAATAATACATTTTTTAAAAAAATTAATAATAAAAAGCCATCAAAATTTATTTTAGCCCTTTTTTTTATCTAATAGCATCTTGTCTTAAAAATCTTCTTTTACAAAATTTTCTTGACAGGACTTTTTTTTATGATATAAATAATAACTAATCGAAACAGAGTCTCAATTGCATTTGTTTGAAAAAAATATAATAATTAAAATTTAATTTAAAACAAACTTTAAGTTTTTTATAAATTTTTTAGTGAGGAGATATAAATGTTTAATTTTATTAAAAATGGATTTGGAAAGGGAAAAGGCAAAGGTAGCAGAAAGTGTTGTGAAAATCAACAGTGCACAGGCAAAGGCATGGGAAAAAATTGTTGCACGCTAAATGACCTCAATACTGGATGCAAAGCCCTTATAAGAAGGCATCACGGCTGGGGAGCAGTGCGACAGAGGCTTTTAGACCTTGGTTTTGTGCCTGGTTCACTGGTGGATGTAATCCGTTCAGCTCCATTAAAAGACCCCATACAATTGAAAATTGGAAATGATCATATATCCATAAGAAGGGAAGAGGCTGCCCAGATTGAAGTTGAGCCGGTTGCATAAAGGGATTTCATGAGTTCAGAAAAAACAAATCCGTATCATGGCATTGAAAGGAAATCCAAAAAAAAGCTTCTTGTAGGATTGGCTGGTCAGCAAAACGCCGGAAAATCAACCATTTTTAATATGCTTACCGGCGCTAACCAGCATATTGCCAACTACCCCGGAGTCACAGTGGATAAAAAAAGCGGGGGATATCAGGATGGAGGTATGCATGTTGAGATTGTGGATCTGCCCGGAACTTACAGCCTCACCTCTTTTTCCCTTGAAGAACGCGTCACCAGAGATTTTCTCCTGTTTGATAAACCCGATATTGTGGTGAATGTGCTTGATGCGTCAACTTTGAAAAGAAGTCTCTTTCTGACTTTTCAGTTGCTTGAAATGGGTTTTCCTGTGGTTCTCGCCCTTAATATGATGGATGTAGCTGACAGAAGGGGACTTAAAATTGACACTGAAAAGTTGCAAAAGATTCTTGGAGTTGATATTATACCCACTGTGGGCCGCAAAAAAAAGGGTAAAGATCAGCTAAAGACCGCAATCAAACAACTAGCTGTCAAAGGTTCTTTATCATCTCCTTTATTGATTGAATATGGTGATTTGGAGTCAGAAATACGGGAGCTTCAGGAAAAACTCATAGAATATGATGAAATTTCAAGAAACTATCCTGTGCGTTGGTTTGCATCAAAACTTATTGAGGGTGACAGTGAGGCGCAGCGGCTCCTGAGAAAACATGTCAAAGACCCATCAGCCATATTAAATAAAATCGAATCAAAAAGAGTTGATTTTGAGACCAAAAATCAGATAGGAACTTCTGATTATATGGTGGCTTGCAGGGAAAAACTTGCAAATATAATAATAACCCAATGCGTTGTTGACGCCAACACAGGCAAGAGCACCCTTACAGAAAAAATTGACAGGGTTGTGTTAAACCGTTTTTTTGCTCCTTTTTTCCTTCTTGCAACTGTATATTTAATTTACGAGCTCTCAATTGTAAGAGGTTATGAACTCACACAGTACACATGGCCATTTCTTGCTAAATTTCGTGACATAGCTGCAAATATCCTGCCTGATGCCGGACTTATAAATGATCCCTATATCCGCTCAATGGGTCTTTGGATGGTGGACAGCGCCAACACATTATTAAATTATGTGCCAATTTTTCTGATTTTGTTCGCTCTTATCGCAATTCTGGAAGACAGTGGCTATATGGCAAGAATTGCATTTATTTTGGATAAAATATTTAACAGCTACGGACTTCACGGTCAATCAACGCTTCCATTTATACTTGGAGGGATTTTTGCCGGAGGGTGCGCTGTTCCCGGGATTATGGCAACCAAAGGCATACCCGATGAAAGGGCAAGGATGGCAACAATCCTTACAACGCCTTTTATGAATTGCATGGCAAAAATTCCCCTATATACCCTTCTGGTAAACATCTACTTTGTTGCGCACAAGGCTTGGGTGATGCTTTTTATTTCAACCATAACTGTTATTATAGCCCTTGCCATTGCCAAACTCCTTACCAGCACAATTCTTAAAAATTTGGAGACAGCCCCGTTTGTAATGGAGCTTCCCAATTATCATTTGCCCACCCTGCATGGAGTCTTACAGCGCTCCCTTGAACGCACATGGATATATATAAAAAAGGTTGGATCAATTGTTCTGGCGGTTTCTGTTTTTGTGTTTACCCTTCTTCAGTTTCCGGGCTTAAGTGACGATCGCGGGGCATTTTATCTGAAGGAAGGACAAAATGCTGTTTCTGGTTTTTATCAGAAAATTGGTGAAACCAATCCTTACCTCCACAGGGTTAAAGAAGATAAACTTGTCCATTTGCTTAACTACTATGATGATTATAAGCAGGCAAGCTTAAACGCAAAAGGAAAAGAACAAAAACAGGCAATAATTGATAAATTTAGAAAAAAACAATCTGATTTATTTATTTTTATAGAACCAGGAACAGATGCTGACGCAAAAAAAATAAATACTGGAATCAGAAATTTGTCATCCGAAAGAAAGACCCTGCGGAGAAAAATGAAAGAGGAACGCATTGTAAACAGCTTTCTCGGAAATATTGGACGATCCCTTGAGCCTGTCACGCAATTTGCAGGTTTTGACTGGAAGATTAATGTGGCTCTTTTAAGCTCATTTGCGGCAAGGGAAAGTAGTGTGGCGACCCTTGGAGCGCTTTTTCAGCAGGGCGCGGATGAGAATCAGACTCTTGAGGAGCGTATGGGACAGGAGGGTATTTCAAAAGGATTTACCCCTCTTCATGCCCTTGCAATAATGCTCTTTTTTCTTCTTTATCCCCCCTGTCTGGCTACAACAATTATGGTTAAGGTGCAAACTCAGTCCTATAAATGGATGTTTTTTTCCATTTTATTTCCTACTGCTCTTGGACTTTTGGTTGCAAGCCTGACATTTACGATTGGGTCTTATACAGGACTAAGCGGCATTCAGATGATGTTTGCTTTTTATGTGGCGGCGCTTGCAATTACTGTGGCGATAGGATTTATGAAGAAAAATCCGGCAGATTTGCCGGTGACTGCAGAAACAGCTTTAACAGAAGAAAAATAAATAATAATTAAGAAAGGTGGTGAATCACATGAAAAAAATGTTTTTAACAGTGGCTCTTTTTGTTGTGGCTCTTTTTGTGGCGGAGCAGGGATTTTCGCATACTCCGCTTTGTTCCTGCATGGATAATGGCGACGGTTCAGTTACCTGTCAGGGCGGTTTTTCAGACGGCTCTTCAGCCTCAGGCGTGACAATGAAGGTTGTTGACACATCCGGAAAGACTCTGATTACAGGCAAGATGAACGAAAACAGCGAGTTTACCTTTAAAAAATCAGGAGGAGATTATAAAGTCCAGTTTGACGCTGGTCCAGGGCATCTGGTTGAGATAACAAGCAAAGACATTTCCAGATAATTTGTTGGATTTTAAAAAATCATTTTTTTAAAAGGCTCATTTCCCTGATAAGCTGACCGA
>DYOW01000063.1 GCA_020720325.1 Desulfobulbus propionicus
TGAAGACTTTTATAAATATCTTCCAGAAGATTTGTCAATCCTTCGCCTTTAATGGCTGAAATAGCATATACTTTTTGTCCCATATCATGAAATTTTTTTAAATTTTCACCCACTTCTTTTTTATCAAGAATGTCAGTTTTGTTTATCGCTACAAAAATATCTTTTTTGGAGAGTGAAAGATTATATAATAATAATTCTTTTTTCAGCAAAGAAAACTGTTCAAATGTGTCATTTTGTATGGGATCTATGATAAAGAGAAGCGCCCTGGTTCTTTCTATATGTCTTAAAAACTCATGCCCCATGCCAATACCTGTGTGCGCGCCTTCTATAAGACCTGGAATATCGGCAATGACCATTGTTCTGTCATCTGACAGGCTTACAACGCCAAGATTGGGAACAAGTGTGGTGAATGGGTAATCTGCAATTTTGGGTTTGGCTGCGGTGACTTTTGAGAGAAAAGTGGATTTACCTGCATTGGGTAGGCCTACAAGACCAATATCTGCAAGTATTTTAAGTTCAAGTTTTAGAAATTTTTCCTCACCCTCGCGTCCTGTTTGCGCAAAACGTGGAGTCTGTCTTGTTGATGTAAGAAAATGTGCGTTACCTTTTCCGCCGATACCACCCTTTGCAATTATAAATTTTGTATCTTTATCAACAAGGTCTGCAATAATAATATCTGTTTCTTTATCTTTTATGATTGTGCCGCAGGGAACATAAATGATTATGTCTTCGCCGTTTTTACCGTGGCTGTGTTTTCCTCTGCCTGGTTTTCCATCCTGGGCAAGAAATTTTCTTTTGTATCTGAGATGAAAGAGTGTGTTATATGAAGTGGTTGTCTGAAATATTACATCTCCGCCTTTTCCGCCGTCTCCCCCATCAGGTCCACCCATTGGTCTGCTTCTTTCCCTTAAAAAGCTGACTATTCCTCGTCCGCCGTCTCCAGCCTTTATATGTATGTCAACTTCATCAACAAAATTCATTGATTTTTTAAGGCTAAAGAATTTTTATTTAAAAAAGAAAAAAAAATTAGGATAAAATTAATTGGCAGGATAAACACTTACCAACTTTCTGTTTCTTGAATCTTCAAATTTAACAAAGCCGTCAATTAGAGAGAAAAGGGTAAAATCCTTGCCAAGACCGACATTTTTTCCTGGATGAAATGAAGATCCAACCTGGCGAACAATGATATTTCCAGCCTTTACAGACTCTCCGCCAAATCTTTTAACTCCACGCCTTTGCCCTGAGCTGTCTCTACCGTTTTTTGTGCTTCCGCCTGCTTTTTTTGATGCCATTTGTAGAACCTCTTTTTATATAAAGATTAAAGGTTAATATTTATTATTTGTATCGCTGTATAAGGCTGTCTGTGGCCTTTTTTAACTTTATAGCCTTTTTTTCTTTTTTTCTTCATCATGTGAATTTTTTCGCCAAGTCCATGTTCTTTAATAAGAGCGCTTACATGGGTATTTTCAAGAAAAGGCCTGCCAACATGATATTTGTTATCATCTGCAATCAATAAAACATCTGATAAATTTACTTCGGCGCCGGGTTCACCGGATAATTTTTCAATTTTTAATGTCTCGCCCTGTGTGACAACATACTGTTTGCCACCGGTTTGAATCACGGCATACATATCAATGTTCCTCCTAAAATATACAAAAAAGTTAATTTAACAAATTTTCAAATTTTGTCAATAAAAAAAAATCTAAGTCTTAAGGGTAGCTCTAAAAATATGTATATTGAGATTGCATCGCTATCGCTCGCAATGACAATATCAGTCATTGCGAGCGATAGCGATGCAATCTGATTTTTAGAGGTTGCCTTAAGAAATTTGACATGAAATTTAAGATTAAACTATATTTTACATATAATTAAACCGAAGCCATAAAAAATTATAGCTACTCTGCTTCATAAGAAAAAATCTCTATTTTTCTTTCAAGTCCCATTACCTGCTGCATGAGCTTCGGAGAAATATAGCTTGTCGCAACCATTAACACTGGTTTTACTCCATGCTGTTTCTCGTAATCCTCGCCTGAGACAATAAGCTTGTCTATATCCGAACTTTTTAACCTTGATGTAATCTCAAGAAGGATGTGTTCACCATTGCTTATTATAATGTCAACTTCCCTGTCTCCATAATAGCCGTTTTTGACCTCCACTCCCTTTTGTTTTCTTAGAACTCCTGCAATGGTCGCTCTGAATGTGGCTTCGTTATAAATACCCCACCTGCTTCCAAGGGAGGCTATTTGATCGCTTAATGACTTAAAACCAAATCTCATCTCTTCTTCAGTTCGCTTTTGCGCCTCAGCAAGATTTTCCACCATTTGCTCAGTTCGCTTTTGAGCCTCAGTAAGATTTTCCACCATTTGCTCAGTTCGCTTTTGAGCCTCAGTAAGTTCCTTTTGAGCCCCGGCAAGTTCGGCAACAGTATCTTTAAGCTCTTTAAAATCCTTTGTCTTTACAAGGTCATTATAGGCGTCAGTCACCACTTCAGCCAAAATTTTGGACTGTTTGTGAGTAAATCCCCTTCTTAACTTTATTTCAATGATGTCTGCTGAATACATAATTAATCCCTTTATATTTTTATACTTTCTTAATAAGGCTGTTTTAGTAAAAATTTAACAATATAATTAACTAAAGTATTCTCTGATTAATTATTACCCCTTACGCTAACTCTCTCCCTCGAGGTAGAGGGAAATCTCCCCCTCCTTTGATGGGAGGGGATTAAGGTGAGGGTGATATAATTTCAAATTATTTTTAGATAAATTAATCAGACTTTACTATAATATAAGATAAAATTGTCTGATAAACAAGAGACTTACTAATTAAGCCATATATATGCAAAAGTTCTTATTTTATACAATATTTTGAACCTGTTCCCTGATTTTCTCAAGCTCAACCTTTGCATCCACTACAAAGTGGGAAATCTCATCATCAGCCGCCTTATTTCCCATTGTATTAAATTCCCTGAGAAGTTCCTGAATAAGAAAATCAAGTCTTTTTCCTGCTTCGCCGCCTGAATCAAGGGTTGATTGAAACAGTTTAAGATGACTGGCTGCTCTGACAAGCTCTTCTGTGATATCCATTCTGTCAATATAAAAACCAATCTCCTGCAGCAGGCGGTCTTCATTTACGTTTTCTTTGATGCCCATATCACCAATGAATTTTGCGATCCTGTCTCTGACATTATTTTTAAGTTTATCGTTTATCAACTGTTTTTTTAATCTTATGGAATCAAGGACTGAATATAGGGTTGTTATCCTTTTTTCTATATCTGCCTTAAGATTTGCTCCTTCAAGGGATGAGTGCTTAATGGCGTCGGCAATAAGCTCATTAAGGGGATTTTCAATGATTTCCCAGAGGCTTTCAATGTCAATTTTATTTTTTTTAGAGATAAGAACATCCCTGCAGCATAGTATGAAACTTGATAAATCCATCTGAAAGGGAATGCCTGTATTTTCAGATAAATTTTTTATGGCTTCAAGGTAGGATTTTGCAAGGTTTATGTCAGGTGTGATTTCAGGGTTTATTTCACTCATATTATCAATATTTATAAAGAAATCAATTTTACCTCTTTTCATCTCAGAATAAATAATTTTTCTGATTTTTTCCTCAAAAACACCCATCCATTTGGGAATTTTGATGTTGATATCACAAAATCTGCTGTTAAGAGATTTTATTTCAAAGCTTGCCTGAATGGTTGCTTCAGTAAGTTCTTTTTTAGCAAAGGTGGTCATGCTTCTAATCAATGTTTTGGATTCTCCTTAAATATGTGTCTCTCGCATTATTAAAAAAAGAAATAAATTCTTTGGAGCCATAGTCCGGAAATGTCCAGGACAGGGTTCTGAATGAATTTTTTTGAAAAATAAGGGTAAGGTCTGCAAAAATACCCTCTCCAAGATATATCCTGTGTGTAAAGTTTTTGCCAGTGGCAAGCACAAGCCTTTCCGCTGTAATCATACCAGGATCAATATTAACCAATCTTTTTTTGTTTTCAGAGAATTTACTCTCTAAGTGATATGAAAATTTTTTGGTCTCCAGCAACCTGTCCTGGTCTATAAAATTATATAATGCCGCAATTACCCTGATTAAATTATTCCCGAATTCTTTTTCATAATAATGGGTGGATGTAAAGGGAAAAAAAGAGGTAATCCAGCAAAATTCCCCGTAATATTGTTCAATTTCATTGAGAGTTTGAATAATTAGGTCTTTTTTTTTTGAAAAAATGTTAAAAAACAAAAAGGCAGGGCTTGGTATCTTGGGTATGCTCATCAAACCTGTTTTTTTATGAGATTAATTGCTTCACCCACCTGCATTGAGGGTTGAATTCTTATGACCTTTTTTCTAAGCGTCACTGCCTGCATAACCTCCCAGGTAACCCATGCGCTTTTTGGTGCATTTTTTCCCATAATACATATTATTGCGTTGGATTCTGCTATCATTTTGGAGATTTTTTCCTTGTGAGACACTGCTTCAGGGGCGTTTAAGGTAAGGGATCCATCGTGTTCGCTTGATAAAAAATCAAGTCCAGAACCAACATCCCATGCTGCAAGAAGACTCTTAAATGCCTTATCAACATCGCTTGAATAATCATAACTTATAAATACTTTTTTATTCATGTAGTCCTTTCCCCTCCACCATAAAGTTTGAAAAATCCATTTCATTTAATGCCTTTGTAAGCTCATTAAAGGTTACAATACCTGTTCCAAGTTTAGAAACAACTATTCCAGCAGCTATATTGGAAAGGATGACGGATGACAGGAAATCAAGCCCTGAGACATATCCCAGCGCAAAGCTTGCAATAGAGGTATCTCCGGCGCCGGTCACATCAAACACCTCTTTTGCCATTGTTGGGATTGTATAGATTTTGTTATCCTTAAAAAGTGACATTCCTTCAGGTCCCCTTGTTATGAGCACAGCTTCCACGTCAAGACTTTCTTTAATCTTCATTGATGCCTGAAAAAGTGATGCTGTATCATTGATTGTGATGCCGGAAATCATTTCTGCCTCATGCTGGTTGGGCGTTATTACTGTAGCGCCTTTATAATACTCTATATTTTTGGGTTTGGGGTCTATAAAAACAGGGATTTTAAGCCTTTTTGAAAAATTTAACAATAATGTCATAATCTCTGTGCAAATAACACCTTTTGCATAATCTGACACAACTATGCCTGAAATATTATTTTTAAGATTATTTAAGATGTCAATTAAGGTTGTTTTTTCCTCTTCATATAATTTTTTTTTTAATTCCCTGTCAAATCTTACCAGTTGCTGCTGTCTTGCAATAATCCTTGTTTTTATGGTGGTGGGTCTTTTATCTGATCGTAAAATATAATCGGAAATACCATGTTTTTTAAGAATTTCAGAAAATTGCGCCCCAGTGTCGTCTTTTCCGATAACACCAGTAAGCATTGCGTTTGCGCCAAGGGATATGATATTATTTGCCACGTTCGCAGCCCCGCCCAGCAACAGGGATTCTTTTTGTATATCCACAACAGGCACAGGCGCTTCAGGGGAAATTCTTGACACATCGCCCAATATGTAGTGATCGAGCATAACATCGCCAATAACAAGCAGCTTTAATTCATTAAATTTTTTTATGTGATTTATTATTTTTTCTTTCATGGCTTAAGAATATCTGAAAAATCATCCATTTTTATTGCTTCTTCAGCAAGCATCACTGGTATTCCCTGTTTTATGGGATATGCCAGCCTGCATTCATTACAAATAAGATAATTTTCATCTTTTTCAATATATGTAAGATTTTTTTTGCATTTTGGGCATACAATTATTTCAAGAAGCGCTTTATCAAATTTATTTTTCATTTTTTATCGTTTATAAAAATTTTATTATATTTGTTTTATTTGGTTTCACAGTATTTTATTTATTTTTTCAATAACACTTTCAGGAGAAATTTCTGTCATGCAGACAGGGTTTGTACAATTTTTCCTGAAACACGGACTGCATTTTATCCCTGTTCTTATAACATTATTAATATTGTGATAAGGTCCGGTTCTCCAGGGAGCTGTTGTCCCAAAGAGAGATATTACGGGTATCCCGCTTGCATCGGCAAGATGCATTGGACCAGTATCGGTTGATATCACCATTTTCATTTTTTTGTAAAGGAGCGCCAATACCTTTAAGCTTGTTTTTCCGGTAAAATCAATGGGATTTGTCCCTGATTGAGAGATAATTTCACTGGCGTGATGTTTATCCGCATCTGAGCCTATAATTATTGATTTAATACCTTTATTATTCAGGTATGTCACGACCTTTGAAAATCCGTGTGAAGTCCATAATTTTGTTTTCCAGCCTGCGCCGGGGATAATTCCTGCAATATCTTTCCCCAAAAGTTTATTATCATTTAAGATTTTTTCAAACAAATCATAATCATTCTGATTATAATATAGTGGAAAACCCGGATTTTCAATATCAGCGCCAAGATATTTCGCAATACTTAAATATCTGTCAACCGCATGGGTCTCATAATTATATTTCGGTAGTTTTCTTGTTAAAAATAAAGAGCTTAACTCCCTTTGGCCGGCAAATCCTATTTTTTCTTCTGCATTTACCAGATTTGTAATAATACCACTTTTAAATAATCCTTGCAAATCCACTGCTATATCAAATTTTATCTTTCCTATATCTTTAAAAAGTAATTTTAATGAACGGTTAATTTCCATCCAGTTGATTGGATTTAATGGATTTTTCCCCAGTTTATCCCTTTTAAAGACAAAGACATTTTCAAGCATTGGATGTCCTTCTAAGATTGAAAATGCTTTTTCACTGACAACCCAAGAGATTTTTGATGCAGGGAAAGATTTTTTCATTGCATTTAAGAAAGCAAGAGAATGGATTACATCACCTATTGCGCTTAGTTTTATGATAAGGATGCGCATATAATCCCTGAGGCGTCAAGAATATCTTTTGCGACTTGATACCGGGTCTCACTAATATTTTCTTCCCTGATTCGTGTTAGATTGTCCTTTCCATATCCGGTTAGCACAAGTATGGGATGCACACCTGCATTTATCCCAAGCTTTATATCCCTGATACTATCCCCTATTACAAATGAATTCTCAAGGGATATGTCATATTTCTGCTGTGAAGTTAATATCATCCCCGCGCGCGGTTTTCTGCAGTCGCACTCCACCCTGTATTTTTCTACAACTCCTTCAAGATGGTGCGGGCAGTATAGCCACTCATCAATACAGGCGTTATTATCATTTAATATTTTTGCCATGTAATCGTGTATCTCGCGGAGTTTTTCCTCTGTAAGAAAACCCCTTGCAATACCTGACTGGTTTGTGGTTACAATAACCCTGAAACCCTTATTATTAAAACGCCTGATTGCCTCAATTGCGCCGTCAATAAATATTATGTCTTTTATGTCCCTGAGATAGCCGATTTCTTTAATGATTGTGCCGTCCCTGTCAAGAAAAACCGCCCTGTTCATAAAGGATTTAACCTCTTTAAACATGCTTCAAAGACCTTTTCAACGGTTATTAATTCCATACACATAAAATCACCTGGACATTCCCGTAAAAGGCAGGGACTGCAGGAAACCTGCTCTCTTATCACAGTTGCATTTTTTGACAAAGGCCCTGTTGTAATTGGATTTGTTGAGCCAAATATGGCTATCATAGGACGATTAAGCGCTGCGCCTATGTGCATTGGTCCAGAATCATTTGTTATAAAAAGGTCTGAGCGGTGAATCACTGCAATTAAACCTGAAAGAGTTGTCTGTCCAGCAATATTATAGGCTTTTTCACCTATCATGCCTGCCACATGATTTCCTTCCACAATATCTTTTTTAGCGCCGGCTATTAATAATACTGAATCAGGAATTGTTTCAATGAGTTTTTTGGAAAGCTCTGCAAATCTTTCCCCGCTCCATTTTTTTGCGCGTCCGTAAGAGGCAAAGGGATTAATAATAATGACAAATTTTTTTTCTGTCACAGAAAGGTTTGCAAGAAGCTTGTTTGCTTCCTCTTTTCCTTTTTCAGAGGGACTAAGTATCAAAGATTTATTTTCTGAGGTTATTCCGGGATCATTAAAGTATTTTGCAAGGAGATTAAGGTAATAATTGACTTCATGTACTTTTTTTTTATTTTTAGGCACATTATAGCTGTTGGTAAGCATAAATCCCCTTAAGTCAGTGGCATATCCTACTCTAATGGGAATATTTGCAAAAAAGAATGGAATTACGGAAGAAATGGAATTTGTAAAGGCAAAAGCCATATCAAAGGAGTAGTTTTTTAGTTTTAATCCTTCCTGTATAAGCAGGGTAAAATGTTTTTTATCCCGTATTGGCATAAGCTCATCAACGCTGTTATTTGCTTCAAACACAGACAAAACCCATTCCCTGCCAAGCACAGTTAATGAAGAATCAGGCAATCTTTCCTTTAGCTCTTTTATGGCTGGCGCGCACATTATTGCATCACCAATCCAGTTTGGAACCCTTACTATAATTTTTTCCATTATTATCTGATTTTACCAAAAAAAAAGCCCGGCTTCAACCGGGCTATTAAATTATAAGTTATTTAAATAAAAAATCAATAAACTATAATATTAGAAGAACCACATAAGTTCTGCGGCAACTCTAACGGAAATATCATCGCTTTCTCTTCCTTCTTCAAAGCTTACGCCCCTTGCAATAGCATCAAGCGCCTTTGTTATATCCTTTGCGCCTGATCCTGGAAGTAAAAATGCCGCTCCACCCTTAAGAGTGACTGCGTCATAGAGTTTGTACTGGATTTCATTATTCCATTCAATACCCATAAATTCATCAATTTCAACATTTCCGAGGGTGGGTCTGCCGTTCATGAAATAATATTCAACAGGTTCGGAAGTATCAAAATTCATTGCAAAAAGGTTTGTATTATATGTCCATTTACCCTGAGCCATCTTTAAACCTGCGCCGAACATAACAAAACCAGGGTTGTCAAGCGCTGCTCCGCCGTTTATGCCGCCTGCCCTGTAGGAGCTTCCGTAATAGATAGGGAACATACTGTAAAGTATCTGTCCGAAGATTGGATTTCCGTCCTGTGATATGCCCTGTTCAGAGCCAAAGCGTGGCGCAAATCTGTCAATGCTAACAGCAGATGCAAAACCCCCAAGATCATCATCAGTAAGGTCATCATCACCTGATAGATAATATCCGCCGAAATGAATATCAAATTTCTTCATCCCTGTATATTTTTTCAGGTCAAATTCAACATCCGCAAACATTGCCCAAGCGCTTATATCTTTTGATTTGGCGCCAGTTTTTTCAAATTCACCAAAATTATATGCAATTTCAAAAAGAGGTTTTATTATATCAAATTGTCCCTTACCCTGGATGCCGACAAAGTTTCTGTCTGTCTGCATTGTGTTCATATGGTTTGCATCTCTGAAAAGAAAACCTTCAAGAACATTATCCTTGCTGAAATTATATCCCATTTTCGCATAATAGAATGTCCTGTCAGACTCACCGTCCTGAACAGCGGCGCCAATTGGATTGACATTTTGCGCATCTGTGTAGTAGCCTGCCTCATCTTCGTCTTTTTTAAGAAATCTTACATCCCAGTTAAGATTGCCTGATTTTCCTACAAGTCCGATACCAGGGTCATCATCTCCGTAAACAAGACCTCCGTAAGGAATGTCAACTCCAAGAGCATCCCATCCGGCCTGTACCCTTGAATTTATTGCCTTAACATTAAAAGTTGCCATTAATCTTTCAATGCCGAATTGCTGTGTTTGTCTTCCTGTGACAAAATCTGTTCTGTCAGCGCTTTTTCTGTCAAGGGTTGTGTCTGATTCAAGAGCCATATAAACATCCCAGTCAGCGCCCTTTGCAAAATTAAAGAAAAGCCTGTTTTCACCACGGATATAATTGTCTTTAAGCGCTCCTCCTGCTTCATTTAAGTGAACGCTTGTGCTGTCTGTTCCAACGCCAAGACTACCCATTGCAGCGGCAGCTTTTGCTTCCTGCGCCTTATTTAAGTTGCTTCCGAGACCAAAATCCCTGTTTGATTCTGAAGTAGGCACAATTCTTACCTGAGCCCCCATTTTTATGGTGACTTCTCCGTTTGTTTTAATTTCAACAGCGCCAGGTCCCGCATATGCCTGTGTGGCAATGACCCCTGTAAAAAGAAAAGCTAATAAAGTTTTTTTGAGTTTTGACATTAAATACCCTCCCTAAAATTTTTTTAAGTTATTTCTTTTAATCTTGTTTCGTATGCTTTTCTGGAAATGTCCACATCTTTTAAGAAAAGCATAAATTCATCAGGTAAAAGAGCCTGATGGGCATCGCATAGAGCTGTTGCCGGATTTGGGTGTATTTCAACCATTATTATATTTGCGCCCACAATAATTCCCTGAGCTGTAACATGGAATATATCGAGAATTCCGTCTGTAGAACGTTCCTTTGTGCCCACTGAGTGGCTGGGGTCAATACAAACTGGAAGTCTTGTGAGTCTTTTTAATACAGGAACCTGGGAAAAATCCACAAGGTTTCTGTGGGGAAGACCAAGTTGGGTTTTAACTCCCCTTAAGCAAAATATGATGTTCCTGTTTCCTTCGCTTGCAATATACTCGCAGGCATTAAGGGATTCTTCAAGTGTAAGCCCCATGCCTCTTTTATAAAGAACAGGAAATTTTGTTTGTGAACCAACTGCCTTTAATAATTCAAAGTTTTGTGCGTTTCTTGTTCCAGTCTGAAGTATGACGCCAGTAGGATTTCCTGCTTTTTCAAGCTCATTTGTTATTTCATCAATATGAGATTCTTTCAGAACCTCCATTGCAATGGCTTTTATATCATATTTACCAGCAAGCTCAAAAACCCATGGCAAACATTCTGCGCCATGGCCCTGAAAGTCATATGGGCTTGTCCTTGGTTTGTATGCCCCCATTCTTGCAGTTTTTATCCCTAAATTTTTCAATATTTTAAAAAGTTCTTCGGTGTTTTCCTTTGTGTCAACAGCACATGGGCCTGCGAAGATATGCATGGTTTCCTGGTCAAATTTTAATCCGTTGTATGTGAAGCCAATAGGAGCGATATCCTGTTTGTGTTTTCCTATTTGCCTGTATTTGCTTGAAACCCTGATTGCCCTTTCAACTCCGGGAAAGGTCTCAATGACATCAAGAGGGATATCATGGGTTGGGCCTATAAGATGCAGTTCAAACATAGGCCTGGTCTCACCCTGAAGCTCCACAAATTTAAGTTTTATTTTGGGAAATTTATCCAGATATAATCTAATATCTTCCACTTCCTTTGAATCACTATGAGTATCCTGATTGAAAAAAATTATCATTTTTAGTCCTTAAATTTGCGCAAGTCTTTTTTAAATTTGTTAACATTCTGTTACGAAATTGTCAAGATAAAAAAAGCAAAGCTATAATGATTTCTGAAAAAATAATTTTATTAACCCTCATTTATTATGAGGTCATTTAATTTGTCAAGTATTATTTTTTCAAAAAAACCATTTGATTTTATTGGATTTTTGTCCTTATCATAAAGTTTGAGTCCTGATTTGAAGATAACCTTATCCATTGTCAAGGTTTTTAAAGAAATTAAGAGAGTTGCCTTAACCGGCAAATTATCAGGTCCATAATTGCTCAAAAGTGACATGGAGGTAAAAAAATTTAAGAGGTTGGCAAAATTAAATGAGAATTCCTCGGAGTATATTTTGCATGAATAAAACGGAGAAATTGATTTTATTCCAAATTCTTCAAGAAAATTTATAATAATTAACCATATTTCGTCCTTTTCACCCCATAAATTGACTTCAATATCACAATTATCAAATATTTCCGCCGCGGAAAAAAAGATGTTATCCCCGTAGAGACACCTTGATTCATAATTCCAGGTCATCCATTCATAAATTTTTATTATAAGAAAGGCTGCGGTGATTCTTTTTTCAATAATTTTAAGGTATTCGTGGTGATGAAGTATATTTGCAAGCTCTGTTATGGTGTTTGATATATCAAGGGGGATGTGTTCTTTTAAGAATTCTTCGTCATCATAATCCTTAAACTTGCTGATACCCTCATTCACAGCAATTTTTAATATGATTGACGTTAAAAATTCCTTTCCGGTTTCCTGCCAGTTAAAGTCCTGCTCCTGCGGTGGATTAATAAAATAGGTCAGGGCTTTTGCCAGTTTTATGTCCTGGTCATTATAAATTTCCTGTATTTTGGCTGTAAGTAATTTTATCTCTGTTATCATAAAAATAAAAAAGCCTGCTCTTTATGTAAGCAGGCTTTTATGAAATTAAAAAAATTCAATAGATTATAAAAATATTTCAGATAATTATTTCTTTACGTGACATTCATCACATTTCTGAGGGCCTGCTTTCTTCTCGGTATGACATCCCTTGCAGTTTTTGTGAATGTTATCGTTTGGTTTGCCAAGCTCATGACATGTGCTGCATTTAGCAATTGCCTGTCCATCTTTGTAAGGATCCTGTTTGCCGTCAGCGGTTTTTCCGTGATGACAGTCGCCACATTTGTTTTTGTCCTGATGCGCTTTGTGATTAAAGGCAACTGGCGGTTTGCTTCCGGCTGGTCCCTTAAGATCAACTGTCGCTGGTCCGTTGGATGCAATGACAAGTGTAGCAGTCATAAGACCGCATGCAAGTGAAACAAGAGCTGTTTTAATTTTTTTGCTCATAACTTTATTAACTCTCCTTTTTAAAAAATTTATTAACTTTCAATTTTGCTTTAATTTTCGCACTTTGTCAATAAAAAAAATTAATTTTTTGAGATAAATAAAGGAAGTTTTGATAATTTTTTTAAAAAGTTTTCTCCATTTTTCTCCCAGGTTTTATTGTTATGTTTTTATTGAATTTTTGTAGATATTTTATTTATAAATTGTCTGAAGCGGAATTTATAAAATTTTTTGAATTTACAGAATTTAACACCCCTCACCCTAACCTTGCCAAAATGGCGAGGGGTGTTAAAAAAACATCTCACACAGGGTGGAGGAGATAAAAAATAAATTTGTGATTTTCTTTTTTTCCAAGCTCTAACAGACTATTCACCCTACATATTTATCTGCGCCTAACAAGCGAGGTGATTTGATTTTATCTCCCATAATGTTGGACTATTTC
>DYOW01000160.1 GCA_020720325.1 Desulfobulbus propionicus
CGCTTGAGTTCACCTGCATTTTGGAGCGAAGCGGAAAAATGTCAGGTGCAACGATTTGTTATGTGTTTTAGAATTTTTTAACTTCGGCATACAGGCTGATTAGTGATTCTCTTCTCAATCTAAATTTTGTTCCGTGGTTGTGGCCAGTTCTGGCATCAAAGTCGATATAAACATTACCAACTTCAATAGCGTCAATAAATTTATTCAGATCGAATTTCTTTAACATATAAATATCTTGATAATGAAAATAAAGCGTTCCATTTATGGTTTTTGATTCAGCCAAAACAAAAAAACAGTTATGCAGTTTTGTTCCCGCCTTATGATATAAATCATCAAAACCCCAATAAGGATTTGGCTTTAGAGTTTTACCCGAAACAGTTTTTCTCCACACAGGATGATCATTATCCACAATACGACAATGATCAAAGTCAACTAAAACTTTCCTGTCATTTCTATCAACTTTAATTGTAAAGCCCCTGTTGCTATAACCTGTTGCATTTATAGTCTGCCGAAAACTTTTTTCATTGTTCAAATATTTTTGCCCTGCTTCTTGATGTGCCCAACCAAACTCAGGCAATAAGATTGATGGCACAAATTTATAAGCGCGTGGAGATGGCTCCATATGAAATAATGTGATTAGAGAAGTGGTGTCTTTTTTCTGGGCTTTTAATTCCCATTCGGCAGCATTGGGAATAGGAAGGTTATTTTCTTCTATTTCCAGCAAATCCTCTAATGTGTTGCCTACACCTCCATCATTATTTTTTCTTCCAGTAGGAATCCAGCCCCTATCATGAATATTTACAAGCGCCTCAATTAAACTCTCTTTTGTATATGTTTTCATTTAACCTCCAACATGTCGAAAAGAGAAACTTGATTAATTTCCATTTTTTGACTCTTTGATCTAACAATAGATGATGGATTTTTTAAGCGTTCTTGCGCCATTTGGCAATATTCAGGGGATACATCGATACCTATAAATTCTCTATTCAGTTTTTTTGCCACAATAGCAGTTGTTCCTGACCCCATAAATGGATCAAGGATAATATGCGAATTTGTAGATGATATGATGCGTTCAATTAAATCCTCTGGGAAAGGTGCGGGATGTTTATTTTTACTTTCCTGCCCAAATTCCCATACATCGCCATAAGCATTCGCTTTTTTTGCCAACTCGAATTTTGGTTTGGCAATCAGATAAATGACCTCATAAGTGGGCAAAAAATATCCTGGATTAAAATTTATTCCACCTTTTCTTTTCCAGATAATAATTTGCCTGACAGGAAAACCGGAAACAATATCATGCCTATCTTGTAATAAACCTGCTTGAACACGCCATTTGTGATTATAAAATATTGCTCCATCTTCAGGAATTATTCGTAGCATTTCCGCAAGACTATCTCTTTGCCAAGCAACATATTCATCATGCGGAATATTATCGTTATAATTAGAATAGCCATTTACCAGAGCAGCATTTGACCACTTTCCACCTCTACCATCTTTCATCCCATTTCCTGTGGAATTTTTAAGGTTGTAAGGCGGTGAAGTAACAACTAAATCAACTGACTGATCTGGAATCTGTTTCATAACATCAACAGTGTTTCCACAGATAAATTTATCTATAAAGTCTTTTGGGAAATTTAATTCTTTCAACTTACTCATTATCTTCATTTTTGGAATTTATTTTTTTCACACATAACGCAAAAATCAGCGGCGGGCGTAGCCTGTCCGCTGGATTGAATTGTTAGGCTTTCTTTTTCATTAATCCTAATTCTGTTGCAACAATGTCGAATGGACGACCGTGTTTATTTTGAGGATCATTCTTTGCTTTGCGAAGTTCTCTTAAATCATTATAATCTTCTATCTTTTCTTGCATACGAATAAAATCCTTATAAGGAATTACGGCAAATTCTTTTTTCCCATGTTTTTCTATTATTTGTGTTTTCATAAATTATCTGTAAGCCTCCTTTCGATGAAGAATTCGATAAATAATAATCTTGGTTTTCGATATTTCAAAAAGTATCCGCCAATTTCTAACGCGAAGGCAATACTCTGGAGAAAAATTGGTCATTTTTTTAATATCACCTATAAGTCCATCTTTCATTAGGAAAATTGCGTCTGCAATATGTTGAGCATATGTCCTTGGAACTGAAGCTAAATCTTTTTCGGCTCTCTTTCGTATTTCAATTTCGTATTGCATTTTAATAATTATATCATGCC
>DYOW01000064.1 GCA_020720325.1 Desulfobulbus propionicus
CGGTACGCTGCCACAACGTCCATTGTTTCGCGTATAGTTCTGGCATTATCTCCGTCAGTCGCGCTGCCAGCCACTGTTCCCTGATGAGATAATAAAGGCGTTGAAAATAAAGGGGCTTCTGTATATGAAATTCCGTAACCATCTGTATCGTAAGCCATAATGGTGTGATAGGCGACACTGTTTGTCCCGTTAAAATACCAGCCCGCAGAGTATGAAAAAATTCCCGGACCTGTTTGCTGTGTCTGATATTTACTGTGACCAGCCCCGAAATTATGACCCAGCTCATGGGTAAGCGTATGTCCTGACAAGACATTTCTTATATTATCCACATTAAAGGCATAGTTTGGGCTGCCTGATGGATTGCTTAATTCATAACCCATGCCCACATATCCGTAATCCTGTCCTGTGTCAACAAACATGGCGACCATATCCGCTCCGTAAGTATTACGCCATGTATGCGCTGTGGCAAGCCCGCCTGTTCCTGCCTGAAGGTCATCAAGATCATTTGATAAACCTGCTTGTATTGTTGGAAAATTTGAGTGTGTGTAAGAAACATTGCTTGTATATGCCAGTCTGAAGGTTAAACTTATATTGGAATTGGTCATGGCCTGGTTTAACTTATCCACTGCCTGCTGAGAGAAGACACTCATGCCACCGTTACTGTCAACCCATGTCTTGGCAGTGGTGTCATAAACAATCAATAAATCAATAGTGGCGCCAAATGAAGTTGCAGCGATAAGAATATTTATTATAAATAAGAGAAAATATTTGATTAAGTCATTATATTTCATAGATTCCTCCTTATATTTATTTTTTTAGTTATTTATTGGTTTTGGTGGAAGATAAATTTTGGGAGGAGTCTTTGAGACATCAATTTCAGTCACAGCGCCTATTTGGTTTGAAACAGAACCAATTGCATGATATTCATAGTTTTGTTTAAGGTCTTTCAGGGTGATTATAAATCCTTCGCTGTTTAAGGTAAGTAAAAATGTGGAAAATTCAGTGTTTTTAATCTTTCCTGAAATTGAAATGGTGTTGTTTTGATTATACACAATGGATTCAATTATTACTTCGTATTGTGTGTCATTAAAAAAGGTTATTTTTAATGTGTCATTAACCTTCATCTGGGTCTGAGGGTATAAGATATTTGAGGAAAATTCAATATGTCCTTTTCTTTTTTCATAATTTTTTGTTGGATCGGATTTTTCACTGTATGCAACATCAGATGAAGGTTTTACAATATCAAAAGTTGCGCATGGAGCTAATGAGATTTCACCAAAAACCAATAAAAAAATCATTGTAATTGTCTTGATTTTAGAAAAAAACATTTTTTACCTCCGAAAAATCGAAAATTTACTTATAATTTAATAATAAAAGTTATTAAATTTTTTTTCAATAAAAAAATGTTATTTATAATCAATTTTATTTTATTTAAAATAAATTTAGTTGATGTATAATAAAGAACAATTTTTAAATAAAATGGAAGATGGGTAGTTTAAATTCTTAATTATTTCAATAGGTTTTGATTTTTAATAAACACAATGTTAAAATTTTTTTAATTAAAAAAACGTAATTTTATTCTTTTGGGGTTTAGCTAAAAAAAATTTTTCTTTATGTACATCCATATCAGATTTATTCCGGCTTTAATTAAACTTCTGAAACTTAATTCAGTAGAATTTTTTTACTACAAAACAAAGGACGCCTTATTAGAAGAAAAAAAATATACAAATATTACCGATAAAAAAAACCTTTTTGATATTATCATAAAAGGTGATGACCTGAATGACCTTATAAATCATATAAAAAAAACAGTATCTTTAATTGCCCATGAAGCAAATATTCCCGGCTCAGGCTATGATTTATTGCCCATGCAAATTGTAATTTTTCAAAATCCTGAGGTTTTTGAGGGAATATATAAAATCACTCCAACTGGCAATATCCTTTTAATGACAAAGGAAAAAATAGAAAACTCCATCCAGTGGTTGTATAACACAAGCCTTTTGCCCCTTGATCCTACGAGAGATATTTTTAATAATTTTTTTCCCCTCAGGTCTTTGCTGTTACTTGGAAATATTAAGACAGAATGTTTTTTCTGCGGAAGTCATTTTCATGATGCAGAAAGTTGCCCTAACAAATGGATATCTGAAAACAAAATTTCCATTGATTATCTTTCAAAAACCTCGCCCAAGGCATGGTTTGATGATATTAAAACTTTATTTCAGGCCGGGGACACCTACGGCAGCCGTCTGGAAAATCTTATTGCCGATATGAGAAGGGAATTTTCATGGAATTTTGCAAACAATATCTGCAAGACAACCTCTACGACCTTTCAGGACATGTTTCTTGAAATTGATATTGAAAAGAATGAGACCCCCTTTGACTCTGTGTTGCTGGCAATGAAAAGAGGAGACCATGAATTAATAAAAAAAAATCTTGGAAACATTGCTGATAAAATTGATGATCCTATGTATTTTGTTTTAAAAGGACTTTTTGAAGTATCCTCGCATTATATCGACAAAGCGCTTATCTCATTTATTACAGCAGAGAATACAGCTCAAAATGCAGTTGTTAAAAGTTATGCCAAGCTTTTACGTTTCAGGCTGTATTATACTAACAATCAGTATGATGAATGTCAGAGTCTTTTGGAAACACTTGAAAAGGAATGGGTTGCTCCCAATGAGTTTACATATCAAAGGGCCCTTCTTGCCGCTTCAACCAATAATCCTGTAATGCTTGTTGAGTCCCTAAGAAAATTTTTGAAGCATCCAAGATGGTTGACTTTATCCCTTTGTGAGCCTGTATTTCTTCCATTTGAGTCAAAAATTGAGAAATTTTATTCTTCTTTTTTAAGTGAATATGTAAAAAAAAATAATGTGCTTTTTGAAGAATCAAAAAAATTTGTAAAAAATATGGAAGAGATTTTTGGGATTGAAAAATTTAGTGATTTTCATACAAAGCTGTCAAATATAGAAACAGAAATAAACACAGGAAGCCTCATAAGCACTATTCAGGCGCTCTCTGATCTCCATGAGTTCAAAAAGAAAATAGATAAAAAGAAAAAAGAACTCGTAAGGATTTTAATGGAAAAATTAAGCAAGATGTTTAAGGAGATTAAATTTTGGTCTGTTAAGATGCCAAATAATTCGAGAACAAAGGATTTTAAAAAGTCTTGTGCTATGTTAATGAATGATATCAGAGAAATATCAGAAATGCTTGATAAATTTCATTCAGATGATGAAAAAAACTTTGAATTAGAGGATAAATTCAAAAAAATTCAGGAAATTGATAAGGAATATAAGGAATTAAAGGTAGAATTTCCCAAAAGAATCAAACAGGAATCTCAAAAGGAATTTATAAAAAATTATGTGGTTAGGTCTTTAATTTTTATGTTTTTATTATTAGGGGCGTTTTTCTTGTTTTTCCTGATTTTAAAGTTTTTCTAATAAATTATTTTTTAGAGATAAGATTGCTTTACAGATATGAAGTCCTTCTGTCTATCATATAATTGCTGCCGGTAAGGGATTTAAGATGTTTCTTTATTTGTGCGGCAACAGCTGAGACCTCTCCGTAATGATTAAACTTTCCCGGCATGCATGGAATAGCGCTAAGGGATATGGTTGTAAGCGGAAAACATTGTTCAATACCTCTTCTGTCCACTGAGAAGAAACAATTTGCCTCAATATCTTTTTCATCAAGAAATAAAGGCATTAGTCCATCGAAATTTTTTATTATTTCACCACATATTTCTTCAATTTTTTTGTTTGGAAACACACATACAAAGTCATCGCCTCCAATATGACCCACAAATCCCTTTTCGCCAAAAAAATTAGTAACATTGTTAACAAGTATTCTGGCAGTCATCCTGATTACCTCATCGCCGCTTGCAAAGCCGTATTTATCATTAAACGGCTTAAAATTATCAATATCAAGATAAAGAACCGTAAACTCTTTCTGCATATCAATATTATTTTGAATAAGCTTAAGAATTGATGTGTTGCCCGGAAGCTTTGTCAGGGGATTTGTATCTGAGATGCGGGTATTTCTCAAAAAATTTAATTTTATTCTTGTTATTACTTCTTCAATGGATGAAGTCCTGAAGAGAAAGTCATCGATGGGGAGAGATAGACAATTGTTTTCTTGCAAAAGGTTTTCAATTGACACAACATAAATAAGTGGAAGGAGGGCAAACTGGAGGTTGTTTTTTACAGTATGAATTGTAGTGACATCAAGTCCTCCGGGAAGTCCCTGTTCGATTATAAACATATCTGGCGGGTCATTAAAGATATTATTTACAAGCATTAAAAGGTCATTATCTGTTGAAAGAATGTAGTTGTCATCAGTTATTCTTTTCCTGAGATTTTTATCCTGCAGAAAGGTGTTTGTAAGAAGTGTGATTTTTTGAGACATTTATTCCTATTTTTGCATTTCCATGGCAAAATCCTGAAGCTCAACGATTTTGCTGTCCATTTCTTCAAGAATTTCTTTAAGGTCATTTTTGCCTATTTTTATGATTTTCCAAGCTTTTTCATCAAGATCCGGAACCCATGGATCCCCTCCCGAACCAAAACCAAGACCCCTTACAAGTATATCTGAAAAATGGATTATTGCAGTTATATCCTTAAATATAAGATTATCATTAATATCGTGATGATGTTTTATTGGCTCAATAAGTCTTTGGGGAAGATTCCATAGTTTGGCAAGTTCAGAGCCTATCTCAGCATGGCCAATGCCTATGCATTTTATTTCCGCCTCGCGCATGGGAATTTGTTCTGCTTCCACTATTTTTTGAATTTCTACAAATTTTTCCGGAAATTCAGCCCTTATAACAACCTTGCCAAGGTCATGTATAAGACCTGCTGTTGAAACCTCTTCAGGGCTTTTTAATTTTTTTCTTTTTGCAAGAATTCCTGCGCACGCTGCGCAGCCAAGGGAATGTTCCCATAATAAAATATCGGATGATTGCATTGTTTCAAAGATAGATGAGGTGACAATAAGGGTTCTTATAACATTAAAACCAAGAAGGACGATTGCATTGGATATTGTGCTGATCCTCTGGGGAAAACCAAAAAAAGGAGAGTTGACGATTTTTAAGAGTTTTGTGGTCATTGCCTGGTCTTTTGCAATAACAGCCTCAATGGCAGCGGCGGTTATATCCTCATCTTCAACCATTTTATTCAGCTTTGCTGCAATAGGAGGCAGGGTTGGCAATGACTGAACGTTTTTCAGTCTGTTTCTGATTAATGATGTGTCTAAGTCTGTTGACATGCTGCTTTCTCTTCTTCAATATAGTGTTTAGCGATAATTTTCATAATAGATACAAGAACTGGGTCATCTGCGACCTTTGCAAATCTTTTTTGTAAAAATGTTAATTTTTTTTTAATGTTTACTATTGGTGTTATATCTCTAGCTTTTTCATCTTCTTCGGCTGTTGTATCTCTTTTCAGAAATTCTTCGCCCATTCTTGCGCTGAAGTCCCATAGCATTTTTGATTCATCGTCTTCCAGAAATTTAACAAGTTCATTCTGGTCGTATTGCAGGAAGTCCCATGCCGGTTTATCAAGGGGGGGCACAAATATATCGCTTGAGGATGTCACCCCAAGACCGCTTACAAGTATATCCGAAAAATGAATCACAGAGGAAATATCCTGATAATTTTTGCTCTGGGATGGGACGTGATGATATCTTATTGCTTCCACAAGTTTTGGAGGGAGATTCCATAATCTGGCAAGCTCTGCGCCTATTTCAGCATGGTTTATTCCAAGGCAGCTTGTTTCAGCTTCAAGCAGTGAAATATTTTCTTTTTTTATTTTTTTCATAATATCAAAAAACCTGAGGGGAAACTCAAGTCTTATAAAGAGAAAACCTATGTTTTGAATAAGGGCTGCGGTGGATACTTCTTCAGGATTTTTAATTCTTTTTTTCTTGGCTATAAGTCCTGAACACAAGGCGCAACAGGTGGCATGTTCCCAGAGGGCAACATCAATGTCCTTCATTGCCTCCATCATAGGTGTTGTAATTATTATAGTCCTTATCACATTAAATCCAAGTATAAGCGCCGCCTTGGATATTGTGCTTATTTTCTGTGGAAAACCGTAAAAAGAGCAGTTGACTATTTTTAAAAGTTTAGCGGTTGACACAGGGTCTTTTGTTATTATATCTTCAATTTCAGAATAGGTGACGCTTTCTTTGTTAACAATCTCATTTAGCTTAAAGGCCACAATAGGCAGGTTTGGAAAGACAGAATGCTTGTTTATTCTTTGCAGGATTAACTCTCTTGTTGCAGCGCTCATTATTTTTTTACAATTTTATCTTATAAAATTTAAATTTTTCCTTGTTTATTTTTTAATTATGTCTTTTCTTCATTTATATAATGTTCTGCTATTATCTTCATGATTGCCCTTAATACAGGATTGTTTTTTACCCTTGAAAACCTTATCTCAAGGTCTGAGAGCCTTTCTTTTATTGTTTGTTCCCCTTCAAGATGCACAGGATGTCCTTCCACAACAACCCCGCCTATATTCATCCTTATTAACCGTTCAATAATCTCCTGCGTAAGCACAATACCTGCTCCGCATAAAATTTTATTATCAGACGAAATTGCGTCTTTTGCAAGTATCATGCCAGGTTCAGCCAGTTTTAAAGGTATTTTTTGCATATTTGGGGGTAATTAATATTCTTATCTTTTCTATTATTATAGATTCGGAATTTTTAAACTTAATTGAAGGTTCTTTTCAAGATTATAAGCGCTTTTTAAAATTTTACCTTCCTGAAAATGATTAGCCATTATCTGAAAACCTATTGGAAGACCATTTCCGCTAAGGGCAACGGGCAGGGAAAGAGCAGGAATACCTGCCATATTAACTGAAATTGTAAATACATCAGAGAGATACATCTGTATTGGGTCATTTGATTTTTCGCCAATCTTAAATGCAGGTGTGGGAGCGACAGGGGCTGCTATGATGTCACATTTTTTAAATGCCTCATTAAAATCATTTTTAATAAGGGTTCTGACCTGTGAAGCCTTTTTGTAATAAGCATCATAATAGCCTGCGGAAAGGGAGTATGTGCCAAGCATTATCCTTCTTTTTACCTCTTCCCCAAAACCCTTTGACCTTGTTTCCTTGTACATCTGAAGGAGATTATGATAATCTTCCGCCCTCACACCATATTTAACGCCGTCAAAACGGGAGAGGTTTGATGATGCCTCGCAGGGAGCTATGATATAGTATGTAGGTATGGCATATTTTGAATGAGGCAGCGAAATATCCACTGTTTTGGCGCCGGCTTCCTTAAGAATCTCTATTCCTTTTCTTATGCCATCCTCAACATCCCTATCCATTCCTGAAACAAAATATTCTTCAGGAATGCCAACAGTAATGCCGTCAAGTCCTTCTTCAAGAAATTTGGTAAAATCAGGAACATCATTTGTTGAAGATGTGGAATCCCGATTGTCTTGCCCTGCGATAACATTCATAACAACAGCGCAGTCTCTCACATCTTTCGTTAATGGACCTATCTGGTCAAGGGAAGATGCAAAGGCAATAAGCCCGTATCTTGACACCCTTCCGTAGGTTGGTTTTAATCCAACAACACCGCAATGGGAGGCTGGCTGCCTTATTGAACCGCCAGTATCAGAGCCAAGGGAAAAAGCGCATGTCCTTGAGGCGACTGATGCGGAAGATCCACCGCTTGAACCGCCTGGTATTCTTTCAAGATCCCAGGGATTTTTTGTGGTTATAAAGGCTGAATTTTCAGTGGATGAGCCCATTGCAAATTCATCCATATTTAATTTGCCAAGGATAACAGTTTTTTCCTTGTATAATTTTTCAATAACAGTGGCATCGTAGGGGGGTATAAAATTTTCAAGGATTTTTGAGGCGCATGTAGTCTTTATGCCTTTGGTGCATAATACATCCTTGATTCCTGCAGGAATTCCTGTAAGGTAGGAAATCTCATTTTTTTCAATGCTTTTATCAGCCTCTTTTGCAAGAAAAATTGCAATTTCAGGGCAAACCTCAAGGTATGCCTTTACCTTTGAATCAACTTCCTCAATTCTTTTGAGGTATGCCTCTGTGACTTCAACTGCCTTAAATTCTTTTTTTCTGTAGCCTTCTGTTAATTGGGATATTGTAAGTTCTGTAAAATTTGTCATAAAAAAACCTTATTCATATTATAATTAAATTATTTTAGGGACAACAAATGCTTGATTTTCTACCTCAGGGGCAATTTTAACAATGTCCTGAATGGCATCTGACTGGATAGCAATATCTTCCCTGAATACATTACAGGTATCAATGGCATGAAATGTAGGAGATACTTCGGCGGTGTCAAGCTCATTTAACTGTTCAATAAAAAGTAATATGTCATTAAATTTATTGGTAAAACTTTCTATTTCCTTTTCATCAAAATATAGTCTTGAAAGATTTGCGACTTTTTCAACCTCTGCTTTTGAAATTTTCATAAGAAAAAACCTCTTTTTAAACTTGATAAGATAACATATTATATTTATCATAAAAATGAAAAAAATGAATAGGGAATTTTTACTTTTATATGAAACTTGTCATAATAACTGATGCGTGGCGCCCACAGGTAAGCGGGGTGGTCAGAACTTTTACAACAACTGTTGAAGAATTAAAAAAAAAGGGACATGAAGTCCTGGTGATAACCCCTAATGACTTTAATCTGAAAATTCCATGCCCAACATACCCTGACATAAAACTTGTCCTCTGGACCGGTGACATACTTGCCAAAAAAATAGAAAAATTTAAGCCTGAGGCAATACATATTGCTACAGAAGGCCCCCTTGGTTTTGCAGGAAGGGATTATTGCATGAAAAAGAATTATCCGTTTTCCACTTCTTTTGCAACAAGGTTTCCGGATTATATCAAGGCAAGATTCGGGATACCTGAAGAACTCACCTTTTCATTCCTGAGATGGTTTCATTCCGGCGCAACTAAGCTCATGGTTTCCACAAAAAACCTCAAACAGGAATTAGAGGAAAAAGGATTTAATAATGTTGTGCTATGGGGCAGGGGGGTTGATACTGAACTTTTCAGGATAAGGGATAAAAATTTCATAAAGGACAAAAGACCTGTTTTTATGTATATAGGAAGGGTGGCAGTTGAAAAAAACATGAGGGCATTTCTTGACCTTCCCCTTGAAGGCAGCAAATATGTTGTGGGGGATGGTCCTGAATTGGAAGAATTGAAAAATGATTATAAAGATGTCAGATTTGTTGGAATGAAATTTGGTGAAGAGCTGGCAAAATATTATGCGGCGGCAGATGTCTTTGTTATGCCAAGCAAAACAGAAACCTTTGGTCTTGTTATCCTTGAGGCGCTTTCGTCAGGTGTGCCTGTGGCAGCCTTTCCTGTGAGGGGTCCTATAGATGTTATTGGAGACGCTGATGTTGGTGTGTTAAATGACGACCTTTTTTATGCGGCAAATGAGGCTTTAAAAATAGACCCTCAGAAATGCCGTGAATTTGCTATGAAATTTTCATGGGAAAATCTTGCGACTCTTTTTATTAAAAATCTTGCAATGATATGAGTCCGGTATAAAAACATCTTTTGCAGCGAATTACATAAATTTATGTGTTTAAATATCAATATGTTATATTTTAAAATTTTAACAAATTAGCCTTTTTAGACTGGACTCATTAATTTAATTGCTTAATGAATTTATATCAACTATTTTTTTACCCTATGAGTATTATAAAATAATTTTATTAAAAAATATATTAATTTTAAGTATATATATAAGATAATTCAATTTGTTTTCAGGAATAAAATAATTATCAGTCTGTTTTTGAAAGAAGAGCCTGCAAGTTTGTAATATTTTCAATATTTTCAAGGGTAACCCCAATAAGCGCCGCGCATGATTCTGCAATTGCCATGTCGCTTGCATTAAATCTCTTGATATCAAGGTTTAAAACCTCAAGAACCCCCTTAAGTTGTCCGTTTCTGTTCTTTACAGGAATACATAACATATTTCTTGTCTTATATTCAAGTTTTTCATCCCAGAAAGGGTCAAAAAAAGGATTTTTTGAGACATCAGGCACGATAAAAGGCTCTCCTGACTGGATTACTTTTCCTGCAATGCCTTTTCCTTTTGGAAGTGTTATGGTTTCCGAGGCGCCTTCAGCAACCTTTGACCATAGATCACCGGTTTCAGGATTTAATAAAAAAAGAGACGAACGGTCGGCGTTAAGTATCTTTGTCACCTGACAAACAGCAGCGTCCATGAGTTTTGATAAATCCCTTTCCGAATTAATGATAAGCGCCATGTTTATGATATTAAAAAATTTGGATGTTTTAAGGGCGACCATTTCATTTAGAAAAAACATATCTGCTTTTTTGCTGGTTTTATCCTCGGAAAGCCTGCTTACTTTTAAGAGCACATTAATTTTGTGGATAATTTCGGATTTGTTTGTGGGATTAACAATATAGTCAATATTTCCTGATGTAAATCCCTTTTCCTTTTCCCACTTTATATCATTGTCGTGGATTAAGAGAATGGGGATATGTGCCATGGGAGAATCCGCATACCTGAACTCATCAAGGATATCATCTGCCTGAAAGCTGTTTTTAATCTCAAATATCATAATATCCGGGATATCTGTCTTAAAAAAATCTTTTAGTTTTTCCATAGAGCCATAGATAAAAAGGCTGTAGGAAGGTTTTTTTAAGGTATTTTTTAATAAATTAATGATACCTTCTTCAAAAATAACTGATATTATTTTTATTGCATCAACAGACATAACTCACCTCGTTATTGAAATTGAACTGTATTTATTATATACCTAAAATTATATGAATGTACACAATAATAATCATATTTTTTAGATACTGATATTTATTTGAAGTGTTGTTCTTTTTATCCAGGCGCTTATTTTAATTTTTACTATGGTAATCTCTGATTAAATAATTTTTTTATAATAAACACCCCGTCCCTGCGGGACACCCCTCTGAAAGAGGGGAATTCCCCTTCTCCGAAGGGGTGGCAGGCGAAGCCTGACGGGGTAGTCAGTATTTAATCAGAGTTTACTATATAAAATTAAAAAAAAAGAAAAAAATATGGAAAATAATAAAGAGTCAGGAAGTTACTTTGTAAAAAAACGAACCCTATTACAGACCCAGACAGATGAGATTGAGCTTGCAATCGCAGCTTATAAAAACAACCTTCGTTACTGCTAAAAGGCCCCACAGGCTGCGGAAAAACTACTTCCAACCGGACAAGCGTCAAAGAAATTGTCTGAATCACGGATGACACGGATTACAGGATTACACGGAAAAATGTAAGGAACAGGAATGCCTGTTCTTTACAGGGGATAAATCGCATCATTTTTTATAAAAAATAAGGTTTTTCATAAAATTGTAACTTGACTTTTTATTTTTGAAATGGTAATTAGCTTATTATTGTTCACAAAATCAATTTGCGGGTTTGGGAATGCTTTATAACATTTTTTTTATATTTCATGTTTTAAGAACAGAAAATAAAGCGCAGATTTTTATCTTTAGACCAATAGTCTATGGCATAAATTTTGCTATGCCTGCCTGCCTGCCTGCCTGCCTCTTTCTATCTTTCTTTAATTTTTTTATTTTTTCTTATTTACATTCATTATTTTTCCATTTTTCTATTTTTCCATGAAAACAATATGTTAGTTTATATGTATGGTGAATTATGTGAAATTTTCGGGACAACCAATTGTTATCACTATGAAAATGTAGTGTTGCCCGTGGAATTTATAACATGTTTTCCAGCATTTCTAAATGAAAACCGCAAGGTAAATTGTAGGGATAACACATGGGTTGTCTTTATTGAAAAAATTAAAAAACAAAAAATAAAAAGGAGAATGAAATGCGCAGAAAAAAGCGTGACACAATCAGTTCGTCGCTGACATTGGTATTATTTCTATCATTGTTGGCTGTTTTTTCAATCACACATTTGTATGCTAGCAATAGCAAACTCATTAATTGCGACTTAAACGGGGATTCTATTTATGATGTTGTGAAAATAGACTCTTTGGGAAACATATCTTTTTCCACCATCAATGCTATTTCATGGATTCCAATTAATGGTCATCTTGAAATTGATATTGACTGTGGAGATATAAATAATGACGGAATTGATGATATCGCAGGCATAAATGCCAACGGTGATACTTGGTACACACTTGACAGAGGTTATACATGGCACAGAATTTCAGGGAAACTTGCAAACCTTGTGTTGTCAGACATAAACAATGACGGAAAGGCTGACTTCATCGGGTTAAACGGTGATGGACATATATATATATCAACAGATTTGTCTACATGGGATAATATACCCGGAACGCTCTCTCAGATAGTCGCAGGCAATTTAAACAACAATGCATTTTATATGCTTGCAGGATTAAATCAGTCCGGCAACATATATTATACATCTGATTTGTTTCACTGGGTAAATCTTCCGGGAACATTAAGCAATTTATATCTCATGGATATTAATAATGACGGAAAAGTTGATTTTATAGGTCTTAATTCAGGAAATCAACTTTATTATCTGATAAATGGTGGAAATTGGGTTAATCTTGGTCAGTTCACATCAGTGCAGTTAGGCGATATAAATGGTGATGGGGTGCCTGATATAATGGGTGTCACAGCCGACGGCAGTATAAAATATACAACTAATTTTAAAGACTGGCAGTCTGTTCCCGGCTCAATAGATGGTTCGTTTACCCTAAAAGATATAGACGGAGACGGAAAGGCAGATATAGTAGTCTTGAATACTAATGGCAAGGTTGTGTATTCAACAAATTTGCAGGAATGGGAAAAAATGGGCGCAGATCCTTCTGAAATAGACGG
>DYOW01000065.1 GCA_020720325.1 Desulfobulbus propionicus
TGTTTTTTTTGTCTGAATCACAGATTACGCGTAATCCGTGATTCAGACTACTTTAGGGTGGCTCTAAAAATTAAAATTTTGTTCATTTATGATAAGATTACTCGTCATTTCGTTCCTCGCAATGACATTTTAACTGCCATTCCGAGCGTAGCGAGGAATCTTATAAAAATTTTTAGAAGTTGCCTTTATTAAAAATTTCCTTTTGATATTTAAACACATAAATTTATGCAATCCGCTGCAAGACATTTTTATACTGGACTCAAGGTTGAATAATAAAAATCCATGGCAGTTTAGATTGACTTTTTTTTTCCGAAGTATAATAATAAAAATATTATAAAGGATTTTTCATGACTAAAAAGTATTTTTATTTAACATTTGTTATTTTTTATTTTATATTTTTTGACTTTTCCTGCTCCTTTGCAGTGGATTATTATGCAGGAAATATATTCCTTCAATCAGCATCAAAAACAGATTCTATCTGTATAATCAGCCGTTTTAAGACCTCTGACGGTTCTTTTACCATACAACAGGCAGATAAAGTCCATGAGTCATTTATGAAAGATATCATTGCCCCTGAAATAGGATACTATATTGACATGACTGTTTCCGGCTCAAAAAAACCCTCAGATGCCTATTCTTCAGGAATAACTGGCGAGGCATTGTGGGATACTTTTTCCGCAAGTGGAACCTCGGTATGCACGATAAGTGGAAAACCAGTTAATCAGGTGATTTTTTTTAGCTTTTATAACTGTGATTACCAGGGCGCCATGCACGTGTGCATGAGGACATATTTTCATTCAGGAACTGAAAATCTCTCGCAAATGGGCATCCCCTACGGAAAGGTCGCAGGTCTTGGGGCCATAGCTTATGCAAAGGCATTCTGGGATCCTTTTATTGAATATCTTTATAATTGGGTTAAATGAAGCCTGCCTTTCACTTCATTTATATCTCCCTGCTTCTTCTCATTTTTGGGGTGAGTTCACTATCATATATAAGGTTAACCGAAAAAATATCCCTGCTTGAAGATAAAATTAACGAGGTTAATGAGAAAAAAAACCTGAATATCTTAAAAAAAATTAATATAAACAATAAGATACCAAATATATCCATAAATCCCTTAAAATCAGAATATGATATAATCAGTGAAATAAAAAGCTTTATCAAACTTGAAGATAAACAACTATCCGATTTAACAATAATAATTGATGAATATAAAAAAAATAAAGAAAATTTATTCAAAGAAATAAAAAACATGGATAAAGATAAATATCTTAATGAATTATATAATATTTCAAATAATGCGACTGAAAAAATAAAAAAATTATTAACTACTGAACAATATGAAAAATTCCTGCAAAATGAATTTGATATGGTTTTAGGCTTAAAAATTCCAAATCCAGAAAAGGATGAAAACAAGTGATTATAAACTCTATTTTTGATCAGATAGGAAATACCCCGCTTTGTCCTGTTTCAAGGTTGAATCCATATAAAAATGTAAGAATATATGCAAAACTTGAGGCATTTAACCCTGGTGGTTCTATTAAAGACAGGATAGCCTATAATATGATTCAGGAGGCTGAAAACAGGGGTGAGCTTACAAAAGACAAGACTGTTCTTGAGGCGACAAGCGGAAATACCGGCATAGGACTTTCCCTTGTATGCGCAGCCAAAGGTTATAAACTCTTAATTGTGATGAGCGAGGGCGCAAGCATTGAACGCAGAAAGATAATGAGGGCTTATGGGGCTGAACTCCTGCTTACCCCTGCCAATAAAGGCACTGACGGCGCCATTGAGACAGTTTATAATATGATAAAGGAAGAAGGCAACAGGTTCTTCTGCACAGACCAGTTTAATAATCCTGATAACTGGATGACACATTACAAATTCACTGCAAATGAGATATGGAACGACACCAAGGGAAATGTTGATGTTGTTGTTATAACAATGGGCACCACAGGCACATTAATGGGCATTACAAGGAGATTAAGAGAGTTAAATCCGAAAGTTAGGATTGTGGGCGTTGAACCCTATCTTGGACACGGCATACAGGGACTTAAAAACATGAAGGAATCGTATGTGCCGGGTATTTTTAACAAAAAAGAGCCGGATAGCATTATAAAGGTGGAAGATGAAGAGGCGTTTGAGATGTCAAGACGTCTTGCGCGGGAAGAAGGTCTTTTTGTTGGCATGAGCTCCGGGGCGGCAATGGCAATAGCCCTTAAGGAGGCGGCAAATCTTAAAGAAGGAAATATAGTTGTTCTGTTTCCAGACAGCGGCGAAAGATATCTCAGCACAAATCTTTTTCCTATTACCGAAACATACAAGCAGGGTGAGAAACTAACTCTTTACAATACTTTTACAAGAAAAAAAGAACCTTTTAAGCCATTAAATGCAAATGAAATAAAATTATATTCATGCGGTCCCACCGCAAATCAATACATGCACCTTGGTCTTGCAAGAAGGATGCTGTTTACTGATTTGCTTACAAGGCTTTTTGAGTATAAGGGATTTAAGGTTCAGTCAATAATGAATATAACAGATATTGACGACAAGACCGTTGCCACAGCCTTACAGGAAAACAAAGCGCTTTCAGAGCTGACTCAGTCATATATCAATGCTTTTTTTGAGGATATAACACAGTTAAATATAAAATATGCGACATTTTATCCAAAGGCATCTGAGCATGTTGATGATATGATAGCAATTACAGATGAGCTTATACAAAAAGGTTTTGCTTATGTTAAACATGGCTCTGTTTACTTTGACATATCCAAACTAAGCGCTTACGGCAAACTCTCAAAAATTGAGCTTGACTCCATTGAATTCGGAAAAACAGTTGACCTTGACAACTACGAAAAAGATCATCCCGCTGATTTTACATTATTTAAGAGAATATCCCTTGAAGAGCTAAAAAAAGGCCTTGGTTTTGACAGCAAATGGGGAAAAATAAGACCGGGCTGGCACATAGAGTGTGTGGCAATGTCCAGAAAATATCTGGATGCCAATTTTGATATACATACCAGCAGTTCAGACCTTATTTTCCCGCACCATGAAAACGAAATTGCAATTGCAAAGGCTCTCTGGGGCAAAAATCTTGCAAATTTATGGATTCATAATGACCCAGTATTTTATAAAGGCAAAAAAATATCAATACAAAATAATAATGTGGTCTTAGTGAGGGATCTCATCAATGAAGGCTTTACAGGAAGGGAAATCCGCTTCTTTTTAATAAGAACCCACTACAGAAAACCCATTAATTATTCAGTTGACGAGATAACATCTTCTGTGAAACAGCTTCAAAGATTTGATAAATTTATCTGCGAGCTTGAAAAGGCCTCACAGGAAAACATAGACGAGGCAATCCTTCAGGAAACCGAGATAAAAATTATTAGAGACCTGATTATAAACACAAAGGATAATTTTATAAAATCCATAAGAAATGACCTTAATATACCAAATGCCATAGGAAATATCTTTAATGTTATAAGAATAATAAACCCATACATCCACAAAAACAGTTTGCCGTCATCATTTGCAAGGGAACTACTTTCAATGATGCTTAATTTTGACAAGATTCTTGGGATTATAAACTGCAAACCCTATTTTAATAATATAACCGATGAGGAGCATAACCTTATAAACGAAAGAGAGCTTGCAAGAAGAACAGGAAACTGGCAAAAGGCAGACGAACTAAGATATATTCTCCTTAAAAAAGGCATAACTCTCCTTGATACCTCAAACGGAGTTAAATGTAAGAGAGAAACAGGTCAGTCAGGGGTGGAATCTGACATCTGATAAATATGTAAAAACCACTTCCAATATTGCAAAATCAGCAGGAAGTGTGAGCATAGCTGTATTTTGTTCGAGGATTTTAGGCTTAATCAGGGAACAGGTCTTTGCGGCGCTTTTTGGAGCAGGTCTTGAGATGGATGCCTTTGTTGTGGCATTCAGGATTCCCAATCTTCTCAGAGACTTATTTGCCGAGGGAGCGCTTAGCGCAGCATTTGTAAGCGTCTTTACCCACTACCAGAACACAGAGTCGCCGGAAAAAACATGGAAACTTGTTAATAATGTAATTTCAAGCCTTTCCATTGTAATTCTTGTAATGACGCTTCTGGGGTTTATTTTTTCCAATGACCTTGTAAATCTTATTGCCCCTCATTTTGCTGTGATACAGGGAAAAACTGAGCTTACCACTACCCTTACACAGATAATGCTTCCTTTTCTTTTGTTTGTAAGCCTTGCCTCCATATTTCAGGGATTATTAAACACAAAAAGATACTTTTTTATCCCTGCATTCTCATCATCCATGTTTAATATGGGCTCTATCCTTGTGGGAGGCGGACTTGCCCTTGCCCTGCCCTTTTTCGGCTATCCTGCGATTGTGGGCATGGCTATAGGCACTCTGGCAGGAGGTCTCTTTCAGCTCCTCGCGCAAATGCCGTTAGCAATAAAAACAGGATATAAATTTGATTTATATTTTAATTTTAAAGACCCAGCGTTAAAAAAGATTTTTTTTCTTATAATCCCAAGCATAATAGGGCTTTCCGCCACCCAGATAACAATCTTTATTAATACAAACTTTGCGTCATCCTGCGGCGAAGGAGCGGTTGCATGGCTTAATTATGCATTCAGACTCATCCAGTTTCCAATTGGCATGTTTGGAGTCGCCATATCCATTGCCACACTTCCGGTTATATCTGGTTTTGCCTCCAAAAAGGACATGAACGGATTAAAGGATTCCCTTGAATCTGCGCTTTCCCTTGCTTTTTTGCTGACTTTTCCAGCTACAGTTGGTCTTTTTATACTTTCAGAGCCAATAATACGTATTATTTATGAATACGGCAGATTTTCTCAATTTGACACCGCTATGACAGCAAGGCTTCTTGAGCTTTATTCACTGGGTCTTGTCGCCTACTGCGGGGTAAAAATACTTGTGCCGGTTTATTATGCCTTAGATGATACAAAATGGCCTGTTATCGGAAGTTTTGCGGGTGTTACTTTAAATATCATTGTTATCCTGTTTGCAATAGAGTATTACAGCCAGAATGCAATAGCCCTTGCCACATCAAGCGCCATGTTATTTAATTTTATATTTTTATTTTTTATTTTAATTAAAAAAATCGGGACCCTAAATATTAAACGCATTCTTGCGTCAGTCTCTAAGACAGTTTTGTCTTCGGTTTTTATGGGAATTTTGTGTTATTTTCTGCATTTTAAGTTTTTAACATTTGCTGGAAGGTTTGGTCTTATTGTTTCATTAATGCTTACCATTGGATTTTCAGGGATTTTTTATATTTTTATGTGTTATATCACAGGGCAAAATGAGATAAAGATGCTTATCGGGAAGATTAAGGGGAGATTTGGGCGATAAGGATTAAAAAAATATAGTAAAAAGGAAAATAAAATTTTTAAAAAAAAGGCTATTCATGAATTAACCTATAAAATAAATATTTCTACTTGACTTTTTAATTTTTTTTTATAAAATATTTTCTTTACATATTTTTATTTAGTTCTTTTACAATAAGATAATAAAATTACATAATACGGAGGGATGGCCGAGTGGTTTAAGGCGGCGGTCTTGAAAATCGTTGTGTCGAGAGGCACCGTGGGTTCGAATCCTACTCCCTCCGCCATTTTGGTGGTTTTATTTTATTATCAATTTTGTTTACTATCCTTAATCATTTAGTTTTTTCTATATTTTTTCAAATCTTTAAAGACTAATGTTTTATATTCTATTATATAAGCCAAGCTTATCTATTATTTTTTTCAAAGAAATAATTTTATCATCTTTATCACATAATCTTTTAAGAGCTAATTCATAATCAGCATTTTCTGCAATATATTTTTGAAGCGCCTTTTTTATTATATAGGAATTTGGACGATCCGGGGTAATGCATAATTTATTAAATTCATTAAATAATTCATCTGGTAAACGTAAAGAAATTGCATGAGACATATTAACCTCTTTTCTAAATTACAAATACACTGTAATACAAAAATTCTTTTTAGTTAATAAACAAATCCTCTTACCTAAAAAGAATAATTAGATATTTATTTTTTGAAAGATTTTCATATCACCTTGACCCAATGTCAATTTGGATATATAAGCTATATTTTTTATTGGAGTTTGTTTTATGGACATTATTAAAGATATCAAAATTGACAAAATCATAAGGACAAAGAGAAAAACCATTGCCCTTCAAATGACTGAGGACGCGACCCTGATTGTTAGGGCGCCGCTTAATGTGTCCCATGATGCCATAATAAAAACAGTTTTGAAATATGAAAACTGGATTAAACAAAAGAAAATTAAGATACAATCACGGGAGCATAAATTTGTCCCGAAAAAATTTGTAAATGGAGAAGATTTTATCTATCTTGGAGATATCTTTAAATTAGAAATTGTGGATAATCAATTTGAATCATTAAGATTTAATGATAAGTTTTATCTTGCTAAAAATGCCCTGCCTGTGGCGAAAGAAGTATTTATAGCATGGTATAAACACATGGCAAATCTGGTGATATCAGAAAGAACAAAATTATTTGCCGATATAAATGGTCTTCAATATAACAAAATTAGCATCACCAACGCCCAAAAAAGGTGGGGATCATGTTCATTTTACGGAAATTTATGCTTTTCATGGAGGCTTGTGATGGCCCCAGCGCCAGTTATTGACTATGTTGTGATCCATGAGCTTTCCCACCTTAAAGAGAAAAACCATCAGGAAGATTTCTGGAACAGGGTTAGAACCTTTATGCCTGATTATAAAAATCACAATGACTGGCTGAAAGAAAACAGCCATTTTTTGAGGTTGTGAAAGTATTAACCTTACAAGATGTTATTATTAAAAATTTAATTGAAAATTTTGTTTTTTGCGCTAATTTTTATTTAAGGCAACCTCTAAAAATTCTTATAAGATTCCTCGCTACGCTCGGAATGACAATTAAAATGTCATTGCAAGGAACGAAGTGACGAGTAATCTTATCATAAAAGAACAAAATTTTAATTTTTAGAGGTTGCCTAAAGTCTTACCTTAAAAAATCCCTGCTTTTTTTTCCAGTGTCTTTAATACTCTTTCCCCAAGAAGAACTGTTTTTAGCCAGTCAATGCCAAGATTAAGACATTCCATATCATCTTCCTTAATTTTTTGAATTCTTTCATCTGTTAATTCAAAAACCAAGAGAAATTTGGTGTCGAATACAAAATCACGAAATCCGTCAACATTATAACAGGCAAGAAAAAACATCTGAAGGGTCTTTTCAGGGATAGTCACAAAAGGACCAAGGGATTTTCTTTTAAGAATAATCTCAACCCAAAGGCTGTTTATTGTTTCATATTCGGAAATTCCCTGTGATTCCAACCATTCTTTAACTGTTATCTCGCCGCCCAAACCATGTCCGGCGCAAACAGGCTCTTTAATAAGGGCAAAAAACTTTTCATTGTCTGCCTGATCTTTATTATGGTATATGCCAAAACCAAGGGGATAATAACGGCAGTTTAAGGGTCTGTCCTCAAAAATCACACAGCCGTCTTCTGCTATAAACGGACATTCCGCTGTGTTTTCTTTTAAAGGTTTAAGCATTGGAATGGGAAGTTCTGTTCCTTCAATAACTGCAGGAACAGTATAAAAAGACAAAAATTCCTGAGAGCTCATATTAAGCCTTTTTTTCATACGTATAATATCGTAAGGGGTAAGGGTAACGCTTGAATCCTTGCAGCATTTTGTAAAACATGCAAGGTCTTTATCGCAGGAAAAGCAAAAAGGGCTGTTTAGCTCCAGTTTAACAGGAACTACAATTTCTTTGTCACGGTTTTTATTAAACATTCTTTGTCTCCAAGTTATTATAAAAGATAATTATTTTGTTGTGATTTTAAATCTATTGTTATAACAAACAACTTTTAAAGGGCTGGTTATGAGCTTCTTTACAAAACTTCCCTCAACCCCTCCATGCATCTGATATTATCCTGAGAAAGGCCAATGGAAATCCTTATGAAATTTTTTAAGTCATATGCGCCCATAGCCCTTATTATCACGCCTTTTCTTAACATTGCCTCATAGACTGTCTTTGCGTCACGCTTTATGTCAATAAGGATAAAATTGGTGTTTGAAGGATATGCTTTATAGCCCATAGCTCCAAGTTCTTTCTCAAAATATGCTATGCCTTCCCACGTTGTCTGTAGTGTTTTATTCAGGTGGTCAGTGTCTTTTATAGCTTCTACCCCTGCAATCTGGGCAAGGCTGTTCACATTAAAGGGCTGTCTCACCCTATCAAGAAGATTGGCAAGCTCTTCATTCATTATGCCAAAACCAAGCCTCAGACCTGCCAGTCCATAGACCTTTGAAAATGTCCTTATAAACATTATACGGGGATCATGTCTAAAAAGCTCAATCCCTTTCACTGTATCAACGCCGTGTTTTACAAACTCCATATAGGCCTCGTCAAGGACAACAAGGATATTTTGGGGAAGTTTTTTCATAAAATCGGAAAAAACAGCCTTAGAAAAAACCGAGCCTGTGGGATTATTGGGATTATCAAGAAAAATCAGTTTTGTTTTATCTGTCACATTTTTTAAGATTTCATCGAGGTCATGGCTAAAATCCTTAAGCCTTATAACTATATTTTTGCCTCCTGATACCTGAACAAATTTGGAATACATCAAAAAAGACGGAAAACTTGATATAACCTCAAAGCCTGGACATGCCACTGCCTTTACGGCAAACTCAATAAGCTCGTTTGAGCCGTTTCCTATTACAATCTCTTCTCTGTTCACCCCAAGATGGGTTGATATTGCTTCCTTCAGATAAAATGAGCTTCCGTCGGGATATCTGTGCAAATTGATAAGGGAGTTTTTTATTGCATCCACTGCCTTTGGTGAAGGGCCAAAGGGATTTTCATTGGATGCAAGCTTAATTATATCTGTTAAGCCGTATTCCCTGTATAATTCATCAATTGGCTTTCCGGGAGGATACGGAATAATTTTTTTTATGTGATCCCCAACAATATTATCAAACACGCTTGACCTCCGTCTCAACATTCTCATCTTTAATAACTTTATATTCATCCCTTCTCATGGTATGGTCAGGTTCAATTATAATTTCTATGCCTGATGACTTTTCAATGGAATAAAGCTCTTCCCTTCCGCTGTTTAATAAATAAAACGCCACAATAGGATTGGTAAAAAATTTTATTTTTTTAGGAATTTCACCGGCTGACACAATGTTTTTTAATACCCTTAACTGGGAAAGACCTATCATTTCAGGAGATTTAATATATCCCTTCCCGTAGCAGCACGGGCAGACCTCAGTTCCCTGCCTCTGGATGGGCGAATATAGCTTTTGCCTTGTTATTTCCATAAGACCAAACCTGCTAATCTTCACAATGTCGCTTTTTGCCTTATCCTGCTTAAATTCTTCTTTTATCTTCTTTTCTACTGCAAGGATATTTGCCCTGTATTTCATATCAATAAAATCAATTACAATAATTCCGCCCAGATCCCTTAGCCTTAACTGGTTTGCTATCTCTTCCGCCGCCTCAAGATTCGTCTTTAATGCAGTTTCTTCCAGCGCCTTTTCCTTGATATTTTTGCCAGAATTAACATCAATCGCTACCAATGCCTCTGTTGGCTCAATTATGATATATCCCCCTGATGGCAGGGAAACCTTGCTCTCAAAGATATTTTCTATCTGATTTTCAATGCCGAAATTTACAAAAACAGGCTCTTTGCCCTTGTATAATATCAAAAAATTGCTGTGTGAAGGCGATATTATCTTTAAAAATGTCTTTAATGAGTCATATATTTCCTGGCTGTCAACAATAATATCTCCAACATCAAGGGTAAGATTATCCCTTAAAAATCTCTCTATAAGCCCCCTGTCAGTGTATATAACAGAAGGTGTCGGGGATTCGGCAACCTTTATCTTTAATTCATCCCAGAGTTTTACAAGATACTTAAAATCATTTTTTAAGTCATTAAATTTTGCCTCAATAGCGCTTGTTCTTGCAATAACTCCCACTCCCTCAGGGCGTTGAAATTTCTTTAAGATATCCTTTATTTTTTGTCTTGATGGCTCATCCTCTATCTTTCTTGAAACCCCCTCGCCTTCAGTCCCTGGCATTAAAACAAGATATCTTCCCGGTATTGAGAGATAAGTTGTCACAGCAGGGCCTTTGGTAAAGGTTTCTTCCTTTACCACCTGCACAAGAATTTCCATTCCTTTTTTTAAGTTTTCAAATTTTTTCCTTGAATCTTCCTTTTGAGTAACGCTCCCTGCGCCGTAATATTCAGGATGGATATCCTCAATAGGGAGGTAAGCATTTTTTTTACAGCCAATATCCACAAAAGCAGCCTGAAGAGACGGCTCAACATGCTGAATTATGCCTTTATAAATATTTCCCCAGGTTTTTACTATGTGGATGCCTTCCTGCCTGTAATCTATAACTTTTTCATTTTTTATAAGGGCAATTCTTACTTCCTGCTTTTTATCAATATTAATAATTATCTTGTCTTCGCCCTTTTTTGTTGTTGCCTGAGGCTTTTTAACAGGCTTTCTTGGCCTCTTCTCAGGCTTTTTCTCTGTTTTATTTTCTGCTTTATTTTCTTCATTCACCATAAATTATAACTCCACATTACATTTCTCATTTTTTCTCGTCTTTAACCTGCAATTTGCCTCTTTGTTTCTTCTTATTTCATCTTCTGTCTCAAGGATTAATTGCGGAACCAAACATGGTTTTCCATTATCGTCAAGGGCGACAAAGGTAAGGTATGCGGAAGAAGTATGTCTTATCTCCCCTGTCTTAAGGTTTTCTGCCTCTACTCTTACCCCGATTTCCATTGATGATCTGCCTACCCAGTTAATGCTTGCCTTTAATATAAGAAGATCTCCTAAAAAAACAGGATTATGAAAATCTATTTTGTCAATGGAGGCTGTGACAGTATTTTTTCTTGCATGTCTGCTTGCGACAACATACGCCGCATTATCTATTATCTTCATTATTGTTCCGCCATGAACGTTTCCGACAGGATTTGTATCCTCAGGGAGCATTACCTGAGAAAGAACAACGCTGCTGTAACTGACTTTTTTAGATTCTTGTTCAATCATTGGTCATAATCGCCTTTATTAAAATAAAAAACCTCATTGTTATGTATCCTTGAATCAATTTTTTTATTATCAGATAATTCATCAAGAATAGACATTAATTTATGTTTATCAAGGGCAAAAATGCTTTCAATATCATAAAACCTCATGGGTCTTCTCTTTAATACCTCTAAAATATCATTAGCCTTTATATCATCCCTCAAAATTATTGATTTTGGTCTGAAATCCACAATTATTTCCGCATTATAACCCAAATAATCCCTTATCTCATGTAATCTCTCCATTGAGACAGGTTTTGCCCAAATGACAGCAGGAGGTCTTACAATGGTATTTAGCTGAATCTTATGGGGGTTAATCTCATCAATAACCTTTTTTAGCGCCTGAATCTCTTCTTCACTGTCATTTATACCTTTAACCAATAATACCTCAAGCCAGATAAGCCCCTTAAAGCTTTTTCTTATTTCCTTTAACCCTGAAATAATGTCCTTTAATATCACGCTTGCCGCCGGTCTGTTAAGCTTTCTGAATGTCTCTTCACGAGCTGCGTCAAGGGATGGAAGCAGTATATCGGCATTTGATAATTGATTTCGGACTTCTTCAAGGTGAAACAGCGTTGCGTTTGTAAGCGCTGCGACTGGCTTAGGAGTCTTTTTTTTGGCAAATAATATTAATTCACCTAATTTTGAATAAAGCGTTGGTTCTCCTGACGCTGTAAAAGTAAGGATGTCAAAAGGAATATTGCTTTCAATAATTGAATCTATCTCTTGAATTATTTCATTTACAGGATAATATTCATTTGGACTTGTGACATAATTTGTCCCCTCTCCTATTTCGCAATAAATACAGTTTAAGTTACAGGTTTTTTTTGGTAGAATATCTATACCAAGGGACCTTCCAAGCCTTCTTGAAGGCACAGGACCAAAACAAAATTTCCTGACAGTTTCCTGTTTCAGGGAATTTAATAACTTTACCGGAGCATTTTGCATACAATATGTCAACCTCTCAGGATAATAACATAAATAAAAATAATGATATAACAGAAAAAAACAAATGGGAATCAAAAGATTTTGTTCTTGTAATTCTTTGCCTGTTAATCACAATAATTTTCAGTTTAAGACATGGCTCTCCAGATTATATACTAAAAGAGCTATTAAAACAATTGTGGGCCTACTCAATTTATAGCATTGCCACTGTTTTAATTATTATTGGCCTTACAAAAAAAATGTTTAAGTATAATCCCACCATGAAGCAGATAATCAGATGGGCTTTTATGCTTGGGGCTTTTTGCGCTGTCAGCCAATTTTTTCATGAGCTATTTAAGTATTTTACAGGAAAATAAAATGAGTGCATTATCTTATAAGATAAATTTCATATTTTTTTTTATAATAATCATTTTATGTTTTTCCATACATATCCAAGTTCATGCCCAAGAATTAAATTTCACTAAATCTGATGCAGGCGAGATGCCTTTTTATCTCAAAGACCCCAAAAAAAATCTTAATAATTTTGAAATTGACACAAATTATCCGCCATTTAATAAAATAATAAAAAATTTGTCTGATAAC
>DYOW01000066.1 GCA_020720325.1 Desulfobulbus propionicus
AAATTAATTGAATATAAAAAAACAATGAACAAACAAAATATTTTTTCATTAATCCATAAAATAAAGATTTTCTGAAAAATCTTGGAATAATAAGGATTGGATTATTTGATTCCTATTCAAAAAATGCGAACAAGAAAAAAAAGTGATATTAATTTTTTAATAGAATTCGAGCCTGGAAAAAAAATTTTTGATAATTTTATGGAAGCCTGTTATTTTCTCGAAAAAATTTTTGAAAAAAAATGGATATCATGACTCCTGAATCCATTAGTCCGTATATCAAGCCTCATATTGATAAAGAGATTATATATGAAAGATTATAAGGAATATGCAAGGCATAATTATGACAAAGCAAACACAGAGTTCCCTTAGAAAGTTCCCTTTGAGTTCCATAGAGACTGGAAACCCTTGCCTAACTTTGGGGTTGGAGGGTTCGATTCCCGCCGCCTCCGCCAATTTTTTGGAATGAAATTCAATTTTTGAGATAAGATTTATACTTTCCTTGATTATTTAGATTCTATATTTTTTAGGACTTTTTATATTCCCTGTGACGATGCTCTGCTTCTTCAATCCTTACTATCCCAAAATATAAAAAATCTCTTCCAGCATTAGAATTTATCTCAAAGGCTTCTTGCTTATTGCTTTATATTCAAAAATTGTTTACTATAATTTTAGTTTCTTCAAATTAATTTACAAAAATTATTAAATTCCATAAAGTAGAATTAATATGTCCAAATTTACTGAAAAATCAGCGTATTATTCTTTGATTCTTGTTGTTTTATGTCTTTTGTTTATTCCATTTTTTGCTTCAGCCGCTCCAGAACTTGTTCCTGTGGAAGGAGCGCAATATAATGTTAATACTGCGTTAAATGCCAATCTCAAGGCTTTGACAGGTAAAAATGTTGAAATTTCAATGTCTTCTGGTCAAAAAATCCAGGGAACTATCAAGGTTGTTGGTGAACAGCTTTTACATATTGAAAAAATTCAGGGTAAGGAATTTAATGATGCGCTTATCAAAATAGATAATATTGTTGCTGTTGAAACCAAATTCAGGGAATATAAACATTAAAAAAGATTTTAATCTGTAAAAACGACCTTTAAAATTCCCCTTTAATAGCCTTATAAACCTTTTGAGTTATTGCATCAGCGCTTAATCCTTCAGGTTTAATTACCGGCATATATTTTATCCCAATTTTCCCCCTTCTCGGATATTTCATCTCAAAAATTTTATATAATTCAAAAAGACCGTTTATTCTTACAGGCACAACAGGAATGTTTAACTCTTTTGCAAGTATGGCAAAGGCAGTCTTAAACTCCTGGACATTGCCGTCCCTTGTTATGGAGCCTTCGGGAAAAATCACAATGGAATGTTGTCTTCTGAGAATTGTGGCGCTCTTTTGAAGACTTTCCCTGAGATTAATATCCTTGTTAATTACAAGGGTATGAAATCTCTTTGCCAGTTCCTTTCTAATCTTTGTCTCAAAACACACATCCGATGCAATAAAATATGTATGCTCAAGGCTTTTTGGGGGAAGGCTTACAATAATAAAAAAGGCGTCAAAATAGCTTTGATGGTTCGGGGCAATAATAAATGGAGACTCAGGTATGTTTTCAGCTCCCTCAATCTTTACCTGAAAATATGTCTTAAATAAAGGAGAAATAATACTTTTGAAGAGAAAAATATAAAAAGGCGTTTCTTTTATGTCAATTTCAATATCCTTTTCAAGGATTTTTGACCATGAGATATCTTCTTTTTTAGCAAAATCCCTGTTTTTTCTCTTTATGTGTGTGTAAATGTCTTTAACAAGTTGTATCTCAGAAAGCTCATCTTCCTTAATGCTTATTCCGAATTTTGTCTCAACAAAACTTAAAAGCTCTACCTTATCAAGGGAATCCAGGGCGAGGTCAATTTCAATGTGAGATGATGGCAATACCTTTGAGCTTGTTAAAGTCATTAAAAAATCCCTTATCATGTAGTACTCATCATCATCAGGTTCTGTTTCCAAGGATTTTTCCTGAATTTTTGCTTTTTCTTCTTTTTTAGACACTAAAAGAAATCTTTTTATTTTGCCAAGCCTTGTCTTTGGCAGCTCTTCCTTTAATATCTCAAAACCTGAAATTTTTCTATAGCCTGGAGCGTTTCTGTTATAGACATCAATAATATCCCACTTTATTTTTTCATTAATATTTAATACTTTTTCCTGCTTAAGCGCCTCAGTATCAGGAAATATAAGGGCTTTCAGACGGTCATTTTCAGCGATAACCGCAACTTCCTTTATAAAAGAAGAAATTTTAATCAACTGGGATTCAATATCTTCGGGATTTATATTTTTCCCTGTGGAAAGAACAATTATGTCTTTTTTTCTCCCTGTGATAAATAGAAAACCCTCATCGTCCAGATAGCCCGTGTCGCCTGTCTTAAACCACTCATCTGAAAAGGCGTCTCTGGTCTTTTCCTCATTTCTCCAGTAACCCTTCATCACATTTTCGCCCTTTACCCAAATTTCTTCATCCTCAATTTTTACTGTAACTCCGTTTAAAACTTTTCCGGCTGAGCCGCTTTTACTTGCATCTGGGCGGTTAAAACATATTACCGGAGATGTCTCTGTAAGACCGTAACCTTCAAGGAACTTAAATCCCATTATTCCAAAAAATTCTATGATTTCAGGGTTAAGTTTTGCTCCCCCTGAAACAAAATATCTGATTTTACCCCCGAATTTTTTATGCACAGCATTAAAAAGCATTTTTCTAAAGGTCATATTTGGTATTGATTTGGCAATACCAAACAAAAATCTGAGTAATGAAGAAGAAGCAAGTTTTTCATTGATTGTTTTATGAAAAAGCTCATAAATTCTTGGGACAGCTATAAAAAGATCAATGTTATGCTTGTTTAGACTTGAAAATATCTCTTCCTTTGTAATTTTATCTATGATTACAATTGTTGCCCCTATGCTTATTGGCACAAGAAGGCTAACCATCATGGGGTATGAATGATGAAACGGGAGAAAGGCAAGGACTTTGTCGCATGGAAGGGCAATTTCGGCTTCCTTTATACAAGTGATGTTTGATTTTAAATTCCCAAAGGATAACATTGCTCCTTTTGGCAGGCCTGTTGTCCCGGATGTATAGATTAAAAGCGCCAGATTTTTTTCCTGAAATTTGTTTATATCAAACCTGGTTTCATCAGGGATTAAGTCTTCTGTATTTGTGTTAAAATCAACGTCATCAATACAGAGCAAATTATTTTTATAATCTGAGATGGCAACCGCTTCTTTTACCTTGTCAGTTGTAGTGTTTGAATAAACCAGTAAATCCGGCTCGCTGTCATTAATAATGTGGGAAATTTCCTTTGGAGTGGAGAGATAATCCACTGGAACTACTATACATCCCCTTTCCCACAAGGCAAAAAGGCTAATAATCCATTCAGGTCTGTTCTCAAGACATATAATAACTCTGTCGCCATTTTTTAGTGTAAGCTTTTTTTTTAAGGCGTTGACATAAAAAAACAAATCATTATATGGTATTGTTCTTTCTTTAAAAATCAGGGCAACTTTATTTAATGAATTGTCCATACAAATTATCCATCCTTATAATTTGACAATTTGTAAAATTCTAACATCAAATTGTGCTAAAATTAAGGTATTTTTTTTATTTTTTTATATAATAAAAAATTAAAATTATAAAAATTAATGAGGTTTTTTATGAAATACGGAGAAGAAGAAATACAAAAAGCAAAGCTTGAGCCGTGGAAAAACCCGTGTCCTGAAAGGGATTACTGGATTGATATAACTTTTCCAGAATTTACCTGTCTTTGTCCACGCTCAGGATACCCTGATTTTGCGGTTATTAAAATACAATACATCCCTGATGAATATATTGTTGAGCTTAAATCCCTTAAATTATATCTAAATTCATTCAGAGACAAATATATCTCCCATGAGGAATCAGCTAATTTAATCTTTGGTGAATTAACAGAAATACTAAAACCCAGAAAATTAAAGCTTGAGGCGGATTTTAATCCAAGGGGAAATGTGCATACAATAATAAGGGTGGAAATGTAAATATAAAAAATTTTTCTTGCAAAAATCTTTTTTTTGTTTATACCATAAAAAACTTTAAACAAATCAAAAGGTATATTATTTTATTTAAATGGAAAACCCTTTACTTAGCTTAACAGAAGAAACAGAAAAAATTGAGAAGACCTTAAAATTACATTTTCAGTCGGATTTCTCATATATAAACGAAATTACAAGCCATATACTAAGCGCCGGAGGAAAAAGGGTAAGACCGATTCTTACCCTGTTATCTGCAAACATCTGCGGCAGTAATGATAGAAAACTCCATGAACTGTGCATAATACCAGAATACCTCCATGCGGCAAGTCTTTTGCATGATGATGTCATTGATGAAGGAGAAATAAGAAGGGGGAAGCCTTCTGCTTATAAAATATGGGGAAATAAAAAAACAATACTTGCAGGGGATTTTTTGTATGCCAGGTCAATCGAGCTTGCAACACACTTTGGCAATCTTAAAATTGCAACGGAAATAGCGAAGACCGTCCTTCTTATGTCAGAGGGAGAATTAATACAACTGCAATACAAAAATTTGGGAAATATCACTTCTGAAGTCTATTATGATATAATATTCAGGAAAACAGCCACATTAATCATTGCCTCATGTAAAATAGGCGCTTATTCTGCCACTGATGATTCTCCAAAAATAAAGGCTCTTGAAAATTACGGCAATAATATCGGCTTTGCCTTCCAGATTATTGATGATCTTATTGATTATCTTCCGGAAAACTATAAAACAGGAAAAATAAAAGGAAAAGACATTAAAGAAGGAAAAATGACCCTGCCCCTTATTCTTGCAATGGAGAGGTCAAATACCAATGAAAAAGCAAGAATACAAAATATGCTCGCCGGAAATATAAATGAGGATAATCTGCATTGGATATTTAATTTTATTAATGATAAGGGCATAAACACTGAAATAAGGGATAAGGCATTTGAATATATTGAAAAAGCCTGTTCTGCCCTGGAAATCTTTCCTGATTCAAAAGAAAAAACTATTTTAACAGAAATTTCAAGATTTATAGGCGCAAGGAATTTTTAGATTTAATTGAAAACAGCAATAGTTACAGGCGCATCATCCGGAATAGGTCTTGCCATTTCTAAAATGCTTCTGGATAAAAATTATCTTGTTTATGGGATAGCAAGGAATTTCTCAAAAACACACCTTAATCACGAAAATTTTATAAAAATTTCCTGCGATTTGACGGACTTTAATAAGACTCTTGACTCCATAAAAAGCATAAAAAAAAATCACGGACAAATAGACCTGCTTGTAAATAATGCAGGCATAGGTCACTTTGGTTTACATGAAGAGCTAAACCCCAAAAAAATCAAAGAAATGTGCGAAGTAAACCTTATTGCCCCTATTATCATCACGAACCTTCTTTTAAGGTCAATAAAAAGGTCTCAGGGATTTATTATAAATATTGCTTCTGTCACTGCAAAAAATGTTAGTCCCATGGGATGCGCCTATTCCGCCACAAAGGCAGGCTTATACCATTTTGGCAAAGGATTGTTTGAGGAAACAAGAAAAAATGGTGTTAAAGTGGTTAATATCTGCCCGGATATGACAAAGACCCCCTTTTTTAATACGTTAAATTTTAAGGAGGCAGAAGAAGAGAACTCTTATATAACCCCTGAATGTGTGGCAGCTTCTGTGGCAATGGTTCTTGACTCCCGTGAGGGGACTGTTGTTGCGGAGATTGAATTAAGACCCCAGATAAACAAGATTATGAAAAAATAATCTTACTTTCCATTATTGCTCATCATCCTAAGTCCAGTGTATGAATAATGAAGCCCTGATGCGATTGTAAGAAAGGCTGTGCTTATAAATATGTAATTAATGAATTCAAGCACAGATATAAATATATTTACCATAAAAACCGCTACAATGCTTGCTATCTGAAAAACTGTTGTCCATTTGCTTATTAATGTGGGCTTAAATTCAATTTCTTTTTCGAGCATATATAAAACTCCTATTCCTCCAACTATGATCACATCTCTGCTTATAACTATCACACACAGCCAGTCGGGTATTTTATCAATTAATGCAAAGCTTATATAAGAGGCGGAAAGAAGCAGTTTATCCGCAACAGGGTCAAGAATTGCCCCCACGCGGCTTCTCTGATTTAAATATCTCGCCAGAAAACCGTCAAGAGCGTCTGTCACGCCTGCGACTATAAAAACAATAAAGGCATAATTAAATTCTTTTTTAATAAGAAAAATAACAAATAAAGGAACCATTATGATTCTAAAAACTGTAAGAATATTGGGTATATTCACTTTACATTAAACTCCATTTTTCATTAATATATCTCCATAATGGATAAAAATCCAGTGTGTCAGAGCGAAACCATTTTACCCGGCGCTCTGCCTTAAACCATGTGATCTGTCTCTTTGCATATCTCCTTGTATCCCTCTTTATCAGATTAATTGCGGTGTCAAGGGAAATTTCACCTTTTAAGAATGATATAATCTCTCTGTAGCCAAGGGTTTGAAGAGATTTTATTTCAGGGGAATATCCGTCATCAAGGAGGCTTTTTACCTCTTCAATCAAGCCATGCTTTATCATAAAGTCTGTTCTTTTTTCAATTTTATTATAAAGCTCATTTCTTGGCAGGATAAGGCCTATTTTAAAAACATTAACATTATAAGAACCCTCCGTTGGATTTTCCATAAACCAGTCAGAGATGTTTTTTCCTGTTAATTCATATACCTCTATAGCCCTTATAATGCGATATCCGTCATTTTGGTGGATTCTTTTTGCTGAAACAGTGTCGATTTTAGCAAGATATTCATAAAGGTATTCGCTCCCTTTTTCATTTATTATTTCCTTTAATCTGTCTCTCAAAACTAAATCTGACGGGATACAAGGGCTTAAACCCTGAAGATATGCCCTTAGATACATGCCTGTTCCGCCCACCATAATAGCAATTTTTCCACGCTTGATTATGGAATCTATGATATTTCCGGCGGTTTTTGCAAAAAGTGAGGCGTCAAAATGCTCGTCCGGGTCAAGTATATCAATTAGATGATGTCTGATTCCCTGCATTTCTTCAATTGTTGGTTTTGCTGAGCCAATATCAAGCCTTTTATAAACCTGAACAGAATCAAAATTAACAATTTCAGCATTTAATTCCTTTGCAAGCTTAATTGAAACTGCTGTCTTGCCCGTTGCAGTGGGTCCAAGAATTACTATAATTGGAAAATTTACAGGTAATGCGGAGGCGTAAAATCTTACGTCTTTACTTGAATTATTTTCTGCCAAAACGGGTTAAAATCTCCTTGTTATCCATACAAATCATTACAGGTCTTCCGTGGGGACAATTGGTTATTTTTTTATTATACATTTCATCAAGAAGCCAGTTCATCTCAGTAATATTTAAAGGTTTTCCCGATTTAATAGCCATGTCGCAGGCAATAAAGGAAACAGCATTATGAAGAAAAAAAGCCCTGTCCTCAAGGTTAGAATCCAGTATTTTTGAGATAAAATTTTCTACTGAAATCTCTTTTTGTCTTAAAATGGGAATCTGGGGCACGCCTCTTATAATAAGCTGCTTTTCACCAAATATTTCCAATGAAAGACCGAACTTTTGCAGTAAATTTTGCGCCTTTATAAATCGTTCTATTTGTTCTGTGCTTATATCAATTATAACTGGAAATAATAACAACTGACCCGGATAATCCCTGTCTTTTTCATAATATTCCAAAAGAGACTTGTGTATAAGCGCCTCATGCAGCGCATGCTGGTCAATAAGCAGAAGTCCGGTTGGCGACTCGGCTATTATGTAACTATTAAAAAGCTGTCCGATAATCCTTATTCCTTGCGGCTTTAGCTCAGGGATGATTTCATCAGGAGATGATATTAAATTATTTGATTCTTTTAAATAATCTTTAGTTATTTCGGGTTTAAAGTCAATTTTCTCATGTTGGTGGCTATTTGTCTGCCTGTTATCATCCTTATAAATCTCATCAAGAACCCTTGTCCACAGGTGATTGTCATTTTTTATCTTTGTTTCAGTATTTTTTGAAAAAGTTAAAGGGTTTTCCCCTTCATTTGTTTCATTATATATTGGGGCATTGACATTTTCAGCGCCTGCCAGATTATTGAAATATAATGTTTTTGTGCTAAGAAGCGCTTCTTTAACAGAATTATAAACAATCCTGAAGATATCTGCTGAATTATGAAACCTTACTTCCATTTTTGTGGGATGCACATTGACATCAACATATTCCGGGGGTAGATCAATAAAAATTACCCCCTGGGGGTACATGGATTTCATATAAATTCCCTGACAAGCATCAGAAACCGCCTTCCAAAGCATCTTTCCTGATATATGTCTGTTATTAAGAAAAAAATAAAAACTTTTGGAATTTATCGAAGCCTTATTAGCATCAGAAATAATAATCTTAATTTTTACATCATTAATCTTATTCTCATAGACAATAAATTTTTCCAAAGATTCTGCATCAAAAAGAGGCAAAAGAACTTCTTTGCCCCATTTTTTGGCAAAACTGCTGAAAACCCTTTTCCCCAGCTTATTTAATTCAAATGAAAGGTTGTGATGGCTTACCGCAAATAATTTCACAAGGTTTGAGATATACTGAAATTCCCACTGGGATGACTTTAAAAATTTTTTTCTTGCAGGAAGATTTGAAAAAAGCCCCTTTACCTCAAAGGTTGTTCCAAAATTACAGGAAACAGGCATAATTTCAGATTTTTCCCCGGACACAACTTTTAATTGCCAGCCTGCATCAGAATGTTTTTGTCTTGTCTTTATTATAGTCTCTGAGACGGATGCAATGCTTGGAAGGGCCTCTCCTCTGAATCCCAGTGTGGAAATGCTTTCAATATCGTCTATATCCTTTATCTTGCTTGTGGCATGTCTTTCAACGCAAAGATATAAATCCTCCTTTGACATGCCAATGCCATCATCAATGATTTTAATAAGGCTTTTTCCGCCGTCTTCTATATCAACAATAATGTGTAGCGCCCTTGCATCAATAGAATTTTCCACAAGTTCTTTCACAACAGATGCAGGTCGTTCAATAACCTCGCCAGCCGCTATCTTGTTTGCAATGACCGGAGGTAATACAGTGATTAGATTTTGCGTGTCTTTATTTAGTATTTTGGATAGCGCTCTCTTTTATATTTTTAGAAAAAATTTTCGCAAGGTTTCCCAACGTGAAAATAAATATTATACCACAAAATATAAGATTTATATAATAGGTAAAAAACCGCCAGATAATCATTACAATGCCAACAAGGGGCAAGGGAACAAAAAAATTAAGTATTGTAGTGGTCAATATCTCAACCCCACCTGCGCCGCCCGGAAGGACAAATAAAAAGGCAAGGGAAAAGATCACTATCTGAATAAAAAAAAGTGTTAAAGGATGTCCCTTCTGGGAAAAGGAAAGGAGAATAATGGGTAAAATAGCATATCTGCTTATCCACTGGATTATCACAAATGCAAAATTTACAAAAAGAAAAAGTTTTTTTTGCTTTAAAACAAATTTTATAACCTCAAGAGATTTATGAAAATTATCCTTCAGATTAAACCACAGAGAACATAAATAACCTTTTTTGCCTTTTTCCTGAATTTTTTTGCAATTATTAAATTTATAATATAAAAATATCAAAATTGAGGTTAATACAAAAACAAATGCAAATACCCATGATGACTGTGATGTAATATTAAAATGTATACCCAGATCATCAGCATAATGTCCCATGAATAAAAAAACTGCAAAGGGAGCAAGGGTTAAAAAAAATAATAAATCCATTGAAAGGTCTGTTGCCATAAGGGAGGCGCCCTGCAGATAGGGTATGCCAGCCTCCTTTAAAAAAGACAGCCTTACAACGCTTCCGCCAAATCCACCTGGGGACGCAGCAATGCCAAATTCTGTTGACATGGTGATAACAAGGCTTTGAAATATATTTAGCTTATAGCCAAGCGCCTTTGCAAGACTCCATGTCCTTAAGCCGTTACATAACCATGAAATAAAAACCAGAAAAAACATTAATGGGACAAGCTTCCAGTTAAAGGAAGCAAGGCTTGAAAAGGTTTCACTGGAAATAGAAAGAAAAAAGACAATTAAGGTGGCGATTCCCCCTGCTGCCATGGCCTGCAATGCATATTTCAGGAAGATTTTTTTATCAGGCATTATTTAATTTCCAAAAGGTCCTGGTAGGTTATAGGGGTTCTGGTTTCAGCAAGGCGCTTAAAGGTCGTTATTATTTTATTTCTGATGTCTTTATGCACAAGATCAATAGGATGCAGGGCAAATCTTAATATTTCAACATTTTTAAGGCTATTATCTGCAATATTAAGCCAGTTTTTTGATAAAAACCTCCGTAAAACTCCCCTTGAGCTTAACACAAGCACAGGAGCTTTAATCGCTATATTTTTTCTTAATAAATTTACCCCGTTATAAGTAGTAATATAATCAAATCCAAAATTTCTTACTTCAGAAAGCGCATCTTTGCTGATAAGCCATGCAGGGGGTGTGAATCCCTTTGGGAATAAGCCTATGTTATTAAATATCTCCAATCCCTTTGATAATTTTTCCCGAGCCTGCAATGCGTCAAGGTTAAAAAACTCGCCTTCTTTGTTTGTGTAAAAATTACCGATTATCTGGGATAAGACACCGCCGTTTACCTTTTTTACCTTGTGATAAAACCCATGAAGACAGATATCGTTTCCAATTTCCTGCATACTTAAAAGCCAGTTTGCGGCGCCGGTATTTTCAGTGAGCGCTTCGCCAAAATGCATCTGAGGAACTGCAAGAACAGATATTCTGTTAAGACCCATTTGATTTAAAATCTTATAAAACTCATCATAGACATCCATTGAGCCTGCATGGAAATCATGGAATGAAATAATTATTTTTTTAGAATTTTTTGATAATGATTGATACATGATTATTATTTTTAAAAAATAGTTTCGCAGGCATCCATCTTTTTTCAGGATTATTTAACAGCATAGACATATTCTAAATTTGTCTGATTGTTTGTTTCTTTGTAAGAATGATTACGGTCATTTATATCGTGGTAAACAGCAAGCAATTTCTGATAAGTTATTGAATTTACGTAATTTTTGTTTACATTATTGCTTCTTTCCAGCCTGACTTCTCTATCTTCATTCATATTTATTATTTCCCTGACTTTATCAGCAAGTTCATTGCCATCTGGATTTTGAGCAAATATCTTATTTTTTTCTATGCTAAGCACCTCGTCAAGTCCGCCTCCCTGAATCGCAAGAACCCTTGTGCCACAGGCCATTGACTCCAGCGCCACAAGACCGAAGGTTTCGGTGTGTCCGGCATGGATAAATAAATCAGCGGAAGAATACAGTTCAGCAAGCCTTTGCGTATCATCACAATAATGTAACCATGTAATATTATTAAAATCCAAAATATTTCTTTCAACCCACTGATTTAATTCACCATCACCAACAAGTAAAAGATGATATTTTATTTCATTTTTATAATTTAATTCTTCCATCATAGAGAACAGGGATTTTATATTTTTTTCCCTTGCAATTCTTCCAATATATAACAATAATCTGGTATTATCGGATAGTTGTAATTCTCTATAGATTTTTTCCTTTGATTCTCTGGGGTAAAATATCTGGCTGTCATAACCAAGGGGGATATGTATAATATTTTTAATTCCTATTTCACTAAGAATGTCCTGAAATCTTTTGGTAGGAACTAATGTAGCTTCCATCCTGTTGTACAAATCGTGCAGATAGACATTTATGGGCTTTGCAAATAATGTGTCTGTAAAAACCTTCAGATATTTTTGTAATGTCCTTACAAGCGCCCTTGGGTAATCCGAGTGATAAAAACCAACCACGGGACACTTAAACAAATCGCCTGCCTCTATTGCGATCCATGCTGAATAATAGGGGTCGCCAACTTCTATAATATCCGGTCTTTCCCTGTCAATTATATCCAATATTTTGGACTTATTAATTAAAAGCCTGTAACTTTCCGATCCGATAAGAGGTGGAGATGAGACATTATAAATTCTTGTTTTGATATTAACGATTAAATTATCCGCTTTTGCAGGCACAATAACAACATGTTCTATATTGGGATAACCGGCAAGAAATTTTATTTTGTCATTGATGTATCGTTTTACACCACCGCTATGAGGGCTATAAAACTGTACAATATCACATATTTTCACTATGCTACCTTGCTTTAAACTGAACTTCTACTAAAATACATTAAAAAAGCTTTGTCTTCAAGACCTGTGTTAAAAAAGTTTAAAGTGTTAAGATTTAAGTTTTAAGACAAGCTTAATTAAAATCACTTTGTTTTTTATCTTAAAACTTAACACTTTGTCTGGCTTAAAATTTAAATGTTATTATGTGATTTATAGTGGGTAATATATTTATTCCCCCTCACCCTAACCCTCTCCCACAAGGGGAGAGGGGACTGTCGGGAGAAGCTCTCCTACAAGGGGAGAGAGGGCAGTTAGGTCTCCCCTCCCTTGATGGGAGGGGATTAAGGGGAGGGTGAATAGTATATGACAGTTTGAAGACATTTTCCCTAATTTACCCACTATATTTCATATAGAGA
>DYOW01000161.1 GCA_020720325.1 Desulfobulbus propionicus
AAAATAGTCGCTTTATTTGCTTGATAACTATTTATTTATCAAATTTGGGTTATAACGGAACTTCCTTTTTGATAATTAATTTCAGGCAAAGCAATGAATTTATATAAAAGCAATTACAGCCAAAGATGTCAAAATCAATCTTAGCTACATGTCTATCAATCAGTTATAAAAATATAATTTTTCCATATAAATTCAAATTATTTTTTAATTCTTAGCTACGGCAATATTAATTAAATTTATGCAAATCTCTTTATTAATAAAGCTTATAGCGATTTTTATATGTAAAAATTAAAGGAAGTTCCGTTGCAAACAGGATTTAACGAATACAATTATTTCTCAAGAAAATTCAAGAAATCCATTGGGGTTTCACCACTAAAATACAGGGTAACATACAAGCCTATTGTTTCTTAGAAATAAGGTTTATGAAAATGGAAATTGATACCCAATGAGAGATTAAGGCAATATGGGGTCATTATTTTAAAAGGTTTTTCAATTTTTCTATATCGATTATTGCAATTTCTTTTCCTTTGGCTTTTATGATTCCATCGCTATCCAATTCCCTTATTGCCCTGCCCAACGAAGGTCTCGCTACGCCAAACATTTCAGCCAATTGATTTTGAGATTTATTAAGTAGAATTATATTCTTTCCTGTTTTATTTGAAATTTGCAGAAAATAATGTGCTAATTTTCCTTTTATTGTCTGAAATGCCAGAAACCTGAGCTTTCCAGATAGAAATTGTGCACGGCTTGATATATTATCGAGATAATTATTCAACACCAGACTGTTCTTTTGAAGAATTTTTATGAAATCGGGTTTTGGAATATTAATTAAAGTCGTATTTTGATTGGAAATAATGGTTACCGGATATTTATTATTTGCTCCAAACAAAAAGGCAGGGGCTAAAATGCCCGGGCTCTCAATATCTTCTATTTTTACCGTCTTTCCGTTAAAATCGATCATTTCTCCCCTTACGCTGCCCTCAATTAACAAATGCAAATATTTTACTTCTGCTTCAGCATATGCTACAATATCATTTATTACATATTTTTTTTCCTGCCAGGAAACACTATTTAGCAGATCAATTATATCGTTATGGATCAACCCATTAAATAGAGTACATTTAGATAAATTATCGATCATTCCATTTTTTTTCAAAATTAAGACAAAAAAGTCTTTTATTGTAACATTTGTTACCGTTTTTTAATCTTTTGCCATCGTATCTTTGTATCAATAAAAAATAAAAACTTATGATACGCGAAGTAGTTAAAATAGATGAAGATTTATGCAACGGATGTGGCGATTGTGTTCCAAACTGCCACGAAGGTGCTTTGCAGGTAATTGATGGGAAAGTCAGATTAATAAGCGATTTGATATGCGATGGTCTTGGCGCTTGCCTTGGACATTGCCCAATGGGCGCTATTGAAATTGAAAAACGAGAAGCTGAGCCTTATAACGAAACCAAAGTAATGGAGATTATGGTTGAGAAGGGAAAGGCAACCGTTACAGCTCATTTGAAACATTTAAAAGAACATGGAGAGACCGGCTTTTTGAAAGAAGGTGTACTGTTTTTAAAAAACAATATAAACAATATAAAGTTTAACATAAACGAAGTAATTATGGAAGTGCATAATATGGGAAATAAAATGGAACACAATCACCAGGGTGGTGGATGTCCAGGTTCTAAAATGATGAGTTTTGCACCTGAAGGACTTTCTTTAGACAAAGAAGAATCGGTAAGTGGTAAATCTGAGTTAAGGCAATGGCCGGTTCAAATGCACCTGATTAATCCTGTGGCACCTTATTTCAGAAATGCAGATGTTGTTATTGCTGCCGATTGCGTAGCCTTTTCAATGGGAAATTTTCATCAGAAATATCTTAAAGGTAAAGGCCTGGCTATTGCCTGCCCAAAACTTGACGATGGCATGGAATCGTATATTGAAAAAATGACCAAAATGGTGGATGAAGCAAAAATCAATACATTAACTGTAATGATTATGGAAGTTCCGTGTTGCGGTGGATTAATGCAAATGGCCAAAATGGCTGTTGCCAATGCTACCCGAAAAGTTCCAATTAAGGGCATGGTGGTTTCTTTACAGGGTGAGGTATTGAGCGAAGAATGGGTTTGATAAGACAGTTCGAAAATTTGAAAATT
>DYOW01000162.1 GCA_020720325.1 Desulfobulbus propionicus
TGCTTCTCTTTTTTATAAATTTCCTGAGTCCTTTTATTATTATAGGCGCCGGTGAAAGAGGAGTGGTTCTTACATGGGGGGCAGTGGATGATAAAATTTTTGATGAAGGTCTTCATATCAGAATTCCTTTTATGCAAAGGATTATCAAGGTGGATGTCAAGGTTCAAAAGGCGCAGACCGACGCGGATTCAGCTTCTAAGGATTTGCAGGATATTCATACAACCATCGCATTAAACTATCATATTGATCCTGCTAAAGTAAACTGGGTATATCAGAGTCTTGGCATTCATTTTAAGGACAGGATAATAGATCCCACTGTGCAGGAAGTGATCAAGGCGGTCACAGCAAGATATACTGCCATAGAATTAATCACACAAAGGGAAAGAGTAAGGGGTGAATGCAAGGATATCTTAAAGGAAAGGCTTGCCGGATATAATGTCCTTGTTGATGATTTTTCCATTGTAAACTTCCATTTTTCCCAGCAGTTTACCCAGGCGATTGAGCAAAAACAAACAGCGGAACAGCTTGCGTTAAAAGCTCAGAGAGATTTAGACAGGATAAAGATTGAGGCAGAACAAAAGATAGCACAGGCACAGGCAGAGGCGGAGGCTTTACGTATTCAAAAGGAAAATGTCACCCCCCTTCTTGTGGATTTAAGGGAAATTGAGGCAAAGATAAAGGCAATTGAAAAATGGGACGGAAAACTGCCAAATGTTGTGGGTGGGGCGGTTCCTTTTATTGATGTGCAAAACAACACCACAAACAGAAGAAGTCAGTAAAAAGGGCATCTTTAATTAAGTATAGCAAGTTATATTTGAGTCTCAAATATGAGATTGCTTTGTCACTGCGTTCTTCGTAATGACAGATAAAAATTTCATGAAGTGTCATTCCGAGCATCCATTTTTGTCATTCCGAGCGAAGCGAGGAATCTTAAAATGAATTCTTGAGGTTGCCTTAAATAAAAAAAATTTCCTTTATTTCTAATAAATTAAACAACATATTTATAAAATATATAACAACCTGCAAGAATAAAGATTATACCGCTTATTTTTTTAGTTATATCCGCAAAATTATGCACAGATTTTGACGAAATAATTTTTTGTGTAAACCCAACAGAAAGTCCTGCGATAAATATAAGAATGCAATGACCAATGGCATATACAAACAATAGGCTTGAGCCATATATAATATTTCCGTCAGTGGCAACATACCCCAGTATTACTGCAAGAACAGGGGTGGCGCATGGAGATGACAAAACCCCTGTGACAAGACCAAGCAGAAAGGCTCCTGTTATTCCTTTTGTTTTTATATTTATATTACTTTTATTAAAAGATAGTGGAATTGAAATTATTCCTGTTAAATGAAGTCCTATTAAAATTATAATCACAGCAAATATTACATATAGCCATGTTCCTGCAAATCCTAAAAAACTGCCAAGCATTGATGCAGTCGCCCCAAGAAGTGTAAAGGTAACTGAAAGACCAATAACATATACAAAGGAATACAAAAGCGATTTTTTACTGTTGCCTTCTGAATAGCCTCCAACATAACCTATTATAAGCGGTATGGCTGCCAGCGCACAGGGGCTTGCGGATGAAATCAAGCCTCCTGTGAAGACAAGGAAATATGCGACAAGATGTTTTTGCTGTATCACAGCCTGGATGTCGTGAAAGATAAAATCCATTTAAAGCCCCATTTTTTTTAATATGGGTTTTATCTCATCCAATGATAAAAATCCTGAATGACGGAATGTTTCTTTGCCGTCTTTATCAAGAAAAATTTGAGTTGGAATAAGAAAAACCTTCAAATCAGACGCTGTTTTTCTTTCCTTGTTTATGTCAACAAAAATCACCCTGATTTTATCTTTATATTCATCTTCAACCTGCTTCGTTACTATCTGCATGTCCCTGCATGATTTACAGCCTGTTGAGCCAACTTCAATCATGATTGGCATCCCCTGCATTTTTGCCTCTGAAATAAGGTAGTCAGCGGAATATGATGAAAATGCAACGGGAATCTGTAAAAGATAAAACAGGAATAAAACCAATAATATTGTAATTTTTCTCATAAAATTAATCCTTTAATTTTTAGGCTCTATATGAAATATAGTGGGTAAATTATGGAAATTGACTTCAAACTATAAA
>DYOW01000067.1:0-2350 GCA_020720325.1 Desulfobulbus propionicus
AATCCGTGATTCAGACATTTTTTTTTGAAAGTGATGATTTTTTGAAAGAAAATTTTAAAAAAAATGTAATATTAGAGCCAGCCTATATTTAATATACAAAATGTTATTGACTAAGCAGAATTCTCTCCATTATAAATTCCCCTCACCCCCCGACCCCATCTCCCGAAGCGCCGGGCGAGGGGGGAAGAAATATATTACCCACTATAAATCACATAGAGCCAAAAAATTTAAAAATTAGGATAAAATAATTAAAAAAAGAAATGAAAGAAACAGACACCAAATGGACACCCAAAAAGCAAAATCACCAAAGCCTAACCTATTGAAATTTAAGAAATAAGTTGGCGGAGAAGGAGGGATTCGAACCCTCGGTGCAACTCTACGTCGCACACTCGCTTAGCAGGCGAGCACCTTCGGCCTCTCGGTCACTTCTCCTTAAATTTATATGTATAAAAAATGCAAAATAATAAATATTTTAATTGACAGTGTCAAAAAAGAGCTTTTATAAAAAGTTAAATTTTAAAAATAACATATTATTTCAGGTTTTCAATAGAAAAATAATTATTTATTATTTTAGCTTAAAAAATTCTTGAATTTAATCATTAATAAGGTTAAGATATTAACCCCATGGAGAATGTTTTCAGATTATGGCCGATATTATTAATCACATCGGTTTTTTTCATTAATTTTTTTTCTAGAACCGTACTTTCCCCTCTAATGCCGCAGATAGAAAATTATCTGGCTATTGACCACCAGTTAGGAGGATATTTGTTTCTTTCAATGGCTGTTGGATATTTCATTTCCATGGGTAACACAGACAAGATATCTTCAATTATAGGACACAGAAAGACAATCCTGTTATCTATGGTTTGCAATATATTGTTTCTCATTTTGATTTCAGCGATTAACAGCTATATTTTTCTAATCTCATCGCTTTTTCTTCTTGGTCTTGCGACAGGGCTTTATGTTCCTTCTGCAATTTCAACCATTACCTCTGTCACAACCCAGAAACACTGGGGCAAGGCCCTTGCAATACATGAGCTAGCCCCTAATCTTGCCTTTATTTCTGCGCCTCTTATTGTTCAGGCAACCTTAGCGCTTTTTTCATGGCGAATCCTGATATTTTTGATAGCTATAGCAGGTTGCTTTATTTTAATAATATGGCAACTCAATAAAAAAATATTTGAGGTTCAAAAAAAAGATATAATCTTTGCTGTAAAAAAAACAGATATTGCAAGAAAACCAATAATGTGGCTATGGGCGCTTATTTTTAGCATTGGAATAACCGGGACATTAGGGGTATACTCAATGCTTCCTCTTTATCTGGTCTCAGGCCTTCATTACGAACAGCATACCGCAAATAATCTGGTAGGATTAAGCAGATTAATCTCCGTGCCAATGGCAATGTTTTCTGGCTGGCTTTCAGACAGGCTTGGAGATTATAATGTTATGCGCATTATGATGTTTTTAACAGGATTAGTCACTATTTTATTAGGTCTTCTTGATCCAGCGTTTATCCCATATGTTCTCTTTGCCCAGGCTGCTTTAAGCGTTTGTTTTTTTCCAGCTGCATTTTCCGCATTATCAAAAGTTATTCCCTCAGATTGCCGTAGCGCCGCGCTTTCTTTTACCCTGCCCATCGCCTTTCTTACAGGGGGAGGAATTGTCCCTGCATTTTTAGGTTATATGGGAAAGCACGACAAATTCCAGTTATGCTTTATTATCATAGGCATATTTATAATTTCAGGCATAGTTATTACAAAGGGTATGAAGGGATTTCAGTTAAAATTTGACACCCAACCCAAAAATGCCTGAATCAAATAGAATTTATTTCTGGCAATCCCCGATTCTTTTACCGCTCATTTTATGATGCATCTGCATTTTTCCCTGGTTTGGATCATTAATTGTGGTGGAGCTTTCTCCGGAAAAAACAGTTTTATTATAGGTTATCTTTCCTTCAGTAAATACATCTGTATTATTATCCTTACATTGAACTGCATAATTAACTGTATTTCCAGATATATTTTGCTTTAATATCTTACAGGAATCTTGCATTCTTGCATTCTGTCCTCCTGGCACAGCATTATCTTTGGTCATACACATAGTGTGCTTGAATTCCTGCGCGCCAGGCATTTCAGGCATTCCTTTCATTTCTATCTTTGTTGTTATTTCCCACATTCCATCCTGCATGTCAAAGGCAGAAACAGGACTGGCAGCAGAAAGACTGGCAAAAATAAAAAAAGTAATAAGTTTGTTAATTTTCTTCATGTTGCGTTCTCTCCTTAAAATTAAATATCTGTGGAGAGATAATACTATATTTTAACAAAAAAAAAAGAGCGGATAACCGCTCTTT
>DYOW01000067.1:2450-12501 GCA_020720325.1 Desulfobulbus propionicus
AAAAGGATTGACTGTCAAAACAGGACATTCAGCCCTTGAAATAATTCCTTCTGCAACGCTTCCAAACATTGCTTTTTCAAGACCTTTTCTTCCGTGAGTACCCATTATTATCATGTCAGCATCATTTTCTTTGCTAAATTTTAAGAGTTCTTCAACTGGATCTCCTATGAAAATATCAGCCTTGGTCACAATTTGTGAAAATTCAGAAAAGTTTTCTTCAATAAACCTCTCCATAGCCTTTTGAGCGCCATCTCTTAGATCTTTTTCAAAATTTGACCACCATGCAGTGCCAAGCTCAAAGCCTGTAAAATCTTCGGGGCCCCTGATAACATGTAATAATAATACGTTAGCATTACAATTTTTTGCAAACATTTTTACATAGTTTACAATTTTTTTTGAACTTTCAGTAAAGTCAACCGGAAACAGAATTTTTTTGATTTCTTTCATATTGGTCTCCTTTATTTAATTTATTCATTATAGGTATTATTCTATAATTATAAAATAATAACAAATTAAGCAAATGTAAAGAAAAAAAATTAAAAAAATTACGAAATTATTAAATTTGGCTTAATAAAAAAGAGTTATTCCGCTATTTCTGCTAAACCAACCTGTTCAAAGAGTTTTGCCCTGAATTGTTTATAATTTTTATTATTGGGATATTTTTCAATAAGACCTGTTAAAGACTGTATTGTGTCATACCAGATACTTTCAGTTGCCAACACATAAAAAATATCTTCTGAAGTAGCTTTATCTAATTTTTTCTGGAGGGCTTCATTCATAGTGATTCTCATGATGCTGCCCCCTGCTATTATGTCTTTGGAGCGTCTTTTAGGGTCTGGAACTATGCTTACATACCATTTATATTCAACGTTTGGAGCAAGTTTTATATTATGTTCTTTCAGGGAAAAACTCTGTAAACCCGATACTATGCTCTGGGGAAGTTTTACCTCAAAAAATCTGTCATCACCCTTTTCTTTTGTGATAGTAAATTCTATAGATGTTTTTGAAGGCTCGGAAATATACCAGTAAATTGTGGGTTGTTCCTGGATTGTAAGACCTGTGTGGTCAGGGGCAATAACAGTTAAATATGGTTTGTTGACCTCAAGGCTTCTGCTTCCTCCGCCGATTCTTCTTGATGGAGCGCCGCGAAAAGGCGGAACATATATAGGGGAGTTTGTCTGAGTATCTGATGTGGCTACTTTTTGTTCAGAATCTTCTGCAAACAATAATGAATTGTCACTTACGGCAAAAAACAAGACAAGAAAAAGCAATAACAAAATTATTCTTTTCATAATTCCTCCTGATAAGCTTTAAATTAAAATAACCTGAATTTTACTCCAATATCTGATATACCTTAACACTTTTTTTCTTTCCTTTCAATAGCGCCTCACCTATTTCTTTTGTCTTAAAATGATTATTCAAATATTTATAGGTTGCCTCACCTATTAATATCCTGCATGTCTTATCTTCAGGACTTACAATATTATCATTATGGGGAAAGCTTTCCATTCTTGACGCAATATTTACAGTATCGCCTATAACTGTATATTCAAGCCTTTTTTCACTTCCCAAACTTCCTGCAAGAACCTTTCCTGTATATATACCTATCCTTGCTTTTATCTGGGGAAGACCTTTTTCAGCCCATATCTTATTTAATCCTGCGAGTTCTCTTTCCATGGAAATTGCACAGTTAATGGCATTTAAAACATCTTTTCTGATTTCTTCATCATTATTGGGTATAACAGGAAAACCAAAAACCGCCATTATTGCATCACCTATATATTTATCAATTGTTCCGTTGTGTTCCATAACTATATCAGTCATAGCCCTCATGTACTGGTTAAGCCAATCCATAAGCACGTCTGGCTCAAGATTTTCAGATATGGATGTAAAACCCTTTATATCAGAAAAAAAAATTGTTGCCATGAGATGAAGGGGTCTTAATCTTCCGTTAATAAGAAACTGGTCGCGATTTTTCCATATTAAATTTGCCACACCAGAAGAAACATGCCGTGAAAAAAGCTGCATAAGAACGAGTCTGTCTGATTTTTCCTGGTATGACATATATGATGTCACAATAGCCATAGAGCTTGTCCAGCCAAAAATATAGGGAGCTACCGGTATCCAGAAATTATATTTTAACTGGAAATAACTTGATGCTAATATGATAAAAATTCCGGATAAACCAATTATTGAAAATCCAAGAAATGACCTCAGATAAAAACCAAAAGCGCCGCCAGCTATACAAAAAATCCATAAAAGAATCGCTTCATTAAATTCAGTCATAAACCTTACAGGTTTTATAATGCCGTCTGCAAGATTAATTATCTGCTGTATCATTAAAGCATGAAGCGCAATACCGTAAGCTATAAGATTATTCTTAGGAATAAAAAAAATATCCTTTACGCTATCTGCCGCAAGTCCGATTATTACAATCTTGTCTGCAAATATATCCTTGGAAATCTTATCCTTTAACACATCTGAAAAGGAATAGGACTTTATCTTTGATATATCATGCTTATAATCAATAAGATACTGATAACCCCCTGCGTCATCATCTTTATAGGGTCCGGAATCCTTTTCCAGGGGAACAAAAACAGTCTTGCCAATCTGTACATGCTCAGAATTCTCATTAGAAAGCTTTGGTGTAATCCCGTTTGTGGCTAAATATGGAAGGGCAAGTTTCAATGAAAAAGAAGTATAATTTGTAGTTCCGTTATCAAGATAAAGCAACCCTTTTCTCACAAGACCGTCCTTATCAACAGCAATATCCGAAAAACCAAAGGCATCTTTCTGTATTAGAACAGGATGGGGAAATACTGTGTTATCAAGAGTTTGTCCTACTTTTATGATGCCTATTATATTTTTTGTCTCAAAGATTTTAGAAAGTTTCTCCGAACCAGGCGGCACTTTCAGGTCTCTAAAAAGGTCAACGCCTATTACAACAGGATTTCCAGAGGATATTTTCAAGATTAATTCGGAAAGAATTTCGTCTGATATTGGCCATTCGTAATCCTTAATATCAACATCATTTGCGCCAATCAGGATAACAGGTGACTCAAAATTATAAGATGGCAAAACCCTCCAGAAGGCATCATAAATGGAAAGTTCAGCTTGCTGCAGATAGCCCTTATCCCGTAAAAAAAAAATTGAAAAAAATAAAATATTTGAAATAAGGATGCAATAAAAGAATTTTTTGGAAAAAATTTCAGACTTAATATTGGAAAAATCAGGAAATTCCATTTTATTAAAAATTAAAGCCAGTTGCCAATAATGAGAAAAGGAGACCAGTAATAAGGATGGTTAAAATTTTCATCTTTTATAAGACTAATCTGAGCTTTTTGAAGAGCCTCAGACTTTGAATGGCTATCTCTTAAATTTGAATAAAAATTACTTACAAGCTCTGATGTGGCAACATCACTTACCTGCCAGAGCGTTGCAAAAGCGCTCCTTGCGCCGGCCTTTACAGCGACACCAGCAAGACCAAGGGCTGCCCTGTCATCACCAGCAGCAGTTTCACAGGCGCTCAGGGAAAGAAGTTCTATTGGTTTATCCCTGAAAATATTTATTGACATTAAATCCTGAAGATTAGTAAGAGATATTCTTCCATCAAATGCAAGAATAAAGGTATTTGCGCTGTTTCCCTGAAAAAGTCCGTGTGATGCGATATGCACCACGCCAAAGTCCTTTTTTGTAAGACTATCCTTTATATTTTCCTTTGTAAAGGCGTCATCTTTTAAAATATCTGTATTATATAGTTTTCTAATAGCCTCCACCTCGTTATCAACTGCAGGCAAAGGAGGAAAGCCTTCAATGGATTTTGTTATTCCACCTAAAAGTATTGATGTGTCTGCAAGTCTAATCTTTCTGGGTTCGGTTAAGGTTAATCCGGGAGTGACAGAAATCGCATATTTTTCAACAAGATATTTTTCACCGTCATAAAGGGCTGCAAGAGGTATTGTCCTTAAAAGACTGTCAGGGACAATAACAAGATTTTTTACCGCATGTTTTTCAATATCCGGCGCAATTGGTTTTATAATCAAATCATAAAGAATCTTTCCGTAAGCCTTAAACTGATTTGTCGTCCTTTTTTCAAGAAAAACACGAAAATTATTGATATTTTCATCTAATTTTTCAGAGGTAATATCTATTGAATATTGTTTGATTCCTTCTTGTGGAATTGTCACAAGAAGCTCAAGCCTGTCCTTAAAAACTATGGGGTATATAATTGCGGTGTCGTCTGAAATATAATCAAGTATAGAGGTCTTGGACTGTAGGGCGACAACACAGTCATCCTTAAAATAATCCTGTAATTCAGCAATCTTGTTTTTCTCCATTATCTCCCTTGCATCAAAAATCAGTTTTTTGGCAAATTTTTCATCTTCAGTTTGTCTTGCCATTTTCAAAAGCAAGTCTGCAAATTCCAGATAAAATGAAAAAACAGAATTTCTTTGAATAAGATTATTATAGGAAAAATTCATATAACTGTTTTTTACTGAATCAAGGGATATTAAAGCCCTTCTGTATGATTCAATAGCCTTTTGCTGCTCACCTGTTTTATATAACAGCCTTCCAAGCTGCCACTGCCAGGGATACATAACATCAGGAGACTGATATTTCTGCGCAAGAAAAAGGGCATGTCTTGTAAGTTCAAGGGATTTAGGACAATCACCTTCAAGTTCATATATTCTTCCGAGCATTCCAAGTGATTGTATTTCTCCGTACTGATACCCAATATTTTTGGATGAATTCAGGGATTTTTCAAGGATATTTTTTGCTTTCAGAAGATATTGGTCTGAATTGGTCTTATCATGAATATCCTGCAGTATATTAACAATGGAAAGATATGCAATCACCCTGTGAAATGAATCCGGGGCTTTTTCCAGAAGCTCACTGGCCTTTAATACATAATCAATGCTTTTTTTCCTATCGTTCTGCATTAAGTATACAAGTGAGAAAGCTGTAAATATCCTGACTTTAATTAATTCAGTGTCAATATCTTCTGCGCTTTCCAGTGATTTGTCAAAAAAAGAAATAGCATCAGGATAGTTATCATTTACGGTATTTAAATAACCAAGTCCGTAATAAGACAGGGCAAGCGCCTTTTTATCATTTAAGTTTTTGGCAATATCATTTGACTTAATAAAATATTCCTTTGCCTTTGGGATATTTGCCTCTGTAAGCATCAAAGAACCCATTCTGTAATATAGCCTTGACTGAATAATTTTTTTTGGATTATCAGATGGTTCTTTAATAAGCTCAAGCGTATATAAAAATATCTGTTTTGCCTCATCAATGTTTCCTGATGAATGTTTAATTAAACCCTTTAATTCAAGGAGGAGAATATATTCATCAAAATCAGACTTAATTGCCTCTTTATTATTAAGTGTTATTTTCCTTAAAATTTCAGCGGAATTGACAAAATCGCCTTTATAATAAAATGAGCATGCCTGACTTAAGAGGGCATTATCATCAATTTCCTTTGCAATTAAGTTAAAAGTATAAAAAAGTGTTAAAAAAAAACAGCAAAATGATAAAATCAAGTAAAATTTTCTTAAAAATTTTTTTTTCATATCCTTTTTCTTTATAAATCAATTGGTATAAAATTTAATCTGTTACAATCCCTGACAACTAAACTGCTTACTTCTTTATTTGCTCTCATACCACACGGATCATTTAATAAGCTGGTTATATCAAGATAAAATGCGGGTAAAACTGCAATAGAGCCACTTATATCCAGTTCCGGCGCATTAATCCGAACTGTGCCATCATTTCCTATGACATTTGAAGATGCGTTTAACACATCTTTTAATTCACCATCTCGTAAAAATACAAGGGAATTTACTAAAATATTTCCGCCCTTGCCCTGGTCAGCCCTTGCAGTAATGCTACAACCGTTTAATACAACAATGGAGTCTGTATAAATATTCACATCTCCTCCACCGCCTTCGCCGCCAAAAACCGTGCTGCTTATGTCACCATAATCTTTGAGCATTATTTTATCAGATTTAATTAAAATGTCACCACCTGAAGAAAATTTTGCTTCAGCAGATATTAATCCGCTCTTTTCTACTCGTAACTCATCGGATATATCTAAGTCTATATTTCCTGCCCTGCCCTTGCCTGCGCTGTAAACTGAAATTACCCCCAAATCCGTAAGTTTTAGTTTATCTGATTTAATATTTATTGAACCACTGTCACCTGTCTTATTCGATGTGGCAAAAACTCCGGAAGAGTAACCATCTTTACCTTTTCCGGAAATTGCAAAACTGTCTGCATTAATATTTATATCCCCGGCAGAGCCAGAATCCCTTGTGCTGCTCGATATGACGCCTCCATATTCAAGATCAATATTTTGGGCTGTTATATCAATTAGTCCACCATTACCTGCAGAATTAGCGCTTGCATGTATCCCTGAATTAAAACCCTCTTCGTTTTCACCTGATACATAAAGCCTGTCATTTGTATTAATTATAATATCTCCTGCAGACCCTGGACCCCATGTGCTTGCTGAAACTTCAGCGCCTCCAAAGAGATTAATATTATTTGCGGTTATTAATATCTTACCGGCATTTCCTGTTGATTTTTCCGCTGCAGATGCCTGAATCAAACCATTTAACATGGAAAGATTACCTGCGGTTATCCATAAAAGTCCACCATCGCCTTTTGAAAAGGAATTTGAATAGACACCAGCGCTATAACCTTCACTGTCTTTTCCTGAAACAGTAAAATTATTCTTAACATCAATCCTGACATCTCCGGCATGTCCGTCGCCATAAGTTGTGCTTGATATATGCGCGCCGTTAAAAAGCTCAATATTTGAAGAGGTTATAGTTAATTTACCGCCTCTTCCCATATCATTTGTTTCAACATAAATGCCGCTGTTTATTAATTTTCCTGCTTCTCCGTCAATTGAAATCTTTCCTGTGACATTTATCTCAATATCACCAGCATTACCTAAAGAAATTGTATTATTTAATATTCTTGAGCCATTTGAAAGCATAATATTTCCGGCATTTATTAGCATGCTTCCGGCATTTCCAACACTCTTTGTATTGGCAGAAATCACACCGCCTTCTGTTATGGAAATATTATCAGCAAAAATTTTAATGTCGCCGGCATTTCCTGTGCTGTCAAGATCAGAAGAAACCTGTATAGTTCCCTGGGTAATCTTTATATTAGAAGCAGAAAGCTTTAATGTGCCAGCATTACCCTTTGCATATGTATTTACATATATGCCGCTTTTATTTCCTTCAGTATTATTTTTTAAAAGTGATAAAGTGTCTTTTACCTTAATATTTATATCACCTGCTGAACCATCCCCCGAGGTAGTTGCTGATATATATGCAGCATTATTCAAGGTGATATTGTTGCTTTCAATATTAATAGTTCCGCCTTTGCCTGTGCTTCCCAATTCAGAATCAACTTCTATATAAGCTGCGTCCATATCAATTTTTGATGCAAAAATATCAAGATTTCCTGCATTGCCAGCGCCTTTTGTCTTTGCTGTAATAACTGCTCCTTCATCAAGCAATATATCTTTTGCTTCAATAATAACATTGCCTGCATTTCCAGTGGCATCTTTGCCTGTTGATGCAGTGATAATACCATCTGACATATCAAGTTTAGAGGTCTTGATTGACAAAGTTCCGCTGTCGCCTTTTCCGTAAGTATTTGAATAAAAGCCAGGGATTAACGCATTTTTATCCTTGCGATAAATTGATATGCTATTTTTTACATCAGCCTTAATACCCCCGGCATGTCCCTCCCCCCAGGCGTTGCTTGAAATTTCACTACCGTCAAATAATTCAATATCAGATGCATTTATTGTTAATATCCCGCCTTTTCCCTTGTCATAACTTTCCACATAAATACCGCAATATTTTGACGAATCTGACATGCCTTCAACGCTAATTTTCCCTGAAGCATTTATGTCTATATCACCGCCATCACCAGTTCCGGCAGTGTTTCCCAATATGCCTGAATCATTATTCATGTAAATATTACCGGCATTTATCAAAATATTGCCGGCATTTCCTTCAGATTTTGTGCTGCCTGTTATGGTTGCTGAATCTGACATATATATATTTCCGGCGTTTATAATTATATCTCCGGCATTGCCAGTAGCCTGCCTGTAAGAATTTGCCTGAATACTTCCCTCTTTCATGTAAAGATTTGAAGCGGATATTTTTAAGGTTCCCGCATCACCTTTTGAATGTGCGTCTACGTAAATACCTGTTAAATAGCCTTCTTTATCTTTTTCCAATATAGAAAAATTATTTTTTACATTTATATCAATATCACCACCCTTACCTTCCCCCAAAGTACTTCCTGAAATATAAGCGGCATTTTTTAATAAAATGTTTTCTGCATTAATATTCATGCTTCCGGCATTTCCTGTGCTTCCCTCTTTTGCGGACACAAGTAATGACGAACTATCTATGTTAATATCTCCGGCAATAATATCAAGATTACCTGCATTTCCGGAACTCTTGGTGGAAACTGAAATCTCAGCTTCATTTTGAAGATTTATCTTATTTGCGCAAATATTAATACTTCCTGCATTACCTGTGCCTTTTGCTATTCCTGAAATATTTCCGCCGTCAGTTAATTCTATATTATCAGCCACAATCTTTATATCTCCGGCATTACCAACGCTGTCTTCATACCCTGATGCCTCTATGGATCCCTGATCAATTTTTATATTTGATGAATTTATATTTATCGAACCACCTTTACCCGAAGCAAAGGTATTCGCAACTATTTTGCCACCACCTGATATAAGCATACCTTTATCAGCATCAATATAAATATCACCTGCGGAGCCTGTTCCAAGCGTAATTGCTGAAATATATGCTCCTTTAAGTATTTCAAGTGACCCTGCTGTAATATCAAGGCGACCTCCTGAACCTTCCGATTGTGTGGAGGCGTAAATCCCGCTTTTATAACCATCTTTACTTATGCCGGAAGCAACGAGGTTTGATGCAACAGATATTTTCATATCTCCTGCATTGCCTGTGCCAAATGCGCTGGTTGAAATCTGCGCGCCTTCTGTCAAATATATATTATCAGCGTTAATCGCAACATTTCCTGAGTCACCAAAGCTATCTTCACCGCTACTCGATTGAATTCTGCTATTCACCAAATTCAAGTCACGAGTATTAACAATAACATTTCCACCATTTCCAGTAAAAAAAATATTGGAATATATCCCGCTTTTATTGCCACGGCTGTTTTGACCACTTAATTCAATTGATCCTTTATTATTGATATTTATATTGCCAGAAGCTCCATCCCCATAACTAAAACTTCCTATTTGACCACCATCAATAATTGATATATTTCCTGTATTAACATTAATATTGCCTGCATTTCCATTATAATATGTAATACTGTTAATAACAGAGGAAAAACCATCAGAAGTTTCTCCGCTAAATGTCAGTTTACCGTTTAAATTTATATTAATATCACCTAAATCTGAATCAGAATAAGTTGTTGTTAAAATCTTAGCGCCATTAAAAAAAGCAAGATTATCTGCCGAAACATTTATATTGCCAGCTTTTCCACTAGCAATAACTGATTCAGGGGTTAATGATGTAAGAGTAACATTCTCTAATCCTATATTTTTCCCATAAAGATTGATGCTTCCGCCCGGCAGACTGCTTCTGGAATATGAGGTGACATCAACATCATATATGTTATATTTTGTTTGAAAATCAGTTCTTGTTCCTGTTCTTGATATAAAAATATCTCCCATTTGGGAAAATCCAATTGGTTTCCATTCATTATCCGCATTATCCTTTTTTATTTCGCCCTGCGAACCAGCGCTTATAAGATTAACCTTTCCTGAAGGCGCATCAAGAACAGCATCTTCAAGCTTTAAGTTTCCGGAAAAAATATTGATTTCCTTTCCTGAATGCACAGAAATATAATTGCCCTGTAAAGAAATCTCACCAACATTATTTCCAAAAAAACCAAATGCCTCTGGATTTGCAACAGATAGGTTGCTGCCTGATGGATTTTTTGCGTCAAATCTGCCGTTATCTCCGAG
>DYOW01000163.1 GCA_020720325.1 Desulfobulbus propionicus
TCGCCAGAGTTTAATATATTGAGAATCTCTTCCTGTTTCATTGGTTTAATTAATGTTTATCAAATTAAAAATTTTTTTATTCGTAGTGTCTTTTCATTATTAAGTCAAAGAGTAATTTATCAGCATCTCCTAGCAACCTGTTTTTTTCATCAATTGGAAGAAAACAAGACCTGAAGCCATTTCTTATGAGATATAATATCTCCATAATTGAGAGACCATTTTCTGTTAAATTTGCGGCGTTAAGATATTCCTCAGACAGAGTAGTCCTTGAAATACCTCTGTTATCTGTATTTATGGTTACTGTTATATCATTTTCCATATATGTTTTTAATGGATATGCTTCATATTGTTCATTTATATGGCTTTCATTAGTCCAATCTCTGAATAAATTGGTCTGCATATTTGATGAAGGACACATTTCGATTGAAATCTGCGCATCCCTGATGTATTGCATCATTGTCTTATTGTTTATTAGTTTAAGTCCGTGTCCTATTCTTAAGGCATGAAAGGTATATAAAGCCTGCCATATTTTCTTGCTTTCTTCCATTTCGCCTGCATGAATTGTAACCGGGATAAAATTTTCATAAATTGGACTAAGTTTTTCTTTTAATTCCTGAATATCAAAACCTGTCTCGCTTCCAGCAAGGTCAAAGCCGCAGACGCATGATTTTTTTATGTTTGGAAAGACCATTGTAACATCGTTAGCATCTAAGGGTTGCATTATAGCTATACTTTTTTTAAGAATCCGTTCTTTCTTATAACCTGAATATTTTACAGCGATATCCACATGACGGGTTAAAATATCATAATTTTTGTGCCTTGTGCCTGAAATAATAAATCTGACATAGAAATTATCATGCGTTTTCATAAAGTTATCAGCAGTTTTAATAAGGGTTTCCATCACATCATTTTCATGCAATCCGTCTTTTGTGTAATTTACAGGGGAGCATCTCACTTCAAGATACAGGACATTTTCTTCTTTTGCCTCTTGCATGAGATTTTCAAGCGCAAATACAATGGCTTTTTTTGTCTGTAATAGTTTAGAACCGCCAAAATTTCCTGCCTGCATGTATTTTTTTAATCCAACATTTTTAAAATCGCCAAATTCACCCCATATTAAATCATTTATTTGTTCTTGGGTCAAAGCAGATAAAAAACAAGCGTTTACCTGATATTCTTTAAGCTCATCATGTTCACAAATAACAAGTTCATAGAGAGAATCAAGCCCCTTAAGGCAGTGGTTATCAAATTCCTCCCTTTGGGTCTGTTTTTTTGTCCATTTTGTAAGATATTCATGATTTAATTTATTTATTTCGCATTCAAGCAAATTTTGAATGGTTTTAATTACTGAATTTTTATCTAATTGACATTCCTGAATAATGATTTCAGCAGTTTTCTTTAAAAAATCAGGATTTACCTGTCCGCCAAGATGACAATGGATATCAGCCTTTGGTAATTGCTTTATAAATTCCAAATCATTTTTTATAAATTCAGATTTTTTATCTATTCTATTTAAATTAAAATTATTTTTTGTAAATAAAGGAAAAAGATCTAAACATCTAAAATTATCATATACATGCGCTCTATTCCTAAAGTCTAATGATTTATCTTCATCTGAAGATAAAAGTCTTTTTTTTCTTCTTACAAAACTTGATATTGGAGTCCATATTATTGAAAACTCTTTTGTATGCTTTCTTCCTTCCTTTCCATGAGGAGCTGTGATTGACAAATAGCCTTTGCAGCCATACAATAAACCTGCCTCTAATATATGATTTGTTATGGTTTTTCTTCCTGCTGAAGAAATAATAGTTTGAGGGTGACTAAATTTGCCGAAATTGACAAATACAATATCTCTTGCCTTAATATTATCTGATGAAGTCTTGATATCATCAACTTCCAATGACTCTATCATAATTGTTATTTGCTGGCTATATTTAGCTAATTCATCAGATAATTCATCTATTGCTTTTTTAACCTGTTCCTCCTCAGTATGAAATAGAAAAATGCTATCAATGTATTTTCCTTGAAATATTTCTTTGATTTTCATTGCATCAGGGGAATATTCAAGGTCATCCCTGTTAAAAAAATCAAAATATTGCAATATCAGGTCTTTGTTTGTGCCTATGGAGGTGATTAGTTGCAT
>DYOW01000164.1 GCA_020720325.1 Desulfobulbus propionicus
AAGAAAAAAGAACAAACTCAAAAATTACAAAAAAGTAAACGCAAATAACCCCCACCATGAGGATGAAAATTGATTTAATATTTTCATCCTCTGCAATAAATGTCATTGTATAAAAATCTATCATATACTAAAGAAATCAGACCAGAAATGACGATAATCCAGTAAAGCCAAGGATATTGTCCCGGAAGGATACCGTATGGAACCATGTTTGATAATTTCGAACCTGAACGATTTCATTTTTTGCCCGCGTTCCATTTATTTCCATAATCTATTTGGAAATAAAAGCACGGAGCTATTCCACCGGGAATACCAGAAGAATGGACATGCGGCCCATGAAACAATCGACAATAAAAATTATTCCACAAGAAAGGAAACCTTGATGGCTTTGCCAGTGTTTTCAGAAAAATATAATCTATGCGGAAAAATAGATATTTATCACGGTAAAGAAAAATTACTGGTGGAGAGAAAAAAGAAAATAACGGAGATATATGACGGATACCGTTATCAGCTTTATGCCCAGTATTATTGCATGCTAGAAATGGGGTATGAAGTGGAAAGTCTGGCATTTCATTCTCTATCCGACAATAACAGAATCCCCGTGGAATTACCGGATGATAATAAACGAATGGAATTTGAAAGTGTAATTGATAAAATACAAAGATATGATCTGGAGACTGAATTTACGGCAAATCAGAATAAATGCGAAAAATGTGTATATTCCAGTCTCTGTGATTATTCAAAGGCGGTAGCCAATGCTTAGCTTGAAAGATTTTGAAAAAAAGGCCATTGTGTTTATTTTTTCCGGTGAAGATAAAATCCGGTTTGCCAATGAAAACCTGGTGGTGGATGATGCCAAAGAAAATAAAATAAAGCACCAGATACCCTGTATAAAAGTATTTGCGGTCTATGTAATTGGCAATATCACTCTGACCAGCGTGATTCTGGAAAAGGCATCCGAATACGGATTTTCTATCATATTTTTGAAGATGAATTTCCGGCCTGTGGCTTTCATGGGTGCGGTCACTGAGGGTAATACAATCCTGAGAACAAAACAGTATAAATCCTCATTAAACCCTCTTCTCTCCCGGCAGATTGTCCAATTGAAAATTCAAAATCAGCTAATGAATTTGAAAAACATAAGGGAAAAAAATCAGAAAATAAAAAATGCCATCCAAAGATTAATAGAGATTATCAATGATCTGTATGGTGTTAATGGTGAAGAAAATGCCGTGCTTCTGGGTATGGAAGGGAATGCCAGTAAAATATATTTTTCCGCTTACTTTGAGGATATTGGATGGAATTCCAGAAAGCCCAGAGCAAAAATCGACCCGATTAATACCCTCATGGATATTGGTTACACATTTCTGTTTAATTTTGTGGAGGCTCAGCTTAAATTATACGGCTTTGATTTGTACTATGGTTTTTATCATAGGACGTTTTACCAGAGGAAATCTCTTGTATGCGATATGGTGGAACCATTCCGATTTATTGTGGATAAAACCATCCGTAATGGCTTCCATCTTCATGAGTTCGATCTGGACGATTTTGAAAGCAGAAATAAACAGTATTACATACAGATACAAAAAAATAAAAAATATACCAAAAAGTTTTTTGAAACCCTATTAGCGAATAAAATAGAAATCTTCAATTTTATCAGAGAGTATTACCGGTTCATCATGCAGAATAAACCGATGACGGATTTTCCGGTAATCCGGTGGGAATGATCATGCTTGTGGTCAGTTATGATATATCCAATGATAAAGTACGCACAAAATTTAATAAATTCCTTAAAATGTATGGAAGAAGACTCCAGTTTTCTGTTTATGAGATTGAAAATTCAGAAAGGATTTTAAAGAATGTCATTCTGGAAATCACAAACCACTTTGAGGATTTATTCACGGAAGCAGATTCAGTGCTTATTTTTGACCTGCAAAACAATAAGGTGATGCGTTATGGATATGCAGTCCATGAAGAGGGCGATTTAATCATATTTGAGTAAAAAAAAATTGCAAACATGAGTCTTTATGTGTATATTGTTGATGATGCAGGTTGAAAATGAGCCCAAATCACTGTTTTCCCGGGTTTTGGACCCGTATTTTGGCAAATTTGGAGGGTTTTTTCGCTGTTTGACACCAAAACGG
>DYOW01000165.1 GCA_020720325.1 Desulfobulbus propionicus
TAAGGGTATGGCGCTATAATTTCAAATTAATTTTTGATGAATTAATCAGACTTTACTTAAGTTTTAAGAATTTAATAAAAAAGGCGTAAACTTGCAACAAAATTTTTATCCTTTTATACAGCCAAAGGCTCTATATCCTCTTAATAGCAAAGAAATTCTTGCAAAATACAGCAAAGACAATGTTTTTATGCTTTTTGAGACAGGGTATGTGACAGATAATGAAAATACTTCATATATCTTTACGCATCCCATTAAATCAATATCTTTCTATCCTGATTGTGATATTGACAGCTTTTTTGATAACATTCAGCAAGAACTTAATAGTGGTTTTTATGCGGCGGGATATTTTAGCTATGAATTTTCATATTATCTTCTTGATAAATTAAATAAATTTCAGAAAATATCAAAAGAAAGCGCCTCACCCCTTGCGTGTTTCTATATCTTTAAGGAAGCGGAGATAATAAAACATGATTTTAACGGCAATTTTTTTTGCTTTAATGAATCCTGTGAAATCAGTAATTTTTCCCTTAATATAAACAAAAGCGAATATGTCATTGCAATTGATAAAATTAAAGAATATATCAGAAACGGCGACACCTATCAGGTAAATTATACATTAAAAGGCTTATTTGATTGTGATGACCCTGTTTCGCTATACTTAAAATTAAGGGAAAAGCAGGCTGTGTCCTATTCGGCGTTTATGAAGTTTAATGATGAGCATGTCCTGAGTTTTTCCCCTGAGCTTTTTTTCAGGAAGCAGGGCAGCTTAATTTATACACGTCCCATGAAAGGCACAATAAAAAGGGGCAAAAATTTATCAGAAGATATAAATAATGCAGATTTTTTGCAAAATGACCTGAAAAATCGGGCTGAAAACATCATGATTGTGGATTTATTAAGAAACGATCTGGGCAAAATATCAGAAATCGGAAGCGTTAAGGCAGACAGGCTTTTTGATGTGGAAAGGTACAGGACGCTTTTTCAGATGACATCCCAGATAAGCGCGGTTTTAAGGGAAGATATGGGTTGGAAAAGGATTTTTTCAGGTATTTTTCCTTCAGGCTCTGTCACAGGCGCGCCGAAATTAAGGACAATGGAGATAATAAACGAGCTGGAAAAAGAGCAGCGGGGCATATACACTGGGGCGCTTGGTTTTTTTACCCCCAATAATGACGCTGTGTTTAATATTCCCATCAGGACAATTCATTTAAAAGGGCAAAAAGGCGAGATTGGCATTGGAAGCGGAATAACCATTGATTCAGACGCTGAGGATGAATTTCAGGAATGTTTGCTTAAGGCAAGGTTTTTAACGGATTTTGAGATAAAAAACACCCAAACCCAGCATAAAATAAATGATTTTTATCTTATTGAAACAATTAAGTGGGACAGAAATCAAATGCTTTATGATAAAACAGGGAAAAAAGGTCTTTATCTCCTTGACCTGCACCTGAAAAGATTATATGATTCAGCAGAATATTTTGATTTCAGGATTGACAGGGAAAAAATATCAGATTCTTTGTTTAATATTTCCAAAGAGGTCTTTGAAAGCGATAAAGTCGTTGCAATAATAAGGCTTTGTCTCTTCAGGGATGGCAACTTTAATATTGAATTAAGGCAGCATGATAAAATAAAGAGAAATTCATTAAGGGTTTCAATATCTAATATAAAAACCAATCCTGATGATGTTTTTTTTTATCATAAGACCAGTAACAGAGAGCTTTATAATACAGAATTTTTGAAGGCAAGGGATGCTGGTTATGTTGATTGTATTTTTACAAACAGCAGGGGAGAGGTGACTGAAGGGGCGATTTCCAATGTTTTTATCTGGAAAAATAACAGATTAATCACCCCTGCAATAGAAAGCGGTTTGTTAAACGGAACTTTCAGGCAATATCTTTTAGATAAGGGTATTGCTGTGGAACAAGTGATTACAGTTGAAGAACTATTGAGGCAACAGTATTTTTATATAGGTAATTCTGTAAGGGGATTATTGAGGGTTGGTTTAATGTATTGCTCCCTCTCCCCTCGTGGGCAATGCTGTTGACTTAAGAAATTGCTATCTTAAAAAATTTAATATATGATATATTTGTAAGATAGGCAGATTATTTTAAATTAATAAACCTTAAGGAAAAAA
>DYOW01000166.1 GCA_020720325.1 Desulfobulbus propionicus
TATTGTTTAAATTTTATTCAAATTAACATTTTTTTTATTGACATATTACAAAATTGTTATTATTTTGTTAAAGTTCTATTAAAATTAAACATATAAAGGAGGATAAATGAAAAAAACCTATAAGGAAATTATAGAATCCAGTGAATTTAAGAGCTTAGTGGGCAAAAAAACAGTCGTATCAGTTATCTTAACAATTTTGCTTTTTATTAATTATTACGGCTTTATTTTCAGCATAGCCTTAAACAAACAAATGCTTTCGCAAAAAATCGGTCAGGCCACAACCCTTGGAATTCCCATTGCAGTAGGTGTTATCCTTGTATCATGGGCGCTTGTAGCTATTTATATTGTCTGGGCAAACAACACATATGACCCGGAAATTAAAAGGATGAAAAGCGAAATATTAGGAAAATAAATTTATAAAAAGAATTAAATTATAATATAGGGGGTTATTTATATGTCAGCGCCTGCACAGGGAATTCAAACAACACTTGGTTCACCAACCGCAGAATCGGTTATTTTCTTTTTGATCGTAGTAGCCGCAACGCTTGTTATTACATACTGGGCTGCAAAAAAAACAAAAACTACAAAAGAATTTTATGCAGCCGGCAGAAGCGTCAGCGCATTTCAAAACGGACTTGCCCTTGCCGGCGATTATATGAGCGCGGCATCTTTTTTGGGTATTGCCGGTATGGTTTCATTAAAAGGTTATGATGGCATGATATATGCTGTTGGCTGGCTTGTTGGCTGGCCTGCTCTTATGTTTCTTCTTGCGGAGCCTTTAAGAAACCTTGGAAAATTCACATTTGCCGATGTTGTCGCATACAGGTTAAAACAGGGACCTGTGAGAATTGCTGCTGCAGTAGGCGGAATTTTAACGGTTCTCTTCTACACAATCGCCCAGATGGTGGGTTCAGGAAGCCTTATAAAACTTATGTTTGGTTTGCCATACGAAGTTGCGGAAATTATTGTTGGTTCAATTATGCTTGCATATGTTCTTTTTGGCGGCATGCTTGCGACAACATGGGTTCAGATAATAAAGGCTGTGCTTCTTCTTGGCGGTGTCACATTCCTGACAATACTTGTGCTTTCCAAGTTTGCCTTTAATCCCGGTGAACTTTATATTGCCATATCTCAGAAATATGGTCAGGTAGCCCTTGAGCCGGGCGGACTCGTCACCAATCCCCTTGACGCATTTTCTCTTGGACTTGCCCTGATGTTTGGTCTTCTTGGTTTGCCTCATATCTTGCAGAGATTTTTTACTGTTCCTGATGCCAAGGCAGCAAGGACATCTGTTCTTTATGCCACAGGATTTATCGGCTATTTTTATATAATTATCCCTATAGTTGGATTTGGCGCAGCTGCGTTAGTTGGAAGAGATATCATTTCAAAGATTGATAAAGGCGGCAACATGGCTGCCCCGCTTCTTGCGGAATTTCTTGGCGGAACTCCTTTTCTTGGTTTTATCGCAGCGGTTGCCTTTGCCACAATCCTTGCTGTTGTCGCTGGTCTAACCCTTGCGGCAGCCTCTGCCATTTCCCATGATATTTATGTTCACGTTATAAAAGGCGGCAAGGCAAATGAACAGGAAGAAGTAAGGGCGAGTAAGATTGCAACATTAATCTTTGGCATTGTCGCTGTTGCTTTTGGAATCCTTTTTAAGGGGCAAAATGTTGCATTTATGGTTGGTCTTGCCTTTGCTATAGCATGCAGCGCAAATTTCCCGGCGCTTATGCTTTCAATATTCTGGAAAAAGTTCACAACACAGGGCGCTGTCTGGAGTATCTTAACAGGCGCGTTTCTAGCTGTGGGTCTTATTATAATAAGCCCTACAGTATGGGTTGATGTATTAAAATATCCAAAAGAAACAGTGCTTTTCCCATTAAAAAATCCTGCTGTTGTTTCAATGACCGCTGCATTTATAGTTGGCATAGTTGTTTCTCTTATGACCAAAGATGAAGAGGCAGAAAAGAAATATGAAGAACAGACAGTAAGGTCATATCTTGGAATCGGAGCTGAATAGCGCTGGTTTAATCTTTTAATTTTATTAATGAGCCCAGTCTAAAAAGGCTAATTTGTTAAAATTTTAAAATATAACATATTGATATTTA
>DYOW01000068.1 GCA_020720325.1 Desulfobulbus propionicus
GGCGGAACATCCGTTGAAATTTAAGGTAACAGGCGTTGTTGGATTGATTCTATAAAGCAAAACAAATGTCTATTATTAGCTAACCTGTCGTTCCATTTTCATCTTTTCCATTACCTTTCTCATGTATCTTCACCCTTTTTAATTCAGGAAGATTTTTCCATGCACCGCCAAAACTAAAATTCTCCCATCCCCACATTACCCACTTTATCACGCTAAATGCCAGCCATAACGCCCATAAAAGCATTAATCCCCTGTAAATAAAGATATGAACTGAATAAAACCCCGCATTAAATACAGACTCAAATGACCTGTCAGCATACCATTTAAGCAGATATGCCTCAGAGCTGTTTCCTCTTATATTCATATCAGGAAATCCTATAAGACCTGATCTTATCGCATCAATAAGGGCAAAAAAGGTTAATATTGTCCAGAAAACTACAAAAATCTGTAAAAGGTCAAATTTATAAATACTAGCATGGGTGCTTTCAGAAATTTTACCACGGTTTTTTTCAATTAAATCCTTTCTTAAACCTACAATTACCGGCCAAAGAACCACAATCAGGGCATTAAAAATCCCTGTTTGCGTGAGACCAAGTCCAAGCAATATCCAGTGATGTGTCTTTAATGGTGTAAAATCAAGTCTTCCCATACAAAAACCCAGTAAGACCACCACAACAGCATATATCCAGAACAAAACACCAGGGCCCATAACAGGACCGGAAGTAAATAAAATCCATCTGTCTTTGGGAACTGAAATTTTTAATGATATATTTGTAATAAATTCATTTTTCTGAAGTTTTATATCAGGAACAGCAAACCTTTCAGATATTTTTTCATCTTGTATCCACTCAATTTCAACCAAATTGGCTCCGGGTGTCAATGACAAGACAAGCTCCTTATCATCAATTTGAACCGGATGAACCATGTTGTTTATCTTAAGCTTTCTTACTTCTGTGTTTGGAGGAAGGGATATATTATGTTTACCCCCCTTGCTTGTCCTCAAATTCATCAAAAGCTTTGCCCCTGTTTGGCTGTTTCCCGGGCTTATCTCCATATCCACCTTATCAATAGTAAGTGATTGAAGTGTGACTGGCTCGGGTTTGGATATTTTTATAAGAACAGACTCGCCCGGTCGTGGTTTCCATTTTGGGGCAAAAACCTGATTTAAGTCAGAGCCGGTAAATAAAGGCGCCAAACCTTCGTATTCAATTCTATAAAGTGGGCTTGTCTGCACAATAAATATCTCCGAATAACTCTTTGAATCAGCAGCTTTAAGGATTATTTTATCTTTTTTAGGGAGTGTTGACTCCCATGTCATAACCTTCTGATTTGAAGGCATCTGGATAATTGTATTATTATCCTCAATTTTTATACCGTCCGTTATAACAGATTCATTTTCAATAAGAGGAATCTTTGTGACAATAATTTCGCCTGTTGGTGTAAGCCTCCTTAATGTTGTTCTTACCTTCCAGTCAAAATCAAGGTATATTGTCCTTTCAACTGATAAATACGGGTCAATATGAGTTTCTTCCTTCATTTCACCGGATTCAATATTAGGTTCTTCTGACACTACCTTGGAAATCCTGATATTTTTTATCTCATTGCCATTTTTATCAATACCGTCAATTTGCCAGGGTTTTTGCACATTCAATGCTACATTATGCGCGGGATAAAAAAAAGGAAGGTCAATGCTTGTCTTGTCTGTTATATGTCCATTAAGCTCAACATGATTTATCCCTTTTGCAAGTAAAATAAAGAGCCTTCCGCTTTTATCCCTGCTGAGAATTCCTGATTTTTTATTTAACAAAACCTCTTCGGCCATCCATGTGTCAGAAGTGCATGGCAGAGGATATGCAATCATTGCGTCAGCGTGTATTTGCATTGATATATTCATTTTTTCAGGAATTATGTCTATTGCGGCAGTGGAAATATCAGCGCAGTTATCCAGACATTCCGGGGCTTTTAACAGTCTGTTTTGAAGCTCACTTAAGATATCCGCAGAAGGAAATGTCTCTGAAAAGGCATTAACAGGGGCTAACAGGGTAAACAATGAAAAAAATATTATACTTGCTGTCCTGGTCTTCATTGAAAATTTATCTAAAAAATCATTTTTTATCTCAATATTGTGTGTTAAAAATCTTGCAATAAGAAGGAGAAGAAAAAATATCCTTAACCAGCATATGATGGAATTACTTATGGGGTCAATAAGATATAATGAAATTTTGTGGTCTTTTTTAACAGGCCCTGCAAAATTTATCTGATGTGAGTTCCAGTTCCAGTTTGGGACACCAGGCCCTGTGGGTATCAAAATATCTCCTTTCTGCTGATTTTGACTGTAGAATTCTCTTTCATAATCAAGCATTGCCTCAACAGGTTTTTTTAAAGGCGCTGAAAGAGGTGGAGCGGGCGCAACCTTTCTCTTTTCCATATATTGTTTATTAGGGGCTTCTTCTGACAATTTATCAAGAGACATATCCGCAGCCTGATTTTCTTTGAACTCGCTCATCTCATGGGGAGCGCCATCGGAAGTTTCCTGCGATACATGGGCAGGTTGATAAACGCTAAAGCTATTTTGAATCTGCGGATAAATTGCCTGTAATGCCTGTGTATAAATAAAACTAATGGAAATTATAAAAAGTGTCAGAAGCGACAGCCATTTCCATAGCCATAAAACCTGTCTGACAATGCTTCCTTTTACAACATTTAATAGAACAATGGATATAATCACATTAAGCCATATCCACCGTGGCGCGCCTGTTTCAATATAGGATAGCGCCATAAAGACAAAAGCCAATCCTCCCCAGTAAAATCCGAATAATTTAATTACAGCGCCAGTTATCACAAGCACAAGAAAGATGTCAATAAGCCTCCATTTGCCAAGCCATGTCTGTGTGACATTATCAGCGCCTGACACCCACAAAAGAAGCCAGCCCGGTGGTGTATTAAACTGACATGAGACCTCTTTCATATCATAATTCCATCCTGACGCCGGAATATCCCTTAATGTGCTGTTTATTCTTGATACTGCCGTAACATTTAGTTGTTTTTGTCTTATTTCAGCCCCAACCCCATTATATTTATCAAGGGTTAAAATTCTGTCCGCATTATTAACTGAAAGCCGCCCAAGCTGTAAAGGGTTGCCAAGAGAAAGCCGCCATCCGTTATTCATCTGACCGCTTATCTTGTCCTGGAAGGTGAAACCCTGTCCGTTAAAATCAAGCCATATTGTCCTGAATAATCTCAAATCATTTGGCTGGGAAACAGGCTCTCCGCGCCTTTTTTCTATGATCTCAAACTTTTTGCCTTCGCTCATCTGAAAGGCAGGATAACCATGCCATTTACCCGGAACCTTAACATATTGGGGATCAACCTGCTGACCTCCGCTTATCTCAACACTCCTTATCTGGGGGTTTTCCTTAAAAGACCATATTTCTGTCTCAGGAAGGGGTTTTAAAAGTTGCTTATATGCTAAAGAAGAAGGATTTCCAGAAAACCTTGCATCAAATTCTATTACCCATCTTCCTGGCTTAACCTTAACCTTTAATATTTTGTCCTTGTCAAATTTTGCTGTCAATGGAGAATTTAAGCGCATTAATACAGAATTTTCCAGTAATAAATCCCTGAATTCCATTTCCCGAGCTGAGCCTGATACATCCAATTCAAGTCTTGTGGTGTGCTGCATGGGGATATCATCGGAAAAAAGGCGGTATAATGAGGCTGTTATGTAATCCTGTCTTTTTTCTGCAGGTTTTTTTTCGCTGTTTACAAGCCATATTCTTCCTTCATTATCAGCAATAGGATTAAAAAAGGTTTTATTCTCCATGGTTAGCGCCGCTATGCCATAACTATTTGGTATGGTCACAGATGCCGGTGGTCTTTCCCAATTAAAGACTCCGGTTATTACAAAATCACCTTTTTTGACAAAAAGCGCAGGATTATTATCTTTTTTTATTACAGGTGGATTTTCACCGTTTAATGTCACTGATATAGGCCAATTTTCAAAATTACCCGGTATATAAAGATATCCGGGGGCAGCCATATAACCTTTCAGGATAAACTCCCCTTTTTTTTCAAAGATATTTATTTGCAGATATGACTCCCAGTTGCATAAAACGGTATCAGAACCTGAAAGACCCGGGCAAAACATTTTTTCCTGTTCATATAAGACCCACTGCGCCCAGGGTTTAAGCTGGTCTGGAATATAAATATCCGGGGTATTGTTGGAAAAACAGGGATTTATTGATGATAAAAGAAACAAAACAAGAAAAAATATTTTTTTCATGGAGATATCCTTTATTTTAGAAGAAAATTATTTTTTAAAGTGACCCGTCAACCATCTTACCACGTTATTAATACTATTTTTTTTATTTTTTTAAAGAGAATTTCTGATTAAACTAAATTTAACTAAGTGAAAATAATTATATTTTAAAGACAATATAAACTAAACTCGCACGTTGCTCAAGATATAAACCATTCCATAACAACCTGAAATAAAGTTTTTTAATTATTATTTCACATCTTGACAAAAGTGTTACTGTTATGCTACAAATATATAAAAATAATTTTATTTATTCTACTTTTATTTTAAAAAATTAAAAACACAACCAAGGAGCGATTATGAGCGAAAAAGAACAGCAGATTGAGAGTTTAATGCGCGAAGACCGTATTTTTAAGCCTTCAAAGAAAGATCAAAGGGATGCCCATGTTAAAAGCATGAAAGAATATAAAGAATTCTACAAGGCATCAATGGAAAACCCAGAAACATTCTGGGCGCAGAGGGCAGAAGAACTAATTACATGGGACAGAAAATGGAGAACAGTTCTTAAATATGACTTTAAAAAACCTGAAATTCAGTGGTTCATTGGCGGAATGCTTAATGTGTCATATAATTGTCTTGATCGTCATTTATCTGGCGCAAGACGCAACAAAGCAGCGATAATATGGCAGGGTGAAGGTGAAGATGAGGTAAAGGTCTATACATATCAAATGCTTCACAGTGAAGTTTGCCGTTTTGCAAATGTGTTAAAAAAAATGGGCGTTGAAAAAGGCGACAGGGTCTCTGTTTATCTTCCCATGATCCCTGAGCTTGCAATCACACTTCTTGCCTGCGCAAGACTTGGCGCAGTGCACAGCGTTGTGTTCGCAGGATTTAGCGCGCACAGCCTTCAAAGCAGAATTGATGACTGCCAGTCAAAAGTTCTTATAACCTCTGACGCAGTTATAAGGGCAGGCAAGGTGATTCCATTAAAGAAAAATGCGGATGAAGCAATGGATAGCTGCAAATGCGTTGAAAAATGCGTGGTTGTAAAAAGGGCTGGCAATGAAACTGCAATGAAGGAAGGAAGGGATTTCTGGTGGCATGACGAAGTAAATGCCTCCGATGTTACAGACAAGTGCGACCCTGTTTCAGTGGGAGCTGAAGATCCTTTCTTTATCCTGTATACAAGCGGAAGCACCGGAAAACCAAAGGGAATACTCCATACAACAGGTGGTTATATAACTTACGCCGCCCATACAACACAATGGGTTTTTGATATTAAAGAAGATGATATTCACTGGTGCACAGCAGATATAGGCTGGATTACAGGACATTCATACATTTTATACGGACCATTGGCTCTTGGCGCTACTTCTCTCATGTTTGAAGGTGTTCCAAGCTATCCAAAACCAGACAGATTCTGGAAAATAGTTGAAAAATTCAAGGTTAATATATTCTACACCGCCCCAACGGTTATCCGCGCCCTCATGAAAGAAGGCGTTTCCTGGACAGAGAAACATGACCTTTCAACCCTCAGGGTGCTTGGTTCTGTTGGCGAGCCAATAAACCCGGAGGCATGGATGTGGTATCATGATAATATTGGCAAGGGAAATATCCCTATTGTTGATACTTGGTGGCAGACAGAGACAGGCGGCATTATGATTTCTGCCCTTCCATTTGCAACACCATTAAAACCAGGCTCAGCAACTCTTCCATTACCAGGAATAGAACCTGTGATTGTTAATAAAGAAGGCAAAACAGCTCAGGCTAATGAAGGCGGCTTTCTTGTAATAAAAAAACCCTGGCCCGGAATGTTAAGGGGCGTATGGGGAGACCCGGCGCGTTTCAAAAAACAATATTTTGATGCCTTCCCAAACTGCTATGAGACTGGCGATGGCGCAAAAATGGATGATGACGATTACTTCTGGATTATGGGAAGGGTTGATGATGTTATTAATGTATCAGGCCATAGACTTGGCACTGCCGAAATAGAATCAGCATTTGTCGCACATACTGCTGTTGCTGAGGCTGCTGTTGTGGGAATGCCCCATAATATTAAGGGTCAGGCAATATATGCCTACATTACCCTTAAGGCTGGCATTGATGAAAGCGAAGAACTCAGAAAAGAGCTTAGAAATCATGTTAGAAAAGAAATAGGGCCAATCGCTTCCCCTGATGTGATTCAGTTTGCAGGTGGACTTCCAAAGACAAGAAGCGGCAAAATTATGAGAAGAATCCTCAGAAAAATTGCCTCAGGCGATACTGGTGAACTCGGCGATACAAGCACACTTGCAGATCCATCTGTTGTAGAGGATTTAATCAAGGGAAAACAGATATTAATGCAGAAATAAATAAGTTTTAGTAATTTTATATTTTTTTACTTTTAAGCCCGGCTAAAAATGGTCGGGCTTTTTTATTTTAAATATTGGCTTGATACTTGCATAAAAATGTATTAAATAAGGAGAAAATTAATGTCTATAAGAAACAGACTACAGCCTGGACAACCATACGATGTTAATCATGCCCTTTCAAAAACCCTTGCCAGACCAATTAGCAGAAATCTCACAAATGCCAATAAAACAAGCGGGTTCAAGGATGTCCTTGATAATGCCATTTCAGGCAATGCCTTAAAAAAATCAATCCCTCAAAATTATCTCTTATCAAATGATATAGGAGGGCTTTCTAAAAAATTTGAATCTGGATCTGACAGTATTTCTGCTATAGGTTATGACCCAAACGGGGGGACAAGTTACGGAACATATCAAATTTCATCCAAACAAGGCACAATGTCGGATTTTATTAAATTTCTTGAATCAGAAGAACCTGGATGGGCGCAAAGATTAAATGCTGCAGGAAATTCCAACACCCTGGGCACAAAAGGCAAAATGCCTGAGGTATGGAAACAGATTGCAGCTGAAAACCCGGAAAGATTTGCTGCGCTTCAAAAAGAATTTATTATGAAAAATCACTTTGAGCCTGCTGTCAATAAGATAAAAAATGAAACAGGCATAGACCTTTCAAACGCATCACCGGCATTAAGAGAGGCGCTTTTCAGCACAGCAGTGCAGCATGGCGCAACAGGAGGGGCAAATATATTCATTAAAAGCATAAAAAATTTGCAGGCAACAAACAAAAGTCTTTCCGAAAGAAACCTGATTCAGGAAGTTTACAAGGAAAGGAGCGGAAGATTTCCTTCATCTCGTCCTGAAATAAGGGCATCTGTATTAAAAAGGCTTAATAATGAAAAAACAGATGCCCTTTCAATGCTTGCAAATAATGCAGCTTTATTAAACAAAAAGGTTTAATTTATAAAAGACTGTAGGGATATGCCCTTTTAGCCCAGGTGGTGTCGGGATAATTTTGATTTAAGATATTGTAAGCTTCCTTTAAAGGAGCAGCCTGGTGGGTGTTTTTATAACCCGCCACTCCTCTTAAAAATATCGCCTCAGGAACGCTATTGCTTTTTGGATAATCATCAATAACCTTTTGCAGCAGCTCAATTGCCCTGGCAGGTTCACCTTCATCAAAAGGAATTTTTGCCATCCCAAGCAGTAAGGAAGGAATTAATTCATCAACACCCATAAATCCCAGTGTCCTCTGGTGTTCTTTTTCATTAACATCCATGGTAATTAGGGTTGGAGTCCATTTAATTTCAAATTTTTTTGTCATTTCCTCATTACTTGTGGGAATTCTCAAGGGTATCATCTCATTCATGATAAAATCGCCGATTTCTTTTACAGGATACACAACTGCATCCATCTGTTGGCAACCAATTCAGTTGGGGTTAAAAAAATCAATTAAAACTGGTTTGTTTTCTTTTTTTGCCTTTTCAAACGCAACATCCCAAGATGTTTCCCATACTAAATTTGACATAAGACACCTCCTAAAAGCGCTTTATTAGTTAATAGTAAAGTCCCCCTCTGCAAAAAAGAGGGGGCGTTTAAGCAAACAATTAAAATCTGGATTTATTTGTCGTTCTTTTTATTAAACCCCTTCTGATTGCCTTGTCGCGGGTCTTTCTCTGAGGTTTTTAACGAGTTCTCCAACCTGTATGCCAAGAGAAACACATTGTTGTCCCAGCATACATGCATCTGCTTCTTCTGTTTCAAGATGGGTTGTTAAGGTTTTATTGTCTTTATTAAGGGTAACTATCCATGCATTTTTATTTTCATCAAAATTTACATCAACATCAATGGCGCATGCGCCAATGTCCGGATAAATCTTTCTGATTTGTTCACAAAGTTCATTCTTATCCATTGCTTGCCTCCTTTGCCAAGGCTAAAAAAAATCAGCCTTGTTTTTTTACTGACATTTTTTGTGTCTGGTTAATGATATTCCTGATAATACCTTCAAAAGCCTCTGCGGTATTGCTGTTTGGATATGTCGCAACCATTGGTTTTCCGGCGTCGCCTGTGATTACTATCCTTGGATCAACGGGCACCCTTCCCAGAAACGGCACTTCAAGCTCCTCGGCAAGTTTTTCTCCGCCGCCTTTTTTGAAGATGTCAATAGCCTTGCCGCAATGTGGGCAAAGCATTCCGCTCATATTTTCCACAATTCCAAGTATTGGCATCTTGACACTTCTGCAAAAGGTTATGGATTTTCTGACATCAAGAAGGGAAACCTCCTGCGGGGTAGTTACAATCACCGCATAGGCGTCAGGGATGGTCTGTGCCACTGTCATTGGCTCATCACCTGTTCCGGGCGGCGCGTCAATGACAAGATAATCCAGTTTTCCCCATTCAATATCATATATAAACTGCCTGATGGCAGACATTTTTAACGGACCCCTCCACATTACAGCAGAATCTTTGTTCGGCAAAAGTGGTTCAACAGACATAAATTTAAGATTGGGCGAGTATATAACAGCGCCAACTGTTCCGTCAGGTCTTTTTTGTAGCTCTCCTCTTTCAAGACCAAGCATCTTTGGCACATTGGGCCCGTGGAGATCCACGTCAAGAAGACCCACATAATAATTTTCAAGAGAGAGTCCCACAGCAAGATTTATTGCGACAGTGCTCTTGCCAACACCTCCCTTTCCGCTCATGACCATTACCTTATGGTCAATATTTGCTAATTTTTCCTTTATTTTCTGTTCCTGCTGGTCAAGAACAGGATTTCCTGTGTTTTTGGGTTCTGCAGTCACGAATCTGCCTCCTCATTTTCATTTTATTATTTTGTAGTATTATTGATAAAATAACAATTATAAATAAGTTTGCATTAATTTTATTATTAAAAATATTTTAATCTTACTCATATATCTTAAAAATGATGGAAAAAATTTTTATTGCTCACATTATTCCAAGCGCCACCTGAGTCTAAACAGGCATCAATATTAAAATCAAGGACTGCAAACAAAAATAAATTATTTGCAATAGCAACCAAACATATAATAATTGGAATACTAATCTGTAATTTATTGAATTTTATTATATTTTTCAATATGTGCCAATTACGCTAATCCATTTATTATTATGCCGCCATCTAACAACTTAAAAATTATTGAAAACTAATCACACTTTGAATAACCGCATGAACGGCAAAGGATACATCCACCCTCCTGTTCAAGGGTCGCGCCGCATTCAGGACAGGTCATGCCGGCAAAATGCTCTTTTTTTATCTCAATATCAGCAACTGTGCTTAAAACCTTTGCCATGGCATCAGGACAGGATAATATCTGTTTTCCTTCTGACCATGAGGGAGAAGGACAGCGGATTCCTGATAGTTGCTCAACAATTGATCGGATATTAATGCCTGAACGAAGCGCCAGGGATACAAGACGGCTTGCAGCCTCAATCTGACAAGCAGCGCATCCGCCAGCCTTTCCCATCTGCGCAAAAACCTCGCATATTCCTTCGGTGTCCTGGTTTATTGTCACATAAAGATTTCCGCATCCTGTGCGAAGTTTATCAGTGACTCCCCGTGTCCTTGAAGGTCTTGGACGGGGTGTTATCATTCCTGCCTCGCCTTTTATCTCTTTTTCTTCTTTTATTTTGTCTTTTAAGTGGAGATTAAGCACCTGCTCATCTCTGCTTCCGTACCTGTAAATTGTTATACCCTTTAATCCCCTTTTCCAAGCAAGCATATAAGCATCTCTTATGTCATCAGGAGTGGCTTCCTGGGGAAAATTTATTGTTTTTGACACGGCATTATCTGTATTTTCCTGAAAGGCTGCCTGTATCTCAATATGATCCTGAGGGGTAATATCCATTGCAGTGACAAATATCTCTTTAACATCATCAGGAATTAAATGAATATCTTTAATACCGCATCTTTTTGCAACTTCCTTCAACAAATCATCTGTATATATGCCTCGCTCCTTTAATAAGCGAATAAAAAGTGGGTGTGCCTCTGTCATTTCTGTGCCGTCAAGAATTTTTCTGATATAGCATATAGCAAAAATCGGTTCTATTCCGCTTGACGCATTGGCAATAATGCTTATTGAACCAGTTGGAGCAATGGTTGTGGTGGTTGCATTTCTCATGTAAGGTGTTTCAGGTGTGTCATAAATGCTTCCGTTATAGGCAATGAAATTTCCCCTTTTTTCAGCAAGCCTTGCAGATGCCTTTTTGGATTCTTTGTCAATAAAAGACATGAGTTCTTTTGAAATTGTTATAGCTTTCTTTGAATTATAGGGAATTTTTAACTGAATCAAAAGATCAGCAAGACCCATTACGCCAAGACCAATTTTTCTTGTTACAAGCGTGTTCTTTTTTATTTCTGCAAGGGGATATTTATTTATATCAATGACATTATCAAGAAAATGAACTGCTTTTGCGACAATTTTGGAAAGCCTGTCATAGTCAATTTTTCCGTTATTATAAAATTTACCAAGATTTATTGAACCAAGGTTACACGATTCATAAGGCAAAAGAGGCTGCTCACCGCAGGGGTTGGTGCTTTCTATCTCGCCAAGTTGGGGGGTTGGGTTGGACCGGTTGATTCTGTCAAGAAATACTATGCCGGGTTCGCCGCTTCTCCATGCGCAATCAATAATTTTATCAAAAATCTCCCTTGCGCTCGCAAGGCTTGTTGTTTTTTTTGTTCTGGGATTAATAAGGGGATATTCGATATCTGCCTCTACAGATTTCATAAAATCCTCTGTAAGGGCAACAGATATATTAAAATTGGTAAGTTTTTTATGATTTAGCTTGGAGGTAATAAATGCCTCAATGTCAGGGTGATCCACCCTTAAGATTCCCATATTTGCGCCGCGTCTTGTGCCTCCCTGTTTTATGGTCTCGGTGACCGCGTCAAATACATTCATAAAAGAGATTGGACCGCTCGCGACTCCGTGGGTGGACAGGACAATATCTCCGTCAGGTCTAAGCTTGGAAAAAGAAAATCCAGTCCCGCCGCCGCTTTTGTGAATGAGCGCAGCATATTTTACAGAATTAAAAATACCTTCAATATCATCCTCAATGGGCAAGACAAAACATGCGGACAATTGACCAAGTTCTCTTCCGGCGTTCATTAGCGTTGGGGAGTTGGGAAGAAAATCCAACAAGGTCATCATATCATAAAATTCTTTTGAAATAGCCTCAATATCAGCATGAGGATCGTAATTAAGGTCAGCGGCGGCAATTGCCTTTGCCACTCTCATGAACATATCTTCAGGGGTCTCTGAAGGCGCGCCGTTTTCTGTTTTTTTGAGATATCTTTTTGCCAGAACAAAAAGGGCATTCTCAGTCAGATCCAAATTAGTTGAAGGGAGTTTGAATTCTTTTTTTGCTTCCATGTATAAATACCTTTTATAAAAAATTAATTGCAAGAAATACTAAATATAGCATATTGATAAAAATAATGATACTATATATTGTTTAATAATAAAGTTCAATATAAAAAAAATATGTCAGTCGAAATTTTTTTTC
>DYOW01000069.1 GCA_020720325.1 Desulfobulbus propionicus
ATCCATGATTCAGACACTTTTCAAATCTTTATTTTTTGTGCCTTGATAAATAAAAAAAATACCATATTTTGTAATAAATGAAAAAACATAAATCCACAATCAATATTAATTCCTGCACCCATTGCGCCACCTGTCTGTCTGTATGCCCTGTTTATGAGATTACCTTAAACGAGCGTTATTCTCCAAGGGGAAAAATAAGCCTTATTAATGCGGTTAATAAGAATTTAATTAACCCAAACGACAAATTCGTGCAGGAAACAATCTCAGCTTGCCTTATGTGCGGGAAATGTTCAAAAATTTGTCCGGCAGACATTGATATTTCATTTCATTTAAGAGATTTCAGGTCAAAATATATGAAAAATAAATATCCATCACCTGCTTTATTTGAATTATCAAAAAAAATTTTGCCTTTTTCAAAAGTTTCAGAATTTCTTGCCAATAAACTATACAACCTAAATAAAAATGACGTAAATTCAGATAGTAAATCAAAAAAATTATTAAATAGAATTAAATCTGTAAAAAAAATTCTTTTATTTGCCGGATGTGTTCATAAATATTTTCTTAATGATGTTATCTCTCATATTAAAAATTTTTTTTATGATTCACTTCTCATCATCCCGGAGGAGCAAACCTGTTGCGGCATGCCTTTCTGGTCTGGCGGGAAAAAACAAATATCCGCAATGATACAAAAAAATATTGATATATTCCTTGGATATTCCCCGGATATAATAATCACAGGCTGTGAATCATGCGCATTTATGATACAAAATAACTGGAAAGACGCCTTTGACGCAGACTCAAACTATTCAAAAAAAGCATTGGAATTTTCTTCAAAAACAATGGAATTTACAGATTTTATTTCAAAAAATTATGATGTAAGAATATCTGAGAAAATATTAAAAAGCCTTGAAGGCGATGTTTTATATCACTCCCCATGTCATAAAACATCAAAAAACACGGAATTTTTTCTTAAGGAATTGTTTGGAAAAAAAATTAAGATATTGCCTGACAAATGCTGTGGTTTCGGGGGTGTTTTTTCCTTGAAACATCCTGAATTTTCAGATGATATCTTTAAGAAGAAAATTAATGGAACAGAGCTTAATAATATCAAGTACTTAATCACAAACTGTTCGGGATGCCAGCTGCAATTTATGAAAAATCTGAAAATTTACAGCAAAAATATTAAAATAGTCCATCCGGCGCAGATAATTGAATAAAAAAAGCCTCTGTATATTTCAACAGAGGCTTAAGGTGGGAGGTATGTATAGGATTATGAAAAGCGTTAAAATGTTAAATTATGTTTGGTTAAATTAATTATCGGTTTTTAATTTACTTTGATAAAAAATAAAAATATTTTTTAATCTCTGTTCCAGTTTACCCTGATAATTTTTTCATTATCGCCGTAACTAAAGTCAAGATTACCCTGATAAGCCTTATTCACTGCCTCCCCAATACGTCTTGCTATGTGTATTCCAGTTGTGGTTATAGTAGTTTTTGATTCTTCAGTTGTTATATCCATGATACGTTCTATTGGGTGCTGGTTTTTCTCATTTTCCTCAATGTTTTTTATAAGGTTATGAATTTCATCTTTGTGATGCTTCAAAAAAGTTCCGCTTAATTCAATATATCCAGCGGGAAAATTATCATTTGTTCGCTGACATGCAGGACATATTGATTTGTTGGAAATATCTGGCAATATATTCCATGTCCATCTACCACCCGTAAAAACAGCCTTGCATTGTTCGCATTGAGTTGGATCGGGTAGTTTTTGTTTTTCTTCATAAGCATCAATACGTTTTTGTTGGATTAATCTGTCTTTTCTGCCATATTGACCTTTATCCATGTTACCCTCTTTTTTTTTCAACAATTTTCAGCTTTGATTATATTATAACATATAAATGCTATAAATTTAATAAAAAATATTAAAAAACAACTATTTTATTAAGATTAATCAGGCTATTGCAAAATTTTTATATTGTTATAAAATAAATTAAGATATTACAAAAGATATTCCCTTCTCACATTGCTTAATGCCCTGAAGATATTTCCCCTTGCATTCTTATTTGAATTATAAAGACCATCAAGAACCTGTTTAATCTCCTCCCTTCTGGTCTTTCCTGCTGAAGGACACGGATTTGTAAACGGAGTGATTTTAAGGTTGTCACATGCCTTAATTATCTTATGCTTTGGAATGTATAAAAGCGGTCGTATAATAGTCAAAAGTCCCTTAAACATCTCCTGTCTTGGAACCATAGCGCTTAACTCGCCGCTGTAGGTCATATTCATAAAAAATGTTTCAATCACATCATCCTGATTATGTCCAAGGGCAAGTTTATTACAACCTAATGCCTTTGTAAGCTCAAAAAGCCTTTTTCTTCTCAAAAGTGAACATAAAAAACAAGGGCTTTTCCCGCGATTTTTATTGCTGTGGGCATAAACACCGTAATCAGTCATTTCAGCAATATAAGACATACCTGAATTTTTAAGAAAGCCACAAATATTTTCAAAATTGGAATAATCAAATCCCATGTCAAGATATACCGCTGTCAACTGAAAATTTATAGGCGCCTTGCTCAACCACTTATTAATTAGATATAACATTAATATGCTGTCATAACCACCTGAAAAACCGATTAATATCTTGTCATTATTTTTAAGGAGGTTGTTTTGGTGAATCGCCCTGCCGCAGAGATGGTTAACTTCTTTTATTATAAATTTCATGCATTAAGTTTGATAAGATTCTTGGTTGATTAGTTTGTTTATGGACATTTTAATTTAATATAAGTTTTTATGGTATGAGATTGCTTAGCTCAGCAAAGAGTGATAAACCATCCTGTCATTGCGACGAACGCAGTGACGAAGCAATCTAATATTTGTGACTCAAATATAACTACTATATTTAATTAACAATGCCTTTTTATGATTAAATTATAAGATAATTTAAAATAAAAAAAAGAGATTATCCGCTAAGGAGTAATCTCTTTTATGTTGAGGTAAGGTAAGGGAGAAAAAAAATTATTTTTTAAACATTAATGACCGCAGCTATGTCCGCCGGTGTGCGTGTGTCCGCCGCATGTTCCCTGAATAATTTCCTGTAAGTTGCCATTAATAAAATTTTCAATATTATGTTGCAAATCTCTTCCTGGAAAACCCATATAAACTGCAATTCCTGCCTCTCGCATAAGTTTTACTGCCATTGGGCCAATTCCTCCGCAGATTATATGTGTTGCGCCCTCAGTTCCAAGCCATTTGGGAAGAACGCCAGGTTCATGTGGAGGTGGAATTTTTCTTTCAGAACCTAAAATATTATTGTTTTCAATCATAATAAATTCAAATTCCGGCGCGTGTCCGAAATGTTCGGACAATAATCCGTCAAGTAATGGAAATGCGATTTTCATTTTAATACTCCTTGGTATTACATTTTTTTTAATATATTTTCTATTTTATGAGCCATTAATTCTATTTCCTTTGAAGAAGGCGCATCTTTATTGTAAAGAGTTATTGGTATTCCTTTTTTTATGCTTTCATCTATATAATGATCAAAAGGAATTTTTGAGATAACCTCTGAGTCACTGATTTCACACCAATTTTCTATCTCTTTAGAAACACTTAAGTTTATATCAAATTTATTGATACATACAAAAGAGGGTACCTTAAAGTGGTCTGCAAGAAGTTTTACTCTGTTTAGATCATGAAGCCCTGATAAAGTAGGCTCAGTAACAATAAGAACCAGATTTACTCCTGAAATCGAAGAAATTACAGGACAACCAATTCCAGGGGGACCATCTGAGATTATAAAATTAATTCCATTTTTTTTTGCAATATCCTTTGCATTTTTTTTCACTGTTGAAACAAGCTTTCCGGAATTCTCTTCACCAATTCCAAGCTGCGCATGAGCCATTATACCAAATGGTGTTTCAGAAATAAACCATTCACCGCAATTATTAATTTCCGATACTATTGCATTTTCCGGACAAAACTTTATGCATACACCGCAGCCTTCACAACCAGTGTCTTTTACAAAATAATCATTATTTTCAATGGTAATTGCCTCAAAATTGCAAATTTCAAGACATGTTCCGCATTTAACACATTTATCCTGTAATATTTTAGCCTTAAAACCCGAATAAAAAGGCATTATAGTAATTGGTTCAGGTTTAAGGAGGATATGAAGGTCCGGGGCGTCAACATCATAATCAGCAATAATTTTATCCTTATACAAAACTGCAAGCGCGGCTGTGATTGTGGTTTTGCCTGTGCCGCCTTTTCCGCTTAATATTAAAAGTTCTTTCATACTGCTATGTCCTCAATTAATTTTAAAAAAGAATCTTTTATTTCCGGCATTGTTTTAATAAGGCTTATTCCCCTTGAATAATCTTCTGCTATTTTTTTATTAAAAGGTATCTTAAAATGTATGGGAATCTTTTTTTCATTACACCACTTTTCAACATCCGAAATCTCTGAAGTATCTCTGTTAATTATAACTCCGTAAGGAATATGAATTTTATCAAGCATCCCGACAATAAGCTTTAGGTCATAAAAACCAAAAGGTGTTGGTTCAGTGACAAGGATGCAATAATCTACACCGTCAACAGAGGCGACAACAGGACATGACGTTCCAGGTGGAGAATCAATAATCCTGATTTTATTTCTTTGTTCCAGATTTTTAAGGGCTTTAATAAGAGGAGGAGACATTGCCTCGCCTATCCTTAAAATTCCGTGCATAAATGAAATATTATCTGAATTGCCTTTTTCAATTACACCTATGGTTCTTTTTGATTTAACCAGAGCATTTTCAGGACATACGAGAAAACACCCCCCGCAGGAATGACAAAGTTCCGGGAACATCATTATATTCCTGCCAAATACAGATATTGCCTTAAACTGGCATAAATCAGAGCATTTTGCGCAATATGTGCATTTACTCTCTATTACGTCAGGAACAGTCAGATATATATCTTCACGTGAAATAATCTGAGGTTTAAGAAAGATATGACAATTGGGGGCCTCAACATCACAATCTATAAGCTCAACATTATTTTTTAGGGTTAGGGCAAGACCTATGGCAACAGTGGTCTTGCCTGTTCCGCCTTTTCCGCTGGCAACCGCTATATTCATTTTATTAATATCCAAATTTATTTATTAAACCATCTGCAGCGAAAAAAATTTTGAAAGATTCTCATTCTTCTTCTGCAACCGCATTTTCCCATTCCCATACCACCTCTGCCCCTACCCATACCCATTCCTCTGCCTGCGCCCATGCCAGCTCCTCTTACTATCTGGGTTTCATTGTCTGGAGACAAGGGTTGATTAACCGTATTATTTTTAAAATTGTTTAATGCATCCATGATATTCATATCGCCCATTCCTTCTATAATTTTAACACCTGCTTTTTCAAGAACTGCCAGCGCCTTTGGCCCAACGCTGCCTGTAATTAAAACATTTGCGCCTTTTTTGGCAATAAGGGTAGCGGTATTTATTCCGGCTCCCTGCGCCATAGCTCCGGAAGCTGTATTATCAATACTTTCAATAAGATTATTATTTTCATCAAAAATCAAGAAATATGAAGCTCTTCCAAATCTTGGGTCAACCTGTGAACTTATATTGTTTTCATAAACGCTTACTGCTATAATCATTTTATAAACCTCCTTAAGATTTATTGTATTTCATTTGCAATAACAATAATATCTTTCGCTCGAAATGTCAAGGTATTTTTTGAGCGTTTGTTAAATTATTTTTTTGCTAAAATTTTGTGGTTATCTGAAATAAATTATGTTATATTAAGATAAATTCACTTATTATTTAATTGCCAAATTGGAAAACATTAACTGTATAATTTGTAACTCTAACAACGATCATATTCATTTACAATCAAAAGATATCAGATATAACACAACGGATACTGTCTTTAATCTGACTAAATGTAAAAATTGCGGGCTTATTTATCTTAATCCACGACCTTCAAAAAACGAAATCATTCAATTCTATCCATCTGATTACAGACCAAAGACAACATTAAGTTCAAAAGATTTAATCAAAAGAAAAAAAAAATATAAAACAAAATTTTTATATTATATCTTTAAGAATCCATGGTTTATAGATAAAAATAATGGCAATTCAATTTTGGACCTTGGCTGCGGCTCAGGAGAACTCCTTATTTTTTTTAAAGAAAAAGGTTTTAATGTCACAGGAATTGAAATAGACCCAATAACATCGCAATTTCTCAAAAACACTTACAATCTAAATGTTTTTAACCAAGACATGGATTCAAGTTTTCCTTTTCCGGATAATTCCTTTGACATTGTGATTTCAAGACATTCGCTTGAACATACCCACAATCCCCTAAATGTCCTTTTGGAAATTCATAGAGTATTAAAGCCAAACGGCAGGTTAATCCTTGGTCTTCCAAACATAGACAGTTTCATTGCCAAACTTACAGGTGAAAACTGGAACGACCTTGATCTTCCCAGGCATCTGTATCATTTTTCTTCTGAAACTATATCACGCTTATTAACACAAACAGGCTTTAAAATCACTGACATACAACATGAATTTAAGATAAGTAATAAAAGTCTTAAAAATTATTATTATAAAAAAGCCATAAACTTAAACTTACCTAATATTTTACTGGAATTATTGGAATTTTTATTTTATATTTTTAAAAAAAGCGAATGGATGGTTATCAAGGCGCAAAAAAATGGATAATTTAATTCTTTGCATTGACATTGGAAATACAAACACCACAATTGCGATTTACAGCAATAACCAGTTTATTAAAACATTCAGGATTTCATCTTTTTTTAAGACATCCGATGAACTTGCAGCGGCAGTCATAACCCTTCTGAATAATGCAGGATTTGTATTATCTCATATTAATGCTGTTATAATCTGTAGCGTTATCCCTGAAATGAATTTAATATGGTCAGATTTTACAAGAAATTACATTAATATCGAACCTTTTATAATAAAAAACAATACTATTAAAAATATTAAAAACCTCTACAATGAACCTGAAAAACTTGGAACAGACAGGCTTGTTAATGTATTCTATGCATGGAGTAAGTATAAAACCAACACCCTTGTAATTGATTTCGGAACCGCCACAACCTTTGACTGTGTGACTGAACAGGCTGAATTTATGGGAGGACTTATAATTCCCGGTATAAAATTAATGTTTGATTCTCTTTATGAAAAAACATCCCTTTTGCCCCTTGCAAACCTCAATCAAACCCCTGAAACCTGTCTGTGCCGTGATACAGAACACGCAATTTCAAACGGTATAATGCTTGGCTATGCTGACATGACAAACGGATTAATTTTAAGAATAAAAAAGGAAATGCCAGCGCCATTAAAAATTATTGCCACAGGCGGTCTTGGAGGCATAATGGCGAATCATTGCCCTGTAATTGAAGAATATATCCCTGATTTGACTATTGAGGGGATTTATCTTGTGTATAAGACTTATTTTGTCTGAATCACGGATTACACGGCAAACATAACGATATTATTCCATTTAATTCTGTCAATTCAAAAAATTCCATGAATTCAGTTTCTTTTTATCCATGTAATCCGTGATTCAGACAGTTCTTTATCTTTCCAGCAACTCCAGAAGAAATTCTGCCTGTTTTGTCGCCGAGTCTTTTCCAAGGATTTCAAGAGATTTTCTTCCCATTTTTCCCATATTTTCAGATAAATCAGCGTTATTGATTAATTTTACCACATTTTCCACCAATTCAGATGTATTTTTCACCATAATCCCGCCATTATTTTTTAAAAGCTCAATTGCAGCATCTTCAACATTGTCTATAAATTCACCAAAAATAACAGGGCATCCCCATGCGGCAGGCTCCATAATATTATGTCCGCCCACAGGTATTAAAGTGCCTCCAACAAACGCTACATCCGAAAGACCGTAAATATTAAAAAGAGGCCCTATAATATCTACAAGAATTATATTTTTAAATCGTTTTTCACCTTTTTGAAGTGAAGTAAACAATTGATACTCAAGATTGTTTTTTTCAAGTAATTCCTGAAATATTGAAAGATTTTGAACATGCCTTGGAACAATAATAATAATTAAGTCAGGATTTTTTGCATGTATTTTATTTGTCGCGTCAACAATAAAGCCTGCTTCTTCTGTTCTAATGCTGCCTGCTGTAAATACCTTTATATTTTTTTGAATATCAAGAAGTTTTCTTAATTCTTCAGCTTTTTCTATTTTGGGCTGTGTCAATAAGGATTCAAACTTAGCATTGCCTGTCACCCTGATTATATCTTCCCTTGTCCCAAGCTGTATGAGCCTTTCTTTAAATCGTTCTGAGATTGCGGAAACTCCCGAAAGGCATTTTAGGACATCCTGCATAAAGGGTTTTATTCTTTTATAATTTTTAAATGATTTTTTGGATATCCTTGCATTAATTATTGTTGTTTTGATATTTTTTTTTGAGGCAATGTAAAAAAAATTCGGCCAAATCTCTGTCTCCACAGTGGCTGTTAAGCGTGGTTTAACATAATCAAGAAAACTTTCAACTGATTTTGGCAAATCAAAGGGATAATAGAAAACAGGATAATACTTGCCAACTGTATCCATTGCCTTTTGATAGCCGGTTCTCGTTGTGACGGATATGCTTATTTTTAAATCAGGTTTAAGGCTGCGAAGCGCTGAGACAATTGCATAAGCTACCCCCATTTCTCCCACTGAAACCGCATGAATATGGATGTCATATGGGCCTTTTGGAGTTTCTTCTCTTTTGTAAGCGCCGCTTTTTTCAATTAATACATTGTCTTTTTTATTTTTTAATAAGAAAAGAGCAATATTTTGAAGGCCAAAGGTGACTCCTCTGTAGAGATTTATCATCAAAAATGTTTCAAGTCCCTCTGACGCATGGTTTCATACAGGGCAATGCTGCAGGATGAACCTACATTTAAGGAGTCAAGATTACTTATGGGAATTGATATGAGATTATCGGATTTTTTCTTTAAGAGATGCCTTATACCCTCCCCCTCAGCTCCTAAAATTAAAAGCAAAGGAATGGTAAGATTTGCCTCCCAGATTTTCTGTTTGGCCTCTGGGGTTAGCGCAAAAACAAAGATGCCCATTTCTTTTAGCTGGTCAATGGCATTATTTGTATTATGTAGATAACATATCTTTAATCGGGATATTGCGCCGGATGAAACCCTCACAGCAGCGCTTGTGACAGTGACGCTTCCTCTTTCAGGGAGTAAGATTGCCTGAACCCCCATAGCAGCGCAGGAGCGGATAATTGCCCCAAGATTTTGCGGGTCGGTCACACCGTCAAGCATTACAAGAAATGGTATGGTGTCTTTATGAAAAAGAGAGGAAATATCATCAAATTCAATTTCCCATATATTTTCTATTAAAGCGCAAATTCCCTGGTGATTTACGCCGGCAGGATTGAAAAATTTATTAAAATCCGCTACTTTTTTTATGTTAAAACCTTTTTTTTGGGCAAAATTTAATAGTTTATCACCTTTTTGTTTGGTTCCAAATGTGGGAAGACAATTGATTTCAAGGATTGCCTCAGGGGCTTTTAAGAGAAATTCATTAACAGGGTGGTAACCCCATATCCAGAGGGACGGTGTTTTTTCTTTTTTCATCTAAATAATAAAGTGTGGATTTTTGCTTAAAACTCTTGCTACTTTGCAAAAAACAGATTGAATGATTGATTCAAGTTCAATTACAGCCTTTTCAAGGTCATCATTAATAACTGCGTAATCGTAGATATTAAGCCCTTTAATTTCTTGCCTTGCATTATCAAGCCTTAACCTGATTATGTCTGGATTGTCAGTATTTCTAAGCCTTAGTCTGTTTTCAAGTTCTTCAAGGGATGGTGGTAAAATAAATATCAAAATTGCATTTGAGAAAATTTTTTTTAATTGTATAGCGCCCTGAACATCAATGTCAAGAACAATATCTTTTCCCTGTTCAAGTCTTTCATTTAACCATTTTTTTGATGTTCCGTAATAATTTCCATGAACAAGGGCGTATTCAATAAATTCATTATTTTTTATCATATCTTCAAAAAGACTTTTTGAGACAAAATTATAGTCTTTACCATCTGTTTCGCCCTGTCTTGGATTTCTTGTGGTATAAGAGACAGAATAGATAATATGATTGAATTTAGCTAAGATTCTTTTGCAAAGAGTTGTTTTACCAGCCCCGGAAGGAGCTGATAAAACAAATAAATCGCCTTTTGACAAAGCAAATGCCCTTAGTCTATTTTTTCTTCAATTTTTGGCAGAAGTTCTGAAGCAAGTCTTTGCGCTATTGTTTCAGCCTGTATTGCTGAAAGAACAATGTGATTGCTGTCAGTGACTATAATTGAACGGGTTTTTCTTCCCTGTGTGGCATCAACAAGTCTTCCGTTTGACTTTGCTTCTTCTCTTAATCTTTTCATTGGAGCAGATTCGGGATTAAGCATGGATATTATTCTCTCAGCCACAACATAGTTGCCAAAACCAACGTTTAATAATTTGCAACTGCAACTCATAGTTTATCTCCTTTTTTTTTGTATTTTTTATATATATTTTATTAAAACTGTTTTTTATAAATTGTAAAGCGCTTTTTTGTTAAAAATCAAAAAAAAAATTAATTTTTTTAAAATAACAACTAATAAATAAATATAAACTGGAATTACAATCATTTTTCAAACAATTTAAAATTTATTTTTTATACCGTTATATGCAAAAATAAATGATTATTGCATAAGATTAAATTTTCACACCTATTAATAAAAAAAAACTATATAACTCTTTTAATGAAAAAAGTCAACAATTTTTTTATAATTTTCCTTCATTCTCTATTATTTCAAGAATTTTATTTTCATGATAGTGAATAGCAAAAGGAAAAATTAGCAAAGAAAAGCCTACAGCTAAAGGAACTGTTAAAAAAGATATAAACATTGCCATATGAAGATTGTTAATTTTTCTTTTTAAGAATTCAGCATCTGATCTTTCCAAAACAGACAATTCAGGTTTTTCAGGATTATAGAGAATGTTTGTCCGGGCATTTAAAGGGTATTTATTGATAATATTTTGGGCAGGCTCAGATTTAATGGCAGGCTCATATCCGAAAAATATGTTATTTCCTTTATATTTTATCCCATTTGCTTCATATTCATATACTATCAAAGCTTCATAACCATCATATTTTTTTTTACCGCTGGTTATTTTGGTTAGTTTAATTTCAGACCTTATAATGACTCCGTTTTTGCTCTCCCATTTTAAGCTTTCAGTTGCAAGATAATAATTTTCATATAATTTGATAGCATCTAAGGAGATAAGCGCCAACATAAATAAAAGGGTTAAAAACATGATTGATGGAATAAGCTTAAAGATAAATTTCTTTTTATTGTCAACAATTTTTTTTAATAAGTCTTTATCAAGAATATTTCCAATTATTATTTTTTTTCCATCATCAACCGCAATAAGTTTATCCTGCAATATATTTTCTCTGTAAACAGTGACATTCTTTTTTGTTTTTAAAGAAAATATAGAAGGGGAAGATTCAGAAATTATAACAAATTCAGGGTTTAGAGTGATACCATTTGAATCTGTTAATTTAATGATGCTAAAAAGTTTTTTAGATTGATAAGGCATTAAAAATTCCATAATTTTACTTTCTGGTTTAGATATGCCTATAATATTTGATACCTTTGATATTTTTTCTTTTTCTCTTGTTTTCCAGTTATTAAACTCATTTAATAAATAGAAGAGCGGAAGTAATGACATGAAAATAATAGCTGTTAAACCAAATGAATAATACAGATAAAGTCCTGACAAATTTGAAGTAAGTTTAAAAATTATAAAAATAAAATATCCAAGGGCTGAGATAAGAGAAATAACAACAAAATACATAAGAGCTGTTAAAAGCATGAGTGTATTAAGATTGGATTTGAGCTTTTGTGCATTAAATTCTATCATATTAATAATAAAAAAAGAAACAATTTTTTTTCTTGTAGAAAATAGATTAATATATTAAAATTAACATTAATTGTAAGATATTTTACATAAATAAGGAAATATTGCAAGAAAAATAAAATTTTATTACATATATAAT
>DYOW01000167.1 GCA_020720325.1 Desulfobulbus propionicus
TATTTTTTAAAAAGAATCTGTTAAAATATTTTCAATTAAAGGGGATAACTATTCTGACATTTATCAATGAGTCCAGCCTAAAAACGTCTTTTGCAGCGAATTGCATAAATTTATGTGTTTAAATATCAACATGTTATATTTTTAAAATTTTAACAAATAGCCTTTTTAGACTGGATTCATAAAAATAACAACGGAGAAACTTGGCAGATTATCCACCAAATACAACGTTATTTTTTGTCTTAACAATGGGGAGGGGTATAATTATTGCTTTTTTCCACCACCTAAACTCATATTGGATATTTTGTTTAATTGTTTGTTATTATTTAACATATAGGCTATTTTTTATTGTTTTATATTTTGTTTATGAAGCCCAAACCAGCAACCTAATTTAAAAATCTGATTGGCTTCTTACTTTCTTTCCAACCGCCTGCCAACATTATAAAAGCAAATTAAATTCCTTCCTGATTAAAGCGAACCCTCTTTTATTGGGGTTTGCCAGCCTTCTGTATTTACAAAATATTTTTTTCAACAATTTTTCAATATTTTTTAAACAAATTTCCCAAAATTTTGCAACCTATCTGTGTTATTCTATTTTTAAATTAATATTAAAAAGGAGAATAACATGAACAACATTAAAAAGTTATTCCTAATAACCTATTTTATTGCTTTTTTAACAGTAGTAATACCGCAAAAAGTATATCCAGAAGAAATAATAAATCTTTCCCCAGCAGCGCCCCTTAATGCAGTAGAAATGAGCCTGCCTTTGGTGGATATTACAGAACAAAAAGTAGTTTTTGAGTGTGTAAGTAAAAATGCCTCAATAAAACCAGTCTTAAATGTTAAACCCGAACATGTTGGAAAGACTGCAACTCCGTTTATGCACGTGTTCTCACCTGCTAAAAATTATGGTTTTTATTATAACGGTGAAAAAATAACACTATCAGCCACCCTTGAAAACAACCTTTTTAGCGAAATATTTAATTTGGCTGACCTCAAAGGACAGTTTTTAAATGTATATACAGGTTATATCCTCGATGACGGAAATATTTTCTATAATGGTTACAGGGTAGTTCTTGTGACAAAGGTGTCTGATTTGAGTTATATTGATGATGGCAATGCAAGACATAAACTAGACATATATTATCCCGAAGGTTTTAATAATAATAAAGTTGTGACGTTTATTTTCGGCGGCGCATGGAAACAGGGGGGAAAATCAACTTATTATGAGCTTGGAATGACCCTTTCCGGTTATTACGGCTATACAGTAGCAATTGTTAATTACAGGCTTTCAAATGATACTGACGGAAATGCCAGACATCCTGACCATATTAATGATGTTGCCAGCGCATTTAAATGGTTAAAGGAGAATGTTTCACAATATCACGGCGACCCTGCAAAATTTTTTCTTTTTGGACAATCAGCAGGCGCTCACCTTGTGGCGCTTCTTTCAACTGATGAGACATATCTTATGAAAAACGGCTATCATCTTTCTGATATTAAAGGAACTGTATCAATGAGCGGCGCGTATAATTTATATAATTTTGTAAAATTTCCAAAAAATCCAATAGGGTTAAGCGTTGAAGATACATTATTATATAAAGTTTTAATGCAAAATGCCTTTGGAAGCTGGGACGAAGCCGCTTTAAATTCAGCGGCGCCTTATATGCATGTAAATACCTATATTCCGCCAATGCTTATAATAGATACTGAAAATGACATGCCTGGTTTTGAAAAAGATTCAGTTTTATTAGTTGATTACGTTAAACATAGTTTTCCTGATAAAAGAATGGATTATTATAAGCTTTTATTAACTGATTACAGCGCCTATACATGGGAAACAGCAAGCGCAATGGCTGCCGCAGAACCAGCGGTTTCTGCTTATGTGGGACATTATGCGGAGGTGGTCGCAATAAATACAAATGATTATAAAAGCAAATCAGCGCGGATAGTCACGGATTTTATTAATAGCATTGAATAATTACCCCTAAAATTTAAAAATATTAATATATAAAATCAAAATATTGCAGGGCAGCTAAGACCTGTTCCTGCAATATTTTTTTAAAATTTTTTTGACT
>DYOW01000070.1 GCA_020720325.1 Desulfobulbus propionicus
TATCATTATATAATATAGCATTAAAAAAGTCTATGAATTTTTAGAGGCAGCCTATTGCTAATAATAGCAATAGTCTTTTTCGCGGATTCATTTGACCTCCTATCAATTAGTTATTAACATGACAGGCACAAGAAACTTAATCTACCCACTTCATCTCTCGAGAAATTAATAAAAACAATAAAAAAATAACATGGTAAACAAAATTTAACAATACTATGTGAATGTTAAGAAACTCTATAATCCAAACATTTCGAAAAGATATGATTTTTTATATAATATCTTGAATTAATTTGCATTTTTTTTGCAAGAAAAATAACTTAATAAATGTGAATGCAGTAACAGGCAGAATAATTTATCAGATAAAAAAAATATTTAAATAAAAAATTATTTTTTATCCGGGAATTTTTTTAAATGTTATGTGTTTACCTGATTAAGAATGGAAATTATTTTCCAAAATAAAAGTTTTTAAGGAGGCGCATATGCGTGCTATTTTCGTAATCTCAATGGGATTTTTTTTGTTTTTTAGTGGGTTATCGTGGGCAGGAGATAACAACCTGCCTGCTGAAGAGGACATTCAATTGCCTGTTAATTATAAGGATTGGGCGGTAATTTCTGCCACACATCGCACTGACCACAAAAGTATCCGTATTATCGTTGGAAACGATATTGCAATCAAGGCGGCGCGCTCAGGACAAACCAATCCCTGGCCTGACGGCAGTGTTATCGGCAAAATGGTTTGAAAGGAAGCGCCTGAAAAGCTTTGGCCTGCGGCAATTGCTCCTGATGAATTTATACATGCTGAATTTATGTTCAAAGACAGCAAAAAATACGCCGCAAACGGAACAGGCTGGGGTTGGGCGCGCTGGGTGGGTATGGAACAAAAACCCTATGCCAAAGGCGCTAACCTCACCGAATGTATCACCTGTCATGCCCCGGCAAAGGACAATGACTGGATATTTTCCATGCCGGTAAAACTTCCTTAAATGATGAACTTACGAAATTTTTCAGATATTATATCATCGTATGAGTGAGCCAAGAGATATTATAGTAGATCAAATCCCAAGGCTAAGGCGTTATGCAAGGGCGCTTTTGCATGACCGAAGCCTTGCGGATGATCTGGTGCAGGGTTGCCTTGTGCGGGCATTGGCAAATATTTCATATTGGAAGCCGGGCAGTGATATGCGCGCCTGGCTCTTTACAATTATGCATAATCTTTTCGTAAATGAATGCCGAAAGCAAAATAATCAGGCAAACAGATTTTTAATGGATGATGTTATAGACAGCGCACAGTCAGTGGAAGGGCCGGATCAGGGTTTGCGTGTGACAGAGATTGAGTCAGGATTAAAGGCATTGCTTCCTGAACAGAGGGATGTGATTTTACTGGTGGGTTTGGAAGGTTTGTCGTATCAACAGGTCGCTGATATATTAAATATCCCAAAGGGCACGGTAATGTCAAGACTACACCGCGGACGTGAGCAGCTACGACGCTGGCTGGATGGAGAAGACATGCGTGTCACAGGTTTAAGGCGGGTAAAATGAAAAATAAAAAAAAAACAATTACTGATGCAGAGCTCCAAGCATATATTGACGGTGAGCTTGAGGAAAGCCGTATTCTTGAAATAGAGGCTTATCTTGCTGAAAATCCCTGGCTTTATGAAAAAATTCATAGTTATAAGGAAATAAACAATGATTTACACACACTTTTTGATCCTGTTCTTAATGAGCCTGTGCCTGAGCATCTGATAAGTCTTGCAAAAAAAATATCACGTCCCCGCAGGTTTTACACATTTTTTCGCGCAGCTGCAGTGGCAGGACTAATGCTAATATCAGGTTTCAGCGGCTGGGCAATACGCGGTTTACAGCCGGGATTACACGAAACCAAAACGCTTGCGCAGGAGCATCTGGTGAAGCCCGCTGCTTTTGCCCACTATGTTTATTCAACTGACATGAATTATCCTGTTGAGTTTGGCGCTGACAAAAAAGATAAAATGGAAGAATGGATATCAGAGCGTATGCATGCGGATATACATCCTCCTTCGTTAAAAAATCAGGGATTTGAGCTGGTTGGAGGGCGCTTGTTGCCATCAACAAACAGGATGGCAGCGCAGTTCATGTACCAGAGCGCTGACGGACAGCGTATCACTATGTATGTGCGAAGAGGTGTATGGGATAATACCCAAACTTCTTTTCAATTCAGGGAATCCGAGGGTGTGGGCGTATTTTACTGGATTGACGGTCAGTTCGGTTATGCGGTCTCAGGCAATATGGGAAAAGATCAACTAATTAACATTGCTAAGGCAGTGCGCTTGGAATATCAAAATCCAGGCTAACAAGTATTTTTTTAACTAAATTCAGCAAAACAAAGGAAAAGTTTTATGACTACAGATAAAAATGAATTATCATTCAGCCCAGCTATTACAAAAAGCCAAAAAATAAAAATTATGCTTGGCGCTGCCTTGCTGGCAATATTGGTTAATACCATTATACTAAAGGCCGCCCCGTTATTTCAAATAAAAGCCTCATCAGGAGGTTTATTTGGTGTGCTTCGCCTTTACCTTGGGCCTTTCTTTAATTCCGCAGGTTTAAGCTCTTTCTGGATGGCAGCCCATTTACCGGCTCCAGGCTCACTTTCTTTCTGGATATTATTTCATACCTTTATAGGTCTTTTGATGTCTATATTTTATGTATATTGCTTTGAGAAATTGCTTTCATGGCCTGGCTGGCGAAAAGGCGCTATTTTTTCCCTTATTCCATGGATAATAAACAGCGCTGTTGTTATGCCCTTACTTGGAAAAGGCTTTGCTGCTTCTTCTGCTATTACTCCTGTTGGTATGATTTATTTCTTTATTGCCAACGCGAGTTATGGAATTCTTCTTGGATATTTTTATGAAAAATTTTGCAATTTGGTTAAAAACAGGCAATAATATTAAAAATATATAAAAACTTAAGAGGCTGTCTCACAAACCCAAAAATATACATTCAAGCAACTATATATAGACAAAAACAACCTGATTGCAACTATATTTAGTATGTCGAATTGATGATTTCATATTTGCGGGACAGCCTCTTAAGTGGTCTTAATTTTTTCTTTGCGCTGTTGTAATTGCAAAATTATAAAGCCGCCACTGGCAGGCAATCTTTGAAAAACCCGCTTGTTCCAACCACCTGAAATGATCTGAAAGGGTCATTGGGTGATCTTTTTCAATATGTTTGGAGTACCATAAATCAGGGTCTTCGCCTTTAGATTTCATAAATTCTTTCCAATAGCCGTATTGATCTTCCATAACATCTTTATTTTCATCAATAATAATATCTCTGGCAATAAAAAAACCGCCATAATTTAACGAGGAAAACAATATCTTATAAAATCTCTCTCTTTCCTCCCAGTTAAGATGATGAAGGGTTAGCCCTACAATAATAATATCATATCTGTCGCCAATTGGGTCTGTTCTAAAATCACCCTGTTTTAACTCAAAGCTTCCGGAATATTGAGATAATTTTTGTCCATAAGCCTTTAACATATTCTCAGTCAAATCAAAGCCCACTATGTATGAACAGGGAAGTTTCTGAAAGACCAGTTCAGATAAAATTCCATTTCCGCATCCAAGGTCAAGAACCCGGTAATGCCTGTCTTCATTTGGGAGCAGGGTATAGATAATTTGATGTTGTTCAAGGTATTGCGGGACAAGCCTTGTCATTAATTTTTCATAATCATCCGCTTGTTTTGCAAAATGTTGAATTACCTTATTTTGCTCCATTTTTTATCTGCCTCAAATTATTTTTAAATATGACTATATGATATGATAATTAAATTTTTCTCATAAAATCCAAATAATTCAATAAAATTATTGAAGGGCTATCTCTCTTCCGCGCATTGCATCTTGTCCCCATGCTTTGAGCATCCAATAGTTTTTGAATAGATTAGCTCTATATTTGAACTTATTGGGGGAAGGCGTCCGAAATTAGGCTCTGACATGTATTTGGAATCAGGGACCTTTGTTTTTGAGATCAAAACCGGCTTTCCCTCAGATATCTGCCAGACACCCAATTCCCTTAAAACAGATGTCTCACCATCTACAAACTGATCATAATTAATTTCCTGAGGTTCAAGTATTGCCGTCACCTCTTTTTTCCCGTCTTTTTCAATATCTGTAAGGGCTGCATATATAACGGAAGGCAATCCGTTCCAGTCAGGCCAACAAGTCCTATATCCGTTGTCCTTCCAATGGAGTATGGCTGCGCCTGGATTAGCTGTTCTGTCGCGTCCTCTTCCCGGCAGAAAAATTTCTGAGACACCATCACTATCAAGATCAATAAATTCAGGATAGCCTTCAAGATAAATTAAATCACTTATGAGATTGAGAGATTTATTTTTCATATCAAAATAAAAAAGCCCGGCGCCTGATGAACCGCCATAGCGCGTCATAAAAATTGCTTTGGAAAAAGGCGTTTCCTTAAGAAACCAGGCGCCTGTTGAATAGCCATATGTTTCAGCCTCCAACTTCAGAAACTTTTTATATTTTTCGTTAATTTTTTTATAGACAAGGAGCGTCACAGAATTGTTTTCCTGCTTTTTATTGAAAGCATACCAATAATCCACAAATACCTCTGGTATTCCGTCAGCGTCTATGTCAAAAACACCATAAAAGGTGGCTGCGTCTGCTTTTCTGACAATCTTAGGGAGTGTGACCAATTTTTTTAGGCAGGCAGATGGCGTTTCCTCATTGACCAGACAGATTGTTCCATCCGGAAAAAAACGTGACGGCAAAGAGCCTTTTCCCTTAGGCTCGGAATTTAGTGTGGCGGCATTTGCTTCAGGAATAAAAGCCAAAATAAAAAATAAAAGATAAAAAAGAAGAAATAAGAACTTAAATTTGTTTTTCATAGGTCTTGTTTATAATAAAAAGCTAATTTTTTAGGTAAAAAGCAATAAGTAGACTGTATGCCATGTTAAATTTTATAAAAATATATATAGATAATATATATAACTTAATTTGTGTCAAGTTTATTTCTGTATAATTTTTAATAATATCTTCCATACACGAAAATACTGTGGATTATAAGTTTAATCAACACTATTAATTAAATTCTATTTCCTCAAAGCCCTTGTATAATCCTTTATTTTTTGTATTTCATCCCAGTCAATGGGATTCACACAGGGCAAAAGGGTATTGTTCTGAAAAAGCGGGTCAATATCTATGGGATACCTTGTATATTTAAGCGCTTCCTCCCATAATGCTGTCTCTGGAATGGGCGAAAATTCGGTAAGATAGGGAGAAACACCAAGGCTTGCAGCAAATTCAGCGGTTTTAACCACACTTTTAATATCCTGCCCCGGCAATCCCCATAGAATATACGCCCCAAGCTCATCCCTAAAAAAACCGGCTTCTCTTAGATAAGCGCCTGCCCTTTCAAATTCCTCTTTTTTTACCTTAATATCATATGAACTATGAAATTCAGGGTCAATGCTTTCAAGTCCCAGCCTTATTGTCTTAAAACCAGCGCATTTCATAAGAATTGCAAGTTCTCCTGATATAAATCTTATGTGCACCGCATTGGGTGTATGAAACCTGAGATTTAATCCAAGCCTTAAAATACCTTCCAAAATTACTGAAATATGTCTGTCAGCATTTAATAAAAGCGCATCGTCATAAAATACAAAATCCCTGACATTAAAATTTTTATGCCAGTAAACAATCTCTTTAATTACGTCTTCTGGATTCTTCTGAAAAAAGCCCGGCGCTAATATCCCGGATGCGCAGTATTTGCAGTTAAAAGGACAGCCTTTTGAGGTCATAACCGGGATAAATCTGATTTCACGTTGCAAGTCAAAGGCAGGGTGGCAATCATAAATTTTATTATTTGGTGAAATACCTGAGAGATAATTTTCAAAACTGCCTTTTATTACATGGTCAGCGCCAGAATATTTAACAGCATGTTCATGACAGATTGTGGCATAAATCCCGCCTAAGATAATTGGAACATCACCCAAAACCTGCCTTACAAGCCTTATAGCCTCAAAAGCGCCTGGATACCAGTAGGTCATTAATGATGTAATAAAAACAATCCCTATTCCTTTGGCTTTTTCCTGTCTGAGTCTTTCAATAAAATGTTCATGTCTGATGCCGTATCTGCCGTAATTTCTTAAAATATTATGCAAACGATAGTCTTTGGGCAATTTAGTCTTTAAATAAGCGGATTGTCCGAATATCTTGGATTTTTTTAATAATCCCTCTTCCATGCAATCAATCATGGAAATATTAAACCCAAAAGACTTTAATTTGCCTGCTATTTCATAAAGCCCATATGGTCTTGCCCACATATCAAAGGCAGCAAAGTCGTATATCCAGGGATTTATCAATAAAATTGATTTATTATTAATATTGCTTATTTCTTTCATTAACTCAATTTATAATCAAAAAATATATTATTATTATTTTATTTTATCAGAAATATCTTGACTAATATAATAATAAAGTATAAAACATAAATATCTTAAAAATTCTCAAAAGGAGTTTTCTATGTCAGGTAGAGCAATAAAAGACGTTTATTCGATGGAAATTATTGATTCAAGGGGAAATCCAACTCTTAAAACCACTGTTTTACTGGAAGACGGCAGCATTGGAAGCGCCGCAGTGCCTTCAGGCGCATCTACCGGTGAAAACGAGGCGGTTGAATTAAGAGATAATGACCCTAAAAGGTTTGGCGGCAAGGGAGTTTTAAAGGCAGTCACCAATGTGGAGGATATAATTGCGCCAAGGATTATGGACATTGATGCCATCAACCAACAAGAAATTGATGCAATTATGATTGAACTTGACGGAACCCCAAATAAAGGACATCTTGGGGCTAACGCCATATTGTCAGTATCAATGGCAGTATGCAGGGCTGCGGCAAATAGTCTTCAAATGCCTCTTTACACCTATCTTGGAGGCGCAACTGCAAACCGCCTTCCTGTTCCAATGATGAATATCCTAAATGGCGGGAAACACGGTGATTGCAGCGTTGATTTTCAGGAATATATGATAATGCCTGTTGGCGCCGGAAGTTTCTCAGAGGCTTTAAGATACGGAACCGAGACATTCCATGCCCTTAAATTAATCCTTAAGGCAAAGGGATATTCCACATCCGTAGGGGACGAAGGCGGATATTCTCCAAACCTTAAAAACAACGAAGAACCCCTTCAATTAATTATGGAATCCATTGAAAAGGCCGGATACGAACCTGGCATTGACATTGCAATAGCTATGGATGTCGCTGCAAGCTCATTTTATAAAGACGGCAAATATCATCTCACACGCTCAGGAACCGGTGAAATAACATCCGAAGAAATGGTTAACATGCTTTCAAGCTGGGTTATTAAATATCCAATTATATCCATTGAAGACGGTCTTGATGAAAACGACTGGGAAGGATTTAAGCTCTTAAATGATAGAATCGGAAATAAAATTCAAATTGTTGGCGATGACCTTTTTGTCACAAATGCAGAGTTCATTTACAGGGGCATTATTGAAAATGCAGCAAATTCTGTTTTAATCAAACTTAATCAAATTGGCACAATAAGTGAGACTGTAGAGGCAATAAGGCTTTGCCGCGCTGCAGGATGGAACTTTGTGGTTTCTCACCGTTCAGGTGAAACAGAGGATTCATTTATTGCTGATTTCACTGTTGCTATGGATGGATGTCAGATAAAAACAGGTTCATTAAGCAGAAGTGAAAGACTTTGCAAATATAACAGACTTCTTGAGATTGAAAACGAGCTTGGTGTAGCATCTATTTACGAAAACCCCCTTGACCTTTTTTAATAATTAAATAAAACCTTATTAATTCATACAAAAATAGCTTAAAATTATATCTCCCTCCCCTTAATCCCATCCCATCAGGGGATGATAGATTTCCCTCTCCCCTTGCGGGAGAGGGTTAGGGGAAATAATAAATCAGAATTTTATCAATATTAAATACTAAAAAAAGGAGTAAAAATGGCAAAAAAAGGATTTAGCAGTCTTTTAATAAAATTAATTTTTTGTTTTATTGTAATAAATTTATTTTTGAATTCAAATGCCTTCTCATCATCCCTTGATTCGAGGATTAAAAATTCTCTTGATGTATTAAAAGAATTAAGATATGTATCTGATGCGGGCATTCCAGACGATTTATTGGCAAGGTGTCATGCAATTGCCATTTTTCCTTCGGTATATAAAGCTGGTTTCATTATAGGAGGAAGTTATGGAAAAGGTCTTGTAATGGTAAAAAGTGATAAAAAAGTGGGATGGAACGGACCTGTTTTCTTTACAATTGGAAGCGGAAGCCTGGGCTGGCAGATAGGTGTTGAGGCAACAGACCTTATTCTTGTTATTATGAATAAAAGAGGCATTGATTCCCTTACAAAAGAAAATTTTGTCCTTGGCGGTGATATGTCTGTAGCTGCAGGGCCTATTGGAAGAAAACTAAGAGCCGGCACTGATATAACCATCTCTGCAGAAATTTATTCATATTCAAGGACCAAGGGACTTTTTGCGGGAATCTCCCTTGACGGAAGCTATATTCATCACGATATAGACGCTGATGAACTTTTTTACGGAAAACCATACACAATCTACGAAATTCTTTACGGAAACCTACCAATCCAACCAAAGGCACAGGAACTTATAAACTATTTAAATTCATGTTGCGGTATCAAATATGAGGGTAATCCTCATAGCAGTAACTACAATTTGCGGACGAATTAGTCCTGCAAAGGGCCTTGGCAGTCAGGCAGACAGGGGTTACCTTGAACACATGCGGGAAATGACCGGCGCAAGCCTCATTGGCGCAGGGACACTCAGGGAAGGTGACCCTGAAATGAGGATAAAAGACGGTAAAATTCCATCAAACAGGGTAAGGTCAATAATCACACTTTCAGGAAACCTTCCCCATGAAGGAAAGGCAATCTTTAATCATGAGCCGCATCCCTTTATATTTTCTCCCACAGACAAGGTCTCATATCTTCAGAAACAACTTGGAAAAAAAGCAACCATAATAGGTCTTAATTTTGAAAAAGATGGGCTTTCTTTAAAAGAATTACTGGTAACCTTAAAAAGTTTCGGAGTGTATTCCCTTTTAATTGAAGGAGGAGGGAAACTTAACTACTCAGCCCTTTCTCAGGGGATTGTTGATGAGGTACACCTGACTATTGCGCCAAAGGCATCAGGAGACTCCAATGAAAAGGGTTTGATTGAAGGCTCCAGCCCTCTTGGATTTCCTTTTTTAAATCTTGAGCTTTATTCCCATGAGGTATGGAAAACAGGGGAGGTAAATCTTAAGTATAGGATTACGAAAAAGGTTTTGCATTAATTTAAACCCTTGCAAAGATCTTTCATTTTAAGCGCCTGCTGGCTTTTCTGCCAATCTTTTATAGGGGCGCTTCATAAATCCGCCCCTACTGCTGTTTTATTTTCCGCAACCTGCAATGGAACAGGATGGGCATCCTCCAAAAATCTTTCTTTTAGTCCAGTTAAAGGCATATTGCATTAACTCCATATCATCATTGGATATCTTATCAATTACAGCCTGTTCTTCCATCATCCTGTCAAGATTTGGCCCTTCAAGAAAAAATCTCCTGAAATCATCAATATTATAGCATGCCATATAAAAATCATTTATCTGATCTGCATGCAGGTGTATGATGCCGGATTTTTTTCTTGCCTCAAGGACTTCCGCAAAAAAATCATTAAAATGGTTGTACTCCCTGAGTCCTTCATGGTTTATCCAGTCTCCCACAGTCCATGGTTTGGGATCTTTATGTCCTATGCAGTCGGATTCCTTTACAATATAGTAATAATCGCCAATGGTCATATCATCTTTTTTATATGTTATACGGGCAAGGGGATAGGTTCTGCATGCTCCGGGACGGTCTTCGTATACTGTGCAGCCCTTATTTTCATCAAGAAAAGGACATTTATATGTTTCTTTTTCAATATTTACCATTACAACAGGAATACCGCTTTCTGAACCCACATGAACAGCAGTATATTTTTTTAAAAATGTGTCAGAGTCCATTCCCATTCTTTTTTTCAGCCTGTATATGTCGTATGGGGTTAAAATAAGGCTTAAATCATAACAACAATGGGTAAAACATGATTTCTCAGGGGTGCATGCAAAATTAAAAACATCGTTTTCATGAAGTTCTTTTGATGTATCAATATACATGTCAGGTGATGAGTGGGGGGATGACATTATTGCTCCTAAATTATAAAATTTGCTTTTTTAAATGTATTATTAAGCACAAATTTTTAATATAGGAAATTATTTGAGGAATGCAACAGAATATGTAAAAGAAAGCAATTAATACAAAAGGAATAAAAAGGTTAAAATTTTCAGGAAAGGTTTGGAGAACCATTTTTATAAAAAGGGTTCTCCAAGATATTAAAATAATTAATTATTTTTTTTAATCGTCAAAATTACCCTGTGGTCCTTTATCTCCTCCAATGCTTTTTGCCATTTCCTTTATTTTTTCAAATGTCCAATCATCCGGATTTTCAAGCCTTTCCGCTTTATAATCCATTTCATAGCCGCCTTTTTTATTAATAATATCAATGGCAACAGGGGCGGTATCAAGGGCGTTAAAAACATTTAGAAGGTTAAAAACAAAGTCTTCAACGCGTTTTTCCATTCTTTCCCTTATTTCTATGGGTTGTGATAATATCTTTGCTTCAAACGGCAGGTTAAGGCTTTTATAGTTTCCGCCTTTCCATCCCTGTTTATTTGCATATTCCACCATTTCCTGCCAAAGCTCTTCTGTCATGCCTTCGCCTTTTATTTTTTTGAAGTTACCTTCTGCATCCCTTATTGCATTGCCTGCGTCATCAACCTCAAGACCCCATGAGATCATCTGAAGGGCAGTCGCAACATTTGCCTTTGTGGTGCGGGTATTTTCAGCGATTTCTTTTAAGCGGGCTGTGCTGTTGCCGGAAGTGCCATGCTGTGCGCCGGAAACACCGTAAGGTTTTATTTTTTCATGGATTTGAGCGGTTAAATCCACGCGTATGTTATCGGAACTCTCCTGGATACCGTGGGAGGTGCCGTTATTTAATGCAATCCATTCAGGAAATATATTATGGGCATTTAAGCCTTTTATCAAAAACAAGGCTTCTTCAGGGGTGGATAATCCTTCAGAGCCTTTAATCTCCCCAACTTCTGTTTCAAGTCCTGCCCATTTGGGGATGAAGGGGTTTATTATGAGATTTGCAAGAAGGTTTTCATCGTCAGGAAGATGGGAGGCATCAATTGCAATGGATGTAAGTCCTGCTTCAAACATGGTGGGGATTTCAATTTTAGCAATTTCCAGGTCTTTTTCTTTTTTTATTCCGTAATGGTCTGCATGAATGGCAATTGGCACAGTAATGCCAAGTTCATTGCATGCCTGGTTTGCAAAAATTGCCATATTCCAGTAATTGGTGGCGCAGTAGGCAGTTCTTCCACCTTCTGATTTGGCAATCTCAATTATTATAGCTGCATTTGCCTTCTGAGCTGCCCTTAGAGCGCCGCGCATAACAATATAGCTCCTTGCGTTTGCTGCCATTGTCATTGCCTTACCTTTTTGGATCATTGCCCTGTCAATGACCTTACTGCTTACTATTAATGCCTTTGAATTTGGGAATAACTTTTGAATATTAGGTGGTCTTCCAACTTCAAGGGCATTTAAAAAATCTTTCGGATAATTTTTTTCCATTTAACTCCTCCAATATTGATTTTTTTATTATATCTCTATTTATTTTATTTTAAATGAATTATTTTGACAGGAAGGTCTCAATAAATGAAATTGTTGATAAATTTTATAAAATAAAAATATTAAGCATCATTTTATTGTGATAAATTTTAAAAGGCTTATTTTATTTGTTATACTTTATAAAATGAGGTTTTTTTAGCAAATGAAATGCCCTGGTCAGGACACTCGTTTTTGGGACAAAAATGCAATATACGA
>DYOW01000168.1 GCA_020720325.1 Desulfobulbus propionicus
GAGGGTTGGGGTGAGGGGTGATAAAAGTATTACCCACTAAAAATCACATAGAGCCAAACAATTTTATAAGAAGTTTTACTTTTTTTTAAATTTATTCTTTTTTTTTACCTTTTAGCTTTAAATTTTTAAAATGTTCTTTATCTTAATTTAGTATGGAAATAAATAATATTTTATACAGAGACACAGTAAAAAACGCATTGCTTGAGGATCTTGGAACCGGCGATATCACAACATTAAACACAGTTCCTTCAGATAAGGAAGGCGAGGCATTTATTGTTTCAAAGGATAGCGGGATAATTGCAGGCGCTTTTGTGGCAATTGAGGCATTTAATCAAATTGACGATAGTCTTGCTGTTGATATCATTAAAAATGATGGTGAAGCAGTTTATAATGGCGATAAAATACTTAGCATTAAAGGCAGGCTTACATCCATTCTTTTTGCTGAAAGGGTGGCGCTTAATTTTTTGCAAAGGCTTTCAGGCATTGCCACCATGTCAAATAAATTTGTCAAAGAGATTTCCGGTTTTAATTGCAGGGTTGTTGACACAAGAAAAACAACACCCGGATTAAGAATCCTTGAAAAATATGCGGTAAGGGCAGGCGGAGGTCATAACCACAGATTTGGCTTATCAGACGGTGTGCTTATTAAGGATAATCACATTGCAGCATGCGGTTCGGTTAAAGATGCTTTACTCAGATTAAAGCCTAATATCCCCCATAATCTCCTTATTGAGATTGAAATATCCGAGATTCATGATATAAACGTTGCAATTCAATATGGAGCTAACGCAATTTTACTTGATAATTTTAAGCCCAAAGAATTAATAGACATTGTGGGCTATACAAGAAACATCAAAAAAGACATTATTCTTGAGGCTTCAGGGGGCATTACCCTTAAAAATGTGCGTGTGTTTGCAGAAACAGGGGTGGATATAATATCTTCAGGAGCATTAACCCATTCAAGCAAAGCCCTTGATTTAAGCCTCAACATATTATTTTAATGACACTTTATACAATAGGTCACAGCAACCATAAAATTGAGCGCTTTATCGGGCTTCTTAAGGCGCATAAAATAAGCGGACTTGTTGATGTGCGCTCCGTTCCGTATAGCAGATATAACCCTCAATACAACAGGGAAAACCTTCAGAAAGAAATCATAAAAAATAACATAAATTATATTTATATGGGCGATAAACTCGGCGGAAAACCACAGAATTTATCCATAGACAGGGAATATGCTGATTTTAATTTTATTTTTGAACTCATAAGGAAATCCAAAGAATTTAAGGAAGGCATTTGCGAATTAATTTCCATTCCTGATAATAATAAACGGGTGTCAATAATGTGCGCTGAAGAAAATTTTTTAAATTGCCACAGATACCACCTGATATCTAAATATCTTATGCAAAACTATCCAGAAACCGAGATTTTGCATATAAGGGGAAGCAGTGAGATTGAAAAAAACATTGAGAAAATTCCTGAAAAGAAGAAAACAAAAAAAACTAATATGAATCAGCTTTCGCTTTTTGGTTAGTTTTTAATATTTTTTTATAGATTTGATGTGCAATCAGGACACCTTGTAGCATTTAAATTAATCTGAGAAAAACAAAACGGGCATTCCTTTGTTTGAGGCGAAGGTGTTTCCTTTTCTTCATTTTCTTTAAGATTATTTACAAACCTAATAAGCAAAAATACGCTGAATGCCACTATTAAAAAGCTTATGCAGGAATTAATAAATAAACCGTAATTTAATGTGACTGCCCCTGCTTCTTTTGCCTCTGTAAGCGAAAGATAGGGTGGAGGGATTTTGCCTGTTTTTAACAGGATAAAAAAGTTTTTAAAGTCTATTCCTGCCAAAAGTAAACCGATTGGGGGCATAATTATATCTTCCACAAGGCTTTTGACAATTGTTCCAAATGCCCCGCCTATTATTATACCCACAGCCATGTCAAGGACATTTCCTTTTATTGCGAATTCTTTAAATTCTTTAAACATATTTTTTCCCAAAAGATAATTATTATATTTTATATAT
>DYOW01000169.1 GCA_020720325.1 Desulfobulbus propionicus
GTATGGGAGGAGTGTTTAATGCAGTGAACCTCAACCTGTGGCACTACGGCGGGAATAATCCTATTAAGTATTCAGATCCGGATGGGAGGGCGATTAACAATGGAGACGGCACTTATACCATTCAGTCTGGAGATACACTTTGGGATATTTTTGGAGCAGACTGGCAAGCTAAATCAGGTTTTCAAGGAGATCCAACGACAATAAAACCAGGTGATGTACTTGGGAAATTTTCAGATAAAGGATTAAGCCCTAGTGAGGCTGAGATTGCAGATAATGCCACATTCCAAAGACCTAGCGGACCCATATACAGCTTTTCGGTGGGAGTAAGCATCTTCCTAATAATTGGGGTAGGATTTGAGTTCGGATTTGTTTGGGATGATTATGGAAATGTAGATTCTTTTCAGTCCGGAGGAGTTGGCGTTGGCGTTGGCGTAACAGTAAATGTAGTTACGCCTACCGCTTATATAAATCAAGGTCGTATTGAAGAAATTCATGGCTCCACAGGCCGAACAACAGTAGTTGGAGTAGGTCCTGTTTTAGTTTTTAATGAGAAATCAGAACTTGTTGGTATCAGCGGAATAGGGACAGGTGGTGGAACATTGTGGACATATACGGAGACAATGCAAGGGCTAAGAAGGAGAATGAAACAATTTTAAACAGCTTAGACCGAGGAGATTAAAAAATGTTTTCTTTTTTATTTAATAACAAATTCAAGTTATTATTTATTTTGCTAGGATCTTATATATTTTTGATAATATATACGTACACATATATACAAAATAAAATTAAATTGTCAAACATTGTTTTTCTGATAGTTGGTATTTCAATGTTTGGAGTGTTTTCTAGTGTTATTTCTCTTAATTTAAAAAATTATTTAATTCAAAAAAATTTATATCAAAATATCCATATAATTTCAAAATATTTGATTATTCCTTCATTTCTAGCATATATTATCTTTATATTTGAAATTGGGTATTCTAAAACTTTAAAAGAAATTAGTTACATTTTCTTTCCATTTTGTATTTTTAATTTAATATTATACTTGGAGAGAAAAAATCCGAATTAAAATATGGATAGCTTCTTTAAGAGTTTAGTTCACTGCCTATACAGAAAAATATTTTGGAGGTTATATGGCATCAGAAATTATCAGAAAAAGAGAATTAGCTTTTATTATAGATTTTTTTCTGGCTAGCACTGTAAATGGTATTTTAAGTCTCATTTTTTTGTTTACACCGATATTAGATGGAATATTTGGAATTAAATTAAATATACTTGATAATGGGTATCCAATTATACTTAGTACCTTTATTTCAGCTTTATACTTTATCATAAGGGATATTCTTGGAGGTAAAAGTATCGGAAAAAAATTTATGAAGTTAGAAATTGTTTACATAGGAAAAAATACTGAATGTATCATTTATGATAGAATATTAAGAAATATTACTTTGATTTTTCTACCACTTGAAATTGTTGTTTTTCTTATGAAAGGGCGTAGATTGGGTGATTTCCTGGCGAAAACTGATGTCGTACTGATGACTGACAATCCTCCTCTATGAACATGTATGGTACTAAAACCGAGCCTAATTCTTCATTCAACTTGACACCGGGTTTCAATGTGGCGGAAAAAGAATAGAGATAATGGTTATAATGGATATATTGGAACCTGTAATAACCTAACAACCAGCTCTCTGGCAATGCGACGGGACCGTGGTTAAAACAGGGGAGGGCGCTGGAATGCGGGGTTATACCTGGGTTGAACCACGGTGGAGATAATGGAGATATCCCAACTATCCCCTAAAACCCCCAAAAAATACTTGCTCCAACCCTCAAGATACACTAAAATATCCTTAGTTCTTTGACAGAATAGGGTTTAAACATTGGAGTTTGGATATGAGGCATGGGTTAAACTATTCACCCATAAGGAATTAGAGGGAAACCTTTCGAGTATTCAGATCCGGATGGGCGAGAAGATAAAGATGCTTTGCTTTCACCATATGT
>DYOW01000071.1 GCA_020720325.1 Desulfobulbus propionicus
AAAGTTATCTTAATTTATACAAAAATAACAGATTTAATATATAAACCGCAACAATTCCAAGGGAATCCCATGCCATAATCAGCCTCTTTTTTTCAGCCCTGTATACAAGCCCAATCATTGCGATGCTTGTCATAATAATGGCAGACATGGCAGATAATAAATGGTTTGGGTTTACATAGGATAATAATGGGCCTTTTATAAAAAATAAATCATCAAGGGCAAGGATAAATATATTAAAGATGTTGCTGCCAAATATGTTTCCAATGGCAAGGTCAACCGACCCAATTCTTACAGCCGCAACAGACACCACTATTTCCGGAAGGGATGTGGACATTGCAATTAAAATGTTTCCAACAAAAGTCTGACCAAGTCCGGTAATTTCAGCTAATCCTTCGCCTATTTTGGGCAGGAATATGGCTGCAATAATAACCACAAAGGCATTTAAGCAATAAAAAAGCACAGCTTTTTTTGTGGAAATCTCTTTGTATTGTAATTCTTCTTCTCTTTCTTTTCTGAAAGCGGCAAGCTGTTTTTTTTCATATGAATAAAGCAGTTTCATTGCAATAAAATAAATTGCTATAAAAAAAATTGTGTATAATCCTACAGAACCTAAGGGGGATATTTTTTTTTCAAGTATAAATCCGGCTGAAACAATGGTTAAAAGAAGAATTCCAAAGGCTGCTGAAAGCAAATGCCCGTGATGAGCCTTTGTGGAAATTGGCATTGGTCTGTGCATTGCGTCAAGAAAGGCAAGGATTAATATATTAAAGACACAGCTTCCAAGCACATCTCCAGCCGCAATATCAGGAACTCCTGCAAATGTTACGGAGCTTATCCCTGTCACAAGCTCAGGAAGCGATGTGACTGAGGCCATAAGCACAACTCCAATCCACGTCCTTCCAAGACCGGTTTTTTCAGCTATAATATCACCGTATTTTGAGAGCTTTGTGCCTGAAAAAACAATTAAGGCAGTGCATATAAAAAATCCAATCCAAAGCATGCCACACCTTTACTTTTTTATTGATTCTGGCAGTATTTTATAATAAATTTTTTTTTATTCAAATCAATAAATCAGGATTAAAACAAAAAAATGGAAAATTTTATCTATCATGAATTTCTTGTTAACGGTGATACTCTTGAGACCTGTCAAAACAAAACAGCGCATTTTTTGAAGACCAATAAGCTTGCAATGCCTTTACAATTTGATTTTCTTGAAAAAAGAACAATAAGGGCGGATGAAAAAGGTTTTAAGGAGAGGATTAATCTTGGCGCTCAGGAAAATAAAATTGTTCTTAATGGTTTTATTTCTGAGTTAAAAAAGGAAGGTTTTTATGATATTAACCATGTGTCAGATATTCCACAGGGTTATTTATCAAAAATATTTCATACAATCGCTCATTTGTTAGATGGGTTTTTTGGAATTGACGCCTATTTTTATAACCTTGTCGAGGATTCATATTTTATTTCCTACGCTTTATTTGAAAAAATAAATAATGAACCAAATTTTTATTATATTATATCTGTAGAGGCTACTTATAAAATGAAAAAAGGTTTAAGTTTTGAAAAATAGCCTTTATTGGGCTAATATTATGTTTATTTTTAAAATATACTTGTTGACAATATTTAATAGATATATTAAAAAAAATGAATTATAATTCATTTTAGTTTATTGGAATAAATGATGAAACCGTTTGAACTGTTAAGAGAAAAAAGACTCGAGATTGCGGATAATCTCTTCAAATGTATCGTAAAAACATACGAGAAAGAAACCGAAAGATTCCTTATTGGCGGGAAAGATCGCTTTGAAAACCCAATGGGATGGAATTTTAAGGATGCCACCTGGGGGCTTCTTGACGAAATATTTGGGAAAAATCGTGATTCAGAAATAAAAAAAAATCTTGAAACCATTATTAAAATCAGGGCTATCCAGGATTTTGAACCATCCGAGGCGATTTTGTTTGTTATTGACTTAAAAAACCTTATTCTTGATGTTCTTAATAAAAATTCAGTTACACTTGACAAAGAAACTCTGTCCGATATTTTGCTTTTGACAGATAAGATATATTTAATGGCAATGGATATATATATGAATTGTCGTGAAAATTTTTGGCAGATAAAATTTAATGAGGTTATGAACAGACCTTTTTTTCATACAGAGGGTGGAATGTGTCTTTCATATCTTATAAAAAAAGGAAAAGTTCCGGGCGCCGCATCTGAGTCAGAATCAGAAACTGTTGCAGATGCTGATAAAAGTTTTAATTAGGGGGTTAAAAATATGGCAATGACATTCTCTTTTTTCGCAGTTATTGCAATTGTTGTTGTGGCATTAATCGGGGCATTATCAGGATTGCATTTTGTTTTTGGTGTGATTCTGCCATATGCTGCCTTTGCAATCTTCCTGGTTGGTTTTGTGAACAAGGTGTTAAACTGGGCTTCATCTCCTGTGCCTTTCAGAATACCAACTACAGCTGGACAGCAAAAAACGCTTCCATGGATATCCGATTCAAAGTTGGATAATCCGACAACAACAATTGGGGTAATAGGAAGAATGGTTTTGGAAATTCTTTTTTTCCGTTCACTGTTCAGAAACACATCAACCGAATTAAGAAGCGGCAATCTTGTCCACGGTCCTGCAAAGTGGTTATGGCTGTTTGCCCTGATTTTTCACTGGTCTTTTTTGCTAATTGCTTTAAGACATTTAAGGCTTTTTGTAGAGCCTGTTCCCTTTCTTATTCAGGGAATTGAAAGTATTGATGGAATGCTTCAGGTTGGATCGCCGCCAATTTATATTTCTGATCTTCTTATTATTGCAGGCGTCACTTTCCTTTTTATGAGAAGGGTGATTCTTCCAAGGATAAAATATATTTCCCTTGCAGCTGATTTTTTTCCGCTTTTTCTTATTTTTGCCATTGCAGCAACAGGTATTTTAATGAGATTTGTATTCAGGGTTGATATTGTGGGCATTAAAACTCTTCTTGTGAGCCTCGCAAACTTTTCTCCTGTTGTGCCTGATGGAATAGGCGTTATCTTCTTCATTCATGTGGCTCTTGTTTCTGCTCTTATGGCTTATTTTCCATTTAGCAAATTAATGCATATGGGTGGGGTATTTTTAAGCCCAACCAGAAATATGGCTAATAACAGCAGAGCAGTTCGTCACATTAATCCATGGAATTATCCTGTTAAATTCCATCATTATGACGAGTATGAAGACCATTTCAGAGATGTTATGAAAGATGCCGGTTTACCGCTTGAGAAGGAATAAAAAATGTCAACACCAAAAACAAAAGAAACTTCAAGAATTGATTTTAATCCGCCCTCTGAAGGGTGGATGGATACACCGGTAAAAATTAAACCCGGTATTTATTGTCACCCTGCAAAACCTGAAAAAATTAAAGATGTGGACATGCCAAATGCCCACTCATGGAGTCCGCTTCATGATGACTGGAATCTTCCTGAAAACTGGAAAGAGATATTTTTCGAAGGCATGAGAGAAAGACTTGATAAGCACAGATCTTTTAAGATATTCATGGATATTTGCGTCCGTTGCGGGGCTTGCGCTGATAAATGTCATTTTTTCCTTGGCTCAGGAGATCCTAAAAATATGCCTGTTGTAAGGGCAGAGCTTTTAAGGTCAATTTACAGAGGAGAATTTACAACTGCAGGCAGAATCCTTGGAAGATTAGCGGGTGGAAGACCCCTTACTAAAGATGTGATAAAAGAACTCTGGTACTATTTTTTCCAATGTACGGAATGCAGAAGATGTTCTCTTTTCTGTCCATATGGAATAGACACAGCAGAGGTTACAATTATCGGAAGAGAACTTTTGAATCTTCTTGGTTTAAACATCAACTGGATTCAGGAGCCTGTTTCAAACTGTTATAACATAGGAAACCATCTTGGATTAAAGCCGCATACTTTTAAGGAAAACATTGAATATCTTGTGGATGATATTGAAAGTTACGCTGGAGTAAGGATTAATCCTACTTTTAACAGAAAAGGAGCAGAAATACTGTTTATAACCCCATCAGGAGATGTTTTTGCAGACCCGGGACTCTATACAATGATGGGTTATATGATGCTTTTTGAACATATTGGTCTTGATTACACAATTTCAACATATGCCTCAGAGGGAGGCAACTTTGGTTTCTTTACATCATTTGAGATGGCAAAAAGACTTAATTCAAAGATGTATCACGAGGCAAAGAGAATTGGAGCAAAATGGATTCTTGGTGGTGAATGCGGACATATGTGGAGGGTTGTGAATCAGTATATGGACACTTTCAACGGTCCCGCTGATTTTATGGAAGAACCTGTTTCTCCAATCACAGGAACAAAATTTGAGAATGCAAAATCAACCAAGATGGTTCATATTTCCGAATTTACAGCGGACTTAATTAAACATAATAAACTAAAGCTTGATAAGTCAAGAAATGACCATCTTAAAGTGACATTCCATGATTCATGCAACCCTGCAAGGGCAATGGGAATGCTTGAGGAGCCAAGATATATTATTAATAACGTATGCAACTATTTCTATGAAATGCCTGAGAATACCATAAGGGAACAGACTTTTTGCTGCGGAAGCGGTTCAGGATTAAATGCAAGTGAAAACATGGAAATCCGTTTAAGAGGCGGTTTTCCAAGGGCTAATGCAGTTAAGTATGTGCATGAGAAGTTTGGAGTTAATTGTCTTGCTAATGTATGCGCAATTGACAGGGCAGTGCTTCCTGCTTCCATGGATTACTGGGTTCCAGGAGTGAATGTTGCCGGTATTTCCGAGCTTGTAGCCAATGCCCTTATTATGGAAGGTGAAAACGAAAGGGAATATAACCTCAGGGGTGAAGAAATAGCATCGCTTAAGGAGGAGGCATAATATATGTACGATAGTGATAAAATTATACCTGGTCTTATAATCTTTGTTGGATTAATGACCTTTCCTATCTGGTCATCCATAGGAAAGGCAGAGCCAAAGCCTGAACCAAAAATTGACACTCCCGCTATAAATCAGATGGTCAAAAAGCAATGTGTTGAAGATACTCACTTTATGAAAACTTCACACATGCAGATGATAAATGACTGGAGAGACAAGGTTTTAAGAGACGGCGAAAGATATTACACCAACAGCCGTGGTGAAAAGGTTATGATGAGCCTTCAGAATACCTGTATGAAGTGTCATTCCAATAAAGATAAATTTTGCGACACTTGTCATACATACACAGATGTTAAACCCTATTGCTGGGATTGTCATATTCAACCAAAAGGGATAAAGCAATGAAAAACGAAAAAAACGAAAGAAGAGAATTTTTAAAAATTGCCGGGCTTACCACCCTTCTTGGATTGGGTGGAGGCGCTTTTGATTTCTTAAAGCCTGGTCAGCTTGACGCATCTTCCGGTCATGCTGAGGATTCCCATGATTCCCACGGGGGACATGGAAAGGAAGATAAAAGCAAGGTCAGATGGGCAATGACCATTGACATGAGAAAGGTTGACGGCAAAGTTGCTCAAAAGGCGATTGAAGCATGTCATAGCTTTCATAATGTCCCTGATATGGGTAATCCCAAGGATGAAATCAAGTGGCTTTGGACTGACTCATATCATCATGCCTTTACTGATGCTGCGAACGAATATATTGATGATTTTTTGATGAATGCTCCATTTTTGCTGTTATGCAATCACTGCGATTCCCCTCCATGTGTAAAGGTGTGTCCAACAAAGGCTACCTATAAAAGACCTGACGGCATTGTTGCTATGGATTATCACAGATGCATAGGCTGCAGATTCTGTATGGCTGGTTGTCCTTATGGCTCCAGAAGTTTCAACTGGAGGGAACCAAGAGAAGGATTAAATGGAAAGACATTAAACATCGAGTACCCGACACGCATGAGAGGTGTTGTTGAGAAATGTAATTTCTGCGCGGAACTTGTTGATAAAGGTCAGTTACCCAAGTGTGTGACAGCAGTTCCGGATGTTTTGGCATTTGGAAATCTTAATGACCCTGATTCTGCTGTGAGGCAGATTTTAAGAAAGAGGGCTTCAATAAAAAGAAAGCCGGAACTTGGCACAAAACCATCTGTATTTTATTTAGTGTGAGGTAAACAGATTATGATAGAAAGGGCGCTACAAGGAAACTCGAAGTACTGGAGTTGGATATTTTTCCTCTCCGGGTTAATTGGAATTGGTTTTATCGCATATATTTATCAGCTTTCTTACGGTCTTGGCGTGACAGGCATGAGCAGGGATGTTTCATGGGGTGTTTATATCGCCCAGTTTACATATCTTGTCGGAGTTGCTGCTTCTGCTGTTATGCTTGTCATTCCGATGTATCTCCATAATTATAAAAAATATGGAAAAGTAGTAATTTTTGGTGAATTTCTCGCCATAGCAGCGGTTACTATGTGTATGCTTTTTATCATTGTTGATATTGGTCAGCCACAGAGGGTGTTAAATGTTATTCTTCATCCTACACCAAACTCAATTCTTTTCTGGGATATGATTGTATTAAACGGATATCTTTTGATTAATATAATTGTTGGATGGAACACACTTCTTGCAGACAAAAAGGATGTTCCTCCGGCAGGATGGGTTAAATTTTTTATTTATTTATCCATTCCATGGGCTGTCAGCATCCATACTGTCACAGCTTTTCTTTACGCAGGTTTGCCCGGAAGGCATCTCTGGCTCACAGCGATTATGGCTCCAAGATTTCTTGCATCAGCCTTTGCGTCAGGGCCTTCTTTATTGATTCTTTTGCTCCTTCTTGTGAAGCAGTTCAGCAAGAGATTTGATCCCGGATATGATGCGATTCAATCCCTTGCAAAAACAGTATGCTATGCCATGATAATTAATATTTTCTTCCTTTTTATGGAATTTTTCACTGCTTATTACAGCAATATTCCCGGTCACATTCATGGACTTGAATACTTGTTTTTTGGCATGGACGGAAAGGATAATCTTGTTCCATTTATGAGAGTTTCACTTCTTTTTGGTTTCTCAGGTGTCGCAATCTTGTTGGTTCCTGCATTAAGAAGAAATCTGAAAATACTTGCTGTCGCATGCGCGCTTATCTTTATGGGAACATATATTGACAAGGGTGTTGGTCTTGTTATTGGTGGTTTTGTTCCAAATCCATTTGAAAACATAACAGAGTATTATCCAACTCTTCCTGAGCTTGCAATAACAATCGCAATATGGTCAATAGGCGCTTTAATCCTTACAATTCTTTATAAGATAGCAATATCAGTAAGGGATGAAGGAGAATATCTCGAACATCATGGTGTGGAAGTAGAGAAATCAGACGAGCATCACGCCATAGCCCATCATTAATAATAAAAAAAATTAAAATATTTTTCCGGAGATTTATTGGTTAATCCCTGAGTCTCCGGAAATTAATTTTAAAGGCAAGCTACTTCAGCACACCTTGTTTGATTAACAGGATAATTTCATTTTATCATTCATTTTTGTGGTTTCTTTTTCCATGATAATGCTTATTTTTTAATCACTGCTTTTTTGCTTAAAAAAGTTTAAAAAATTTTAAGGAATTTTTATGTCACAACAAAACCCGTCACTTCAAAATGTCATAAGCGATCTTGAAAAAGAGGTCAAGACAAATCCGAATTCTATTATTGCCATTCACAGGCTTGCCCTTGCCTACTGGCGAAATTTTGAGCTGGATAAGGCAATTGAATACTTAAGAAAAGCCCTTGATATTGACAGTCATTCAATAGAGATAAGGGCAAATCTTGGTTCAATTTTATTTCAGCAGGGAAAATTTCAGGAAGGCATTGCAGAAAATAAAAAACTTCTCGAGGTTTATCCAAATTCTGCCGAGGCATACTCAAATATTGGCTCTGCCCACATTCAGCTTGGAGAGTGGGAAAACGCAAGAGAAAATTTAGAGAAAGCCCTCGAACTTAAGCCCCAGATGATTCCAACCCTTGCAAATTATGTCGCTGTTTTAATCCACCTTGGTGACATTGACTTGGCGGTTGAAGTTGGAGAAAAGGCAGTAAGGCTTTCACCCCAGTTTGGAATGGGGCATAACAACCTTTCAGTTGTATATTTTCATAAAGGCATGATAGCCAAGGCAATAGAAGAGGCAGACCTTGCCAAAAAATACGGTTATGCTGTATCTGATGAATATTATAAAATGCTTCTTGAAAAAGCAAAATAACAAGATATGACTAAAAAATATGCTTAAAAAGATTTTATCTCAGGAACCACGCTGCCCATTTTGCGATCAGCCATTTTCAAAACCAGTCCTTGAAGAACCTGTTAAACTCGCTGACTTTGAAAAGGGAAGATGCGTTTGCGGAGCTGTTTATATATATGACATAACTGGTCATAATCTTGGCGCAGCCTATATAGAACTACTTTCCTATATTACAAATGAAGACTGGAATCTGGCATGGCAGCTTGTTCCTGATACGGATTACCGTGAGGCAAGGATAGAAAATTATGATATAAATAAGCATCTTATACAGCCCACAGGCAGAGATGAACAAGGTAGGAGAACCCGCGGGGTCCTTATCTTTATGAAACTTGATGAGGAAATTGAAGAAATAAGCAAGGAACGAAAAATAAAAACAGGTCAGGAATATGTTTCTGATACTATTAATAAACCCCTTATCAGAAAAAAACACAGCAAACTTGATGTTAATAAGGCTTTTGATGAGAATAATATTGAAAAATTAACTGAAATGGCTATTCAGGATTCGCTTGTCATAAGAAAATTACAGCAAAAATTATATTCCGCTGAACCAATCATAAGATGGCGGGCTATTTTGGCGATAGGAGTCATTTCAGGAAAAATCATAAAACATTCCCCAACTGTTGTGGGTGATCTTGTAAGAAGACTTGTCTATGCAGTTAATGATTCCGCCGCGGCGTCATGGGGCGCTGTTGAAACAATATGCGAGATAATAAGGAATAATCCCAGAATTTTTGCCCCTTTTTTAACGCAGGCGCTTTCATATCTTTCTGATGAAAACAGCAGAAAGGCAGTTTTATGGGGTATTGGCAGAATAAATGAAAAAGAACCGGATTTAATAAAAAATGCGCCTTATTATTCCATATATAATCTTATTAAATCGGATGACCCGGAAGTAAGAGGATTGACCCTATTTGCCCTTGGAAAATTAAGCTTAAGAATATCCTTTGATGATATGAAAAAATTACAGAAAGACATTGAAACATTTGAGTTTTTTGACGGAAAAGAACTTATAAAGATTTCTGTGTCAGAAATGCTTAAAAAAATATTTGAGGAAAAGAAAATGGAACAACCTAATGAAACAGACATAAAAAGAAATGAAGCGTTAAAATTATATGAGGAAGGTTTAATAAATTTTAACAGGGGAATGACCCTTGATGCCATTAAATCCCTGGAACAGGCGGCAGCAATATGTGAAGAACTTCAAGATGAGGCAGGCATTGCAAATTGTGCTGAAAAGATTGGGGATTCCATGCTTGTAAGAGGTAATTTTACCGGAGCAATCGCCCAGTATCAGCGCGCCCTTGCAATGTGTGAAAAGCATAATGACCCCCTTGGCATTGTGATTTTAATAGAAAAACTCGTTGATATTTTCAGGAAACAGGGAGAGTTTGATAATGTCCTGTCTTACAGCTTTTATGCCCTTGAAAAACTTGAAAGCGCCGGCGATAGCGGAAGGGCTGCCATGTTTATCTCCACAATAGGCGATACATTTGAAAAACAGGGTAAAATAGACGAAGCCCTTGATGCATACAGGCTTGCCCATAATATATTCAGGGGTATGGGCTCAGGAGAAAGGGCTGATATCTTAGAACGCGGCATTAAGGTATTAGAGGAGAGAGCAGGTAAAGACATGCCCAAGTAGCTTTTTATTGTCCTTAACCGGATTTACAACCGATAAATATTAATTTTTCTGGTTTTTTCATAAGATGAGTTAAAATATCATGATTTTTTAAGAACATTGTTTTAATATAATAAATTTCATACGACAATTCGGTTGAAGCGATACGGAACAACAAAGCTTCTGTTGCACCCTGTCCAGCCTTTAAAAACCAAATTCTTATTTGCCCACAACCACTAAAGTTCACCTATCCAGCGGGCTCTTGACGCCCAGGATGTTTTTTTCCGTTACATGGGTATATATCATTGTAGTCTGGAGATTGCTATGCCCTAATAATTCCTGAATAGTTCTGATGTCATATCCGTTTTCAAGCAAATGCGTGGCAAAACTGTGTCTGAGAGTATGAACCGAAGCTTGTTTTATTATTTTTGATTCTGCGACAGCAGATTTAAATGCTTTTTGAAGCGAGCTTGGATGCGTATGATGTCGACGCACGATATAAGCGCTCGGATCCACTGAAAGCGACTTTGAGGGGAAAAGCCAGAACCATCCCCATTCCTTGCCTGCATTCGGATATTTCTTTTCAAGAGCGCCCGGCAGATAAACTCCATTAATGTCGTCTTTTCTGTCGCTGTTATAAAGAAATCTTGTTTCCGCAATATGCAACATCAAATCATCCTTTAAGGATTCCGGCAGAACTGTTCTTCTGTCCTTATCTCCTTTTCCTGAACGAACGATTACCATACCCCGTTCAATATCAACATCCTTTATCCTCAGACTGAGGCATTCCTGAACTCTGAGACCACATCCATAAATAAGCATTGCAATCAAACGATTGATGCCGGTTAGTTTATCAAATATTAAATGAACTTCTTTTACTGTAAGAACAACAGGCAGTCGCCTCTTATAAACCGCCCTGACAGCATTTAATTCATCTTCTCCAATATGCTTATCAAGAACATGGCGATAAACAAATATAAGGGCATTAAGGGCCTGATTCTGAGTAGAGGCAGAAACCTTGCGTTCTACGGCAAGATAACTTAGAAATCGCTGCATATCCTCAGTTTTAAGGTCATCAGGGCTCTTGCAGTCAATGAATCCGCAAAATGAGCGAAGCCATAACAGATAAGTCTTTTCTGTGCTGTATGACATATGCCTGAGTCTCATTGCATTTTTTGTTTTTAACTCAACAAAGAGCCACTTTTCTTTGTTGTCTGCATATCCTTCTATTTCAGACTTTTGGAGACCCGAAAGATAATAATCGTATAATCTTAGCGCTGCTTCAGCTTGTTTTATCTGCCAATCTTCATGATTTTTTGCAAAATTTTTGAGAAAATCTTTTATTTGTCCATTGGTTAAAACATCAGAGATGGGTTGATTTAAAAATACATAACAGGAATAAACCCATCTTATATAATAAGGGCATACTTCTTATTAACAGCTGATTTGGAGACAAGATAGTTTTGAAAATCTTTTAAATTATCATGTTTCATAACTTATAAATAATACGTATATTAATAAATATTTATTAATATAAAGAATAATATTGGTTTTTTCAAGGCAAAAATTCAATTTTTACTAAATTTTTCTTGACAAATACGGTTTTATTTTATTATAATTTTTTTAA
>DYOW01000170.1 GCA_020720325.1 Desulfobulbus propionicus
GTATTTACAATAATATTTCCGCCTATTCCCTTATCTGCCTTAGCTGTGACACTGCTTTTATCAAGGGTTACAAAGGTATTTGAATTTATCTCCACATCTCCGCCGCCACCCTCCCCTGTTGCAACTGTGGCAGTTATCGCGCTGCTGTTAAACATCCTTAAGTCATCTGCGAATATTTTAAGATTTCCGCCTGCGGAATAATCAGAGCTTGCCCTTATCTTACCGTAATCAATAAAAAGTTTATCAGCGGTGATTATTAGGTTTCCGGCATTTCCCAAACCTTTGCTTTCTGCGGAAATTAAGGCGTTTCCTGTAAGTTTTATCTTATATGCATTAAGATTAATGTTGCCACCAAGGCCTTCACCATTGGTATTTGTTAATATAACTGCTTTATCAATACTAAAATCATTGGTATTAATTGTTATTGTTCCGGCTTTTCCGGTTTTGGTTGACATAGCCATAATACCGCTGTTATATGAACTCATATTTACTGTATTTTCTGATAAAATATTTATTGAACCGCCGTCACCTTTCCCAAAAGCGCTGCTGTCAATGTAGGCATCATCTTTTATTACCAAATCTTTGGTTTTTATCTCAACATTTCCACCGGATGCTAAATTATATGCTGATACAATTATTGCAGAATTTGAAAGGGTCAAAACAGGGGTTTCCAAAAATATCATGCCTGAATTTCCTGCGCCTGCAGATAAAGAACTAATCCCAAATGGTAAAGAATTGCTTAATAAAATAGATTTATCAGCCTTTATATGGATGCTGCCTCCTTTCCCTTCTCCTAAAGTTGTGCTGTCAATATAGGATGAGTTTTTAATCTCAACAATATCAGATGTTATTGTAATTTGTCCTGCGTCACCCTTTTCTGATGAAGTTACAGAAATGGTAGACCCATTATCCAGATAAAATTCAGGGGTGTTTATGATTATAGATCCAGCTTTTCCTTCATCTCCCGCAAGAGAAAAAATGCCTGTTTCTTTTCCCTGGATATTAATAAAATCTTTTGCATAAATTTTTATATCACCTGAAGTAGCCTTACCATATGTGCTGTTATCAATAAGCCCTCCGTCTTTAATCTGAATATCTTTTGCATTGATAGTAATATCTGCTCCTTTTCCTATGCTCGCATCATTGTTTAATGATATTATCTCAGCTTTATCAGCTATAACAAGATGTCTGGTATTTATATTTATTGACCCTGCATCGCCTGTATTATAAATTTTTGAAGCGATTCCAGAGTAAGCATCCTTTAAATAGATAAGTTCATCTGCATTTATTGCAAGATTAAAACCTTTTGCTTTACCGAGAGCATTTGAATTAATGCTTGCGAAATTTTGAAGATATATTTCTTTTCCAACTATCTGCAGATTTTCATCTTCACTGAAATAGTTAAATGCATTTATCCCTGAATAATCCATGACAATTTTAGGCGCTTGCAGAAATAATCCCCCTGTTTTACCTGTATCAAAACTTCCAAGTAAAATAAGGGAATCGTTTTTCATCTCAAATAAATTGTTTGCATAAATTTTCATGCCATTTGAATTATAGATATTAAAATTTAACGATTGTAATTTAGCTCCATCCATAATAATATCTTTTGCATTAAGATACATCCGCCCCGGAATATTTCCGCTTATATCAAGATTTCCCAATTTATAACTTAAACCCTCTGCCAATAACGGCTTCTCTTCTTTTGACCTTGAATCCGAAATACTAATTGTGCCGCCAGGTAAAGTTTCATTTGAATTTTCATTTTTTAATGATACCTCTCCCTCTGTGACCGCGTTTAACACAACGCTACCTGAATAAGAAAAGATATTTGAATCTTTAATGTTTATTTCCCCTGCTGACAGATTAATTTCAGTAAAATCAGCTCCTCTTAAATAGCTTCCGTCAAATGACAGTTTTCCATGATTTTCATGTTTTAAAAAGCCAAACGCCTCTGGCGCGGCTGATGTTAAAATG
>DYOW01000072.1 GCA_020720325.1 Desulfobulbus propionicus
AAAGATATTAAGGAAACTATCAGATATGGAAGAAATAAAACCAGTTCCAGGGCTTATTCCCCAGAAAGACGGAAGTTTTGCCATTACAATTGAATGTCCAAACGGCATTGTTTCCCCTGAAATAATGTCATTGGTGTCTGAACTTTCAAAAAGACATAATTTTATAACACATCTTACAATTGCCCAGAAAATAATGCTTCTTGGCATGAATATGGATGTCGCCCTTGATGTGTTAAATAAACTTGATAGCGCTGGCGCAATAGTCCGAAAGGCAAGGGATCTTTGCCATCCAAGAGTGTGTGTTGGAACTCCTTTTTGCAAGCTAGCGCTACAGGATACATTTTCACTTGGTGAATATCTTTATAAAGAAACCTCACGTATCCCCATACCTCCCAAGATGAAGATTGCAATTGCGGGATGTCCTGCAAACTGTACATGGGCAATGAATATTGATCTTGGTTTTATGGGATTAAAAAGCGGTTATAATGTTTTTATTGGTGGAAAGGGCGGCACAAAACCACAGATGGGGATTGAAGTTGGCAAGATAACAACCCACGAAGAAGCCGCGGAGATTGTCAGAAGGCTTTCAAAACTTTTTTCAGAAAATGTAAAGATAAAGTCAAGGGTCGCTCATTTGGTCAATAAACTTGGCATTGAGGAAGTAAAGAAGCAGATAGGATTTTAAGAAGATTAATTTTAGTCTTGACAAATAAATAAGTCGTATTAAATTTTTGGGGCATAAGATAAAAAAACAGGAGGATTTTAATGAAAGCAAGTTCATTCTTTTTGGCTCTTTTTGTTTGTCTGTTGTTCACAGCAACGGAAGGTTACACTGCTGATAATGTGACAGCAGTTGACCCGGTGGCAATGGAAAAGAAACTTTTTGAGGAATTAAATAAGGAAATTCCTGCAGATAGGATAATTAATGTGGAACAGTTCAAAAAAATAGTTGATGATGTAAATACAGGCAAGAAAAATGCCTATCTCCTTGATTTAAGAAGCGCTGATGAATTTTATACCTTCCATATTGAGGGAGCAGATAATATACATGCAGGTCATGTATATACTATTCCCAAAAAAATTTCTGATGTAAAATCTGAACTTTATATCTATTGCCGCACATCATATCGCGCATTTTATATCGCTCATTTTTTAAAGAAGTATGGTTATAATAATTTTTATGTTGTTAAAGGCGGAATGGTTGAGTGGTTAAAGGCAGGTTATCCTGTTGTCAATCAGTATATGGGAAGATTTGTGGCAAAATATGAAAACTTTGACAAGGATTATAACCTTGATTTCAGAGAGAAAAACTACAGGGTCAGGGAATTTCATCCAAATTAGGACAATATAGCTATCTTAATATTATTTGAGGGGGATATAAATTTATATCTCCCTTATTATCTCGCCTTTATGATTTATAATGGCAATTGTAGGGGCAATTCTTCCTACTGAATGTGTCGCGCAGGAAAGGCATGGGTCATACGCCCTTATTACCGCCTCAATCCTGTTTAAAAAACCTTCCTTAATATCATCACCCTTTATAAAATGTCTTGCCACCTGCAAAACCGCATGGTTCATTGAAAGATTATTATGCCCTGTGGCAATAACAAGATTAGCCCATGTAATAAGCCCGTTTTCATCAATTTTGTAGTGATGTATTAAAATTCCCCTTGGCGCCTCTGACACACCCACGCCTTCATAGCAATTAGGTCCTGCATCAGCACAGATGTGGTTTGATACAATATCAGGGTCGTCAAGCAACATCCCTATTTTTTCACCTGCATAGATTATCTCAATAAGCCTTGCCCAGTGATAATAAAAAGAGCTAAGAGCAGGATAGCCTGCAATCTGTCTGAATTCCTTAAGCTGGATGTCTGCCTCAGGTGTTCCGCATGAAGAGCATACATTCAATCTTGCAAGGGGGCCTACCCTGTAAGCGCCTTCAGGATATCCAAAGTCTTTAAAGTACGGAAACTTCATAAATGACCAGTTTTCAGCCTTTTCACCAATAAAATCAGCATAATTAGCCGGATCTAATTTGTCTTTTATAAGATTTCCTGATGAATCAACCACTCTTAAAGCGCCTTCATAATGCCTGATTTTTCCTTCATTATCCACAAGCCCCATAAAAAGGGTGGGAAAATTTCCAAATGTCCCTATCTCAAGTTTAAGGCTTGAAAACTGCTCTTTTAATAAATTTATAGCATTTTTTGTAATTCTGATGATTTCAGGGACAAATCCCAAAATTTCTTCCCTTGATTCCTGAGAAATAGGCTGATTTACACCGCCTGGAACAACATAAAACGGATGAATTCTTTTTCCAGCAAGGATATCTATAATGCTTTGACCCATTTTTCTAAGTTTTATGCCATCTTTCGTGAAATCAGGATATTTTTCCAAAAGTCCGGTGATATTTCGTTTTAAGGGGTCTTCATCCATTCCAAGAAAAATATCCGGAGCTGAAAGATAGAAAAAACTAAGGGCATGGGACTGGATAAGTTGTCCAAGATTAAAAATTTTTCTGAGTTTTTTTGCCGCAACTGGTATTTCCACCGAAAGAAGCGCATCACATGCCTTGCCACCTGCAATCAGATGAGATACAGAACAGATGCCGCATGTCCTTGCCATTAAGGTTGGCATCTCATAAAAAGGTCTTCCCTGACAGAATTTTTCAAAGCCTCTGAATTGCGTCACATGGAAAAGGGCATTTTCCACAAAACCCTGACTATTTAAGGATATTGTTATCTTTGCATGTCCTTCAATCCTTGTCACTGGATTTATTGTAATTTTATCTGTCATATTTATCTACCAAATCTTGTCCATTCCGTTGCGACTGGAACAGAACCGGATATTAATCCTTTTAGTATATTATAAATGGCATTGGCAGGAGGAGGGCAGCCAGGAATAAAATAGTCCACTTCCACCACCTTATTTAAAGGTATTGCCTTTGGAAGATGTTCAGGTAAACCCCCATCCTTAAAAAAATTCATTATTTCATCAGAATAAGCAACTTTAATGGTATCTTCCTTTCCAAATGGATTTCTTAAAGAAGGTACATTTCCTGTTACAGCGCAATCTCCAAATGCAATAAGCGTTTTAGTTTTTCTTCTTACCTCTTCAATCTTTTGCGCATCTTCCACTGTATTTACAGCCCCTTCAACAAGGGTAAAATCAACATTTTGCGGGAATTCCTTTATGTCAATTATAGGAGAGTAAACAAGGTCAATTATATTAAGTATTTCAAGGATATTTTCATCTGTGTCAAGAAAAGACATATGACAGCCGGAACATCCGTCAAGCCATAATGTTGCAAGCGTTGGTTTATTCATTATCTTCTTCTCCCTTCCTCATTTTTGTAAGGTAAGGCAGAAAATCCCTTTTATTTCTCCTTTGTGAAGGAGGAATGCCTTTTTCAATCAAAGCTCCTGTTGGACAGACCTGTGTGCATTTTCCGCATCCGGTGCAGGTTTGGGATAGTCCCCATGATTCATCAAGGTCGCATGTAAGCCTTGCATTTAAACCCCTTCCCATAAAATCCCAGGTATGCGCACCTTCTATTTCAGTGCATGCCCTCACGCACCTTCCGCAAAGAATACATCTGTTGTCATCCCTTACAAATCTTTTATGCGATGAATCAACAGGAAGCCTGTTTAACAGCATTGGAAATCTTATGTTATCCACCCCAAGCTTCTGCGCAAGCTCCTGAAGCTCGCAGTAACCGTTGACGCTGCATACAGCGCAGATATGGGTTCTTTCACTTAAGATAAGCTCCATTATAAGCCTTCTGTAATGAGAAAGCTTTTCCGAATGGGTTATTATATCCATACCCTCAAAAACTTTTGTCACACAGGCAGGAAGAGGATTTCTGTAATTTTTTATCTCAACAATGCAAAGACGACAAGCGCCTACAGGCGTTAATCCCTCAAGGTGACAAAGCGCAGGTATCCAGATGTTGTTTTCTTTTGCGACATCAAGTATGGTTTCTCCGCCCCTTGCGCCAATGTCTTTACCGTCTATTTTTAATGTGACAATTTCAAATTTTTGTGCCATTTTTTTATTTTTGTGCTCTATATGAAATATTATGGGTAATTCACCCTCTCCTTAATCCCCTCCCATCAAGGGAGGGGAGACTTAACAGCCACCCTAAAAAGTTTTTTCCGAAAGTCCCCTCTCCCCTTGTGGGAGAGGGTTAGGGTGAGGGGTATTAAATTTATTACCCACTATAAATCATATAGAGCTATTTTTTTAATAACTCCTCGTATTCGTTTCTGAAATATCTTAACGTGCTTAAAACCGGATTTGGAGCTGACTGACCAAGACCGCAAAGACTCGTTGTTTTAAGTAGTTCGCTTAATTCCTCAAGGATTTTTATGTCTTTAAGCGTTCCGTTGCCTGAAAGAATTTTATCAAGAATATCCCGCAGGTGCATTGTGCCTACTCTGCATGGAACGCATTTTCCGCAGGATTCAGACACTGAAAAATCTATGAAATAGCGCGCCACATCCACCATATTGGAGGTATTGTCTATTACTATCATGCCGCCTGATCCCATGATTGAGCCAAGTTTCAGGAGATTTTCGTAATCAACCGGCACATCGAGGTGTTCGGAGGTTATGCAGCCACCTGATGGGCCTCCTGTCTGAACTGCCTTAAATTCTCCATTATCCGGGATTCCTCCGCCTATATCAAAAACAATATCTCTAAGTGTCATTCCTATTGGCGCTTCAATAAGACCGGTGTTGGTTATTTTTCCCACAATGGAAAAGACCTTTGTGCCCTTGCTGGTTGCTGTTCCGATATTTGAAAACCACTCGCCGCCATTATTTATTATTGTTGATATATTTGCAAAGGTTTCAACATTATTAATAAGTGTTGAATGTCCCCAGAGTCCTGCCTCAGCAGGGTATGGAGGACGTGGTCTTGGCGCTCCTCTTTTTCCTTCGATTGAAGCAATTAATGCTGTTTCTTCGCCGCAAACATAAGCTCCAGCGCCGTAGCGTATTTCAAGGGTGAAATCATAAGGGCTTCCAAGTATTCTTTTTCCCAGAAATCCCATGCGTTCAGCCTGTGAGATTGCCCTTTTGAGCCTTTTTATTGCAAGGGGGTATTCTGCCCTTACATATATAAAACCCTGGGATGCGCCAACAGCGATCGCGCCAATTATCATGCCTTCTATGACGCTATGCGGGTCGCTTTCAAGGACGCTTCTGTCCATAAATGCGCCCGGGTCGCCTTCGTCAGCGTTACATACGATAAATTTTTTGTATCCACCTGCCTTTGCGACTGTTTTCCATTTTAATCCTGTGGGGTATCCTGCTCCGCCTCTTCCCCTTAGTCCGCTTTTGGTCACTTCTATTATCACATCAGACGGGGACATGTCGGTTAAGACCTTTATAAGCGCGCTATAGCCGTTATTCGCAATATATTCTTCTATGCGTTCAGGGTCAATTAAACCGCAGTTTCTTAGGACAATTTTGTGCTGTCTTGTGAAAAAAGGATGATTTAAATCTGCCTGAAATCTTTCAACAGGTTTATTTCCGATGGATTCTACTATTTCAGGAACATTTTCAGGGGTGATTTTTTTATAGAGAATATTGTCGGGATGTATCATAACAACAGGACCGCCCGCGCATGGTCCCATACAACCAACTCCCTTGACTATTACATCCTGCATTCCTGCTTTTTTTATGACTGACTTAAATTCGTCAAGAACTTTTTGACTTCCCGCAGAGAGACAGCCTGCAGCGACACAGATATGGATACGGCGTTTTGCCTTTTCAAGCGCTTGTTTTTCGCGTTCAATTATCTGAGAAATATCATCAATTAACACTCTTTAATACCCCGTTTAATTTTGAAAGCAGAATTTCAGGCTCCAGGTTACCCACAACTTCATTATCAATAATGGCGACAGGCGCTATTCCGCATGCGCCAAGACATCTTGCGGTAAAGATGGCAAGTTTTCCGTCTGGTGTCATTTCACAGGGAATTACTCCAAAATTATCTTTCACTGCCTTTAAAAGGAAATCAGCGCCTTTTATGTGGCAGGCAGTTCCGGTGCATATTGTGCAGGTATGAAGGGCAGGTGGTTTTAAGGTAAAGTAGTGATAGAATGTGGCGACGCCATATACCTGGCTAAAGGGAATATCAAGGGATTTTGCGACATAGTGGATGCTTTTTTTGTCAAGATAGCCAAAAGTATCCTGTACAGTGTGAAGAACCTGAATGAGAGAGTTTTTGGAAAAAGCGTATTTTGAAAGCTCAGCATATACATTTTTCCATCTCACATCGTCAGTTGGGTAGTTTTTTATAGTGGATGAGTTCAATTAATCCTCTCCAAATGAAAATTTTTTTTACCAACACTTGTTTTAAGATAAACCCGATAAATTAATTTTGTCAAGAAAAAAACTGTATCATTTTGTATTTTAGCTTGACTTTTATTAAAGTATAATTAGATTTAAGAAGTTATTTTTCTAAAAAGAAAACAACCTTAATAAGAAAAATATTATGCTAATTTAATTCAAAGAGGGCATTACCATTCAAATGTTTAACACGCAACTTATTAGAAAGTTAACATCCGGTGGCGCAAACGAGCTGCGGGACGCAATTCTTGACTGCCGGCAATCTTTTTTGGCAGCTTGGTTTTTTAGTTTATTTGTGAATATCCTTATGTTAACCCCAACCATATATATGTTGGAGTTATACGACAGGGTTATTACCTCAAGAAGCATGGACACTCTTTTTGGCATAACAATTATTGTAGTTTTTATGTTTGTAACATTATGGCTTTTACAGTTTGTCCAGTCTAACATATTAATAAGGATAGGTTCAAAGCTTGATAAATCCATTAATAACCGTCTTTTTAATGCAATTTTTCAAAGGAGTCTTCGCCAGCCCGGAGTAGATATTGGTCAGGCAATAAGCGATCTTACATCCATAAGGCAGTTTTTAACCGGTCAGGGAATTCTTGCATTTTTTGATCTTCCATGGTCTCCTATTTATTTGCTTGTTCTTTTCTGGGCGCACCCTCTTCTTGGCTGGTTCTCGGTGGGCGCCGCAATAATATCCTTTATTCTTATGCTTGTTAATGAATACGTGACAAAAAAACCATTGGAAGAGGCTAACAAAAAGGCTGTTGTCTCACGTAATTATGCCAGCCAGAATCTTAGAAACGCTGAGATTATCCATGCCCTTGGCATGGAGGAAAGCATTAGAAAAAAATGGCTTCACGGGCATTTTGATTTTCTATCCAAACAGGCGCAAGCCAGTGAAAAGGCAAGTGTTTTTTCTCATTTAAGCCGTGTTTGGAGAACCATGGCTCAATCATTTATATTGGGACTTGGTTGTTATCTTGCCTTAAAAAATGAAGTAAGTCCGGGCATGATGATTGCAGGTTCAATTCTTATGGGCAGGGCTTTGGCGCCTCTTGATATGATAATATCCACATGGAAGCTTTTCTCTGCGGCAAGAGTGTCTTATCAAAGGATTAGTGATTTGCTTGCGGAAACACCTCCTGTAATGAGATATATGACCCTGCCGCCTCCAAAAGGCAATGTAAGCGTAGAAGGAATTATTGTGCAGCCTCCAGGCTCAAATACATCAATATTAAAAAGCGTGAGTTTTGCTGTAAATGCCGGAGAATCTGTGGGGATAATCGGACCAAGCGCATCTGGCAAATCCACCCTCGCAAGGGCAATTCTCGGCATATGGCAGCCGATAGTTGGCAAAGTAAGACTTGACGGAGCGGACATCAATCAGCTTAACCGCGATGAAGTCGGCCAGTATCTCGGCTATCTGCCCCAGGATATTGAGCTTTTTGACGGCACAGTAAGTGAAAACATTGCTCGTTTTGGCGAGGTCGTCCCTGAAAAGGTAATAAAGGCAGCCCAGCTTGCAGGGGTTCATGAAATGATACTGAATTTGCCCGCAGGTTATGATACGAGAATAGGAATGGGCGGAAGTGTGCTTTCAGGGGGGCAAAGACAAAGAATTGCCCTTGCGCGGGCATTATATGGCGATCCTAAGATTATTGTGCTTGATGAACCAAATTCAAACCTTGATGACCAGGGAGAATTTGCGTTGGCAATAGCAATAAATTCACTTAAGCAAGCAGGCGCAACTATCTTTTTAATAACACACAGACCTGCGATTCTTGCAAGGATGGATAAAATTTTATTTTTAAAAGACGGAATGTTGGCTGCCTTTGGGCCAAGGGATGCGGTTTTACAGGCATTGGCTGCTAAACCTGCTGTTCAGCAACAGCAACCAGCGCAGAAACCTGTTTTGAAGCAGGTGGTTCCGCATTAAAATACATGCTTATATGTGATTTCAGTGGGTAATGTATCAATGCCCCTCGCCCTAACCCTCTCCCACAAGGTGAGAGGGGACTGATTCGTAATGCTCCTGCGAAGGGTGAGACTGTTGGGAGAGAAGCTATCATTTGATGTGAGCGGGGGCAATTAAGTCTCCCTATCATTAAATGATGGGAAATTTAGAAGCTCCCTCTCCCTTGATGGGAGAGGGTAGGGTGAGGGTGAATGTATAAAATCCCTCAATCGGTTGGATAGACCATACTTTTTTACTAAAATTTAAAATTAATAAAAATTGAGATTTGATTATGGAAAATGTAATAGCTTTAAATAAAGCTGATAGATTGCCTGATTTGCCTACATCAGACAGATTATATGTGATCTGGGGATTTATTATTCTTTTAGTTGCATTCGGAGGATTTGGCCTGTGGGCAGCTATGATTCCACTGGAAGGAGCTTCTATTGCGCCTGGAAAAATTTCTGTTGAATCAAACAGGAAAACCGTTCAACACCTTGAAGGCGGGATAATATCAAAAATTCTTGTTAAAGACGGAGATAAGGTGAAAGCAGGAGACAGTGTGATCGTGCTTGATGATATTCAGTCAAGCTCTGAACTAACCATTATAAAAACCAAGTTTTATCTTGCCCTTGCGCAAAAAGCAAGGCTTTATGCCGAACAGCAGAAGGCAGGCGCAATAGTTTTTTCAAACGACTTGACTTCTCTCTCTGACAGGCAGGATATTAAAGAGATGATGAATTCACAGGTAAATCTCTTTAACGCAAGAAAAAAGTCTCTTGACAGCGAAATTCAGGTGCAGGAACAACGTATAATCCAGCTTAAGGAGCAGATTCAGGGGCTTGAATCTGTTGTAACCAATCAGAATGCCCTTTTAGCTTCTTACAAGGAAGAGATTGAGGAATGGAAAAAACTTTATGAAAAACAAATGGTTGATAAATTAAGATTAAGGGATGCCCAGAGAAAGCTTGAAGAGCTTACAGGAAATCTTAGTTCAAATCTTTCTAATATATCCAAGCTAAAAGAACAAATCGCCGAAACACAGGAGCAGATTCTTTTAAGAAAAAGAAAGTTTTTAGAAGAGGTTATTACAGAAACAAAAGAGGCTGACGCTGTGATTTTTGACTCAATGGCAAGAATAAGTTTTCTTGAAGATAGACTTAAAAGGACTGTTATAAGCGCCCCTGTGTCTGGTGAGGTGCTTGGTTTAAAAGTACATAATACAGGAGCTGTTATAAGACCGGGTGACCCTTTAATGGAAATAGTCCCTGAAAATGAGTTGTTAATAGTTGAGGCTTATGTCTCACCTGCTGATATTGATCAGGTTCATGCAGGCATGGAGGCTGATATTCGCTTTTCTGCCTTTAATTCAAGAAAGACTCAGGTTGTGCAGGGAAAGGTCATAAATATTTCTGCGGATGTATTTGCAGATCAGAGAACAGGTCAGTCACACTATCTTGCAAAGGTTCAGGTTCTTGAAGATGGAAAGAAGTATCTTCAGGAAAATAATCTTGTTCTGCAGCCTGGAATGCCTGCCGAGGTGCATATTTTAACAGGCAAGAGAACATTTTTGTCATACCTTGCAAAACCATTTACAGACAGATTAAACCGCACTTTTAAAGAAGAATGAAATTACAATGAAAAAAAAATATTTTTTTATTATAACTTTTCTAATATGTAATTTTTTTACATATTCCGCCTGTCTTGCTCAGAATTTATCTGAGCTTTATAAAATAGCCCTTGATTATGACCCTGTTGTCGCATCTGAAAAAGAGCTTCTACTTGCTGAACAGGCTTATCTAAAACAGGCAAAAGCCGGAAGAATGCCCAATGTAACTTTTGACGCATCATATACAGCGGCAAGATATGAAAAAAATTCTTCTTCTTATAATTATTTTACCGGCGAATATACCAATACCATAGTTGATGAAGATCAAAGCAGTTATAATTATAATTTTACCCTGGAACAGCCTGTTTATGACAGGGAAACCTCAAAAAAAATTCTTTATGCCAAAAAAAGGGTTGAATACCAGTTGGCAAGACTTCAAAAGTCAGAACAAGACCTTGCCCTGAAACTCTCCGAGGCATATTGCAATTATCTTATTGCTAAGGCTAACCTTATGCTGTCTGAGGCTGAAAAAGAATCTTACCATACCCAGTGGAAGAAACTTGAGGATTCACTTTTGCTTGGACTTAGCACTAAAATGGATACCCTTGAGGCAAATGTGCAGTATGAGCTTGCCTTTGCAGATGTTATCGCCAAAAAAAATGACCTTGCCGCCGCAGTCACCAATCTTGAGAAAATAACAGGTGTTGTGATAGACGGTGTACATCCCATGTCGCTTGATGAAATTAAATCAAGGCGTATAAGCATATATATTGAAGACTGGCTGAAAAATGCTGTTGTTCATAATTTTGATGTTATTATAGCCAGAAAAAATGTCGCTGTGGCAGAGGAAAATTTAGGCATTACAAGGGCAAGATATTTCCCGAAGCTTTCATTGGTAGGAAGATACAGCGACACCGACTCCCTTGACACCACCATTGGCGGTGAAGATATGCGTGTTATGGTAAGATTTAATCTCCCTCTTTACAGCGGCGGAAGACTTTCTTCAGGGGTTGAAGAGGCTTTTAAGAGAGTTGAAAGTTACAAGGAACAGGAAAGGGATGCTGTGAGAAAAACAGAGCTTTCTGTGGTTGATACCTACAATAAGCTTGAATCATCAAGACATCAGGTGGACGCATATATTAACGCCTTAAAATCAGCGGAACTATACCTTGAGGCAGCGGAAGAAGGTTATAAGCTGCGTCTTAAATCCCTGACAGACCTCCTTGAAGCCCGCTCAAAGGTATTTAAGATAAAAAAGGAGCTTGTCACTTACGGATATAATGAATATCTAAGCCTTTTAAGATTAAGGGCGCTTGCAGG
>DYOW01000171.1 GCA_020720325.1 Desulfobulbus propionicus
TCCAGATATACGACACAACATTAAGAGATGGCACACAGGCAGAGGATTTCAATCTTTCCCTTGAAGATAAAATACGCATCGCATTAAAACTTGATGAATTCGGCATGGATTTCATTGAAGGCGGATGGCCAGGCTCAAATCCAAAGGATGAACAATTTTTTAAAGAAATACAGTCTTATAACCTTAAACACAGCATAATCACAGCCTTTGGAAGCACACATCAGCCAAAAAATGAGGCGCATACCGACCATAACCTTAACGCCCTTATTAATTCAGGTGTAAAGGCAGTCACTATCTTTGGAAAGACCTGGGATATACATGTAAAAGAAGCGCTAAAAATCACCCATGAAAGAAACCTCGAATTAATATTAAATTCCTGCAGATACTTAAAAGCAAACATCCCTACCCTTTTTTATGATGCTGAGCATTTTTTTGACGGATTCAAGGCAAACAGGGAATATGCAATTGAAACAATAAAAAAGGCGGAGGAAGGCGGAGCAGAATGCATTGTGCTATGCGATACAAACGGTGGCACAATGCCATATGAATTAACAGAAATAATTCAATACATAAAAGATAAAATAAAGCCTGAAACAAAACTTGGCATACACTGCCATAATGATTCTGAAATGGCGGTCGCAAATTCACTTCTTGCAGTTAGAGCAGGCATAAGACAGGTTCAGGGGACAATGAACGGATTTGGAGAAAGATGCGGAAATGCCAATCTTTGCTCAATAATCCCCGGAATTGTTATTAAATTAAAATATCCCTGTAGTCTTTCGGGAAATCTCATACATCTTACTGAAACCTCCAGATTTATCTCTGAAATTGCAAATCTTCCGCACAACAAATATCTTCCATATGTGGGAGTAAGCGCCTTTGCCCATAAAGGCGGAATTCATGTAAGCGCGGTTCAGAAAAATCCCGAAACTTACGAACACATTAGACCTGAACTTGTGGGAAATGTCCAGAGAATTCTTGTCTCTGACCTCTCAGGAAAAAGCAATATCCTTGCAAAGGCTAAACAGTTTGGACTTGATATATTAAGCCATGACCCTGTTATCCAGGACATTGTCACCCAGTTAAAAGAGCTTGAAAATGAAGGATTTCAGTACGAGGCAGCGGATGCGTCGTTTGAGATACTCATAAGAAAAGCAATGGGAACATACAAAAAATTCTTTGAGCTTGTGGGATTCAGGGTAATTGACCAGAAAACCTCGGAAAACCAGCCTCCTCAGGCAGAGGCAACGGTTATGATAAGGGTCGGTGGACATACTGAACATACCGCTGCGGTTGGAAACGGCCCTGTTAATGCCCTTGACAATGCAATAAGAAAGGCATTGGAAAAATTCTACCCGGAACTCAAACAGGTAAGACTTGAAGATTATAAGGTTAGAGTTCTGCCCGGAAAACCAGGCACAGAATCAAAGGTAAGGGTATTAATTGAATCCGCCGATCACCACAACAAATGGGGAACAGTGGGAGTCTCAGAGGATATAATCGAGGCAAGCTGGCAGGCGCTTCTTGACAGTGTATCTTATAAACTTATGAAAGCAGATGAAGAAAAAAGGGATTAATCTTATATTAAGTGGACAGAATCAGGCTAAATTACAAAAAATACAGGTTAACCGGTGTATCCCAACAATGGAAAGCCTACCGTAAACAGGCTATTCAGGACATTAAAGAGCTCTGGCAAAAAAATCATAAATATTATGAGCCTTTTTCAGATGATTATTACCAGCTTTATGATTCATGGGATCAAAACGATATTTATTATGGATATTGCAAATTTGTCCTTGACGCCGGAGATGAAAATTTCACAATCTGTCATGTTAATGAGCCAAATTCAGCCTTTGGCATTTTTATTGATGATTTTGACGAGCTAATCAGTTATTGGAGAGAAAAACTCAATGACCCTTCTATATCCATCTCCATGATAACAGATTAA
>DYOW01000073.1:0-5415 GCA_020720325.1 Desulfobulbus propionicus
CTTTCAGAGAGGAGAAAAAAATGAAAAAAACAATTATGTCTTTATGTGCGGCAACCGGCAATTTTGGTCTTTCCGCCGGTTATATTTATTATTCTCTTGATGGACTTGATGATTCACAGGAAGTATTTATGGGAGTATCATATAACACGCTCTTAACTCCAACACTTAAAATTTACCGCGAATTTGCCCATTATCCAAGCTGGTATTTAACAGCCTCTGTTTCACATGCCTTTACACTTAATGAACAGGCTACACTTAATCTTGGCGGACAGATTTCATACCTTCTTTCAGATGATAAAGGCGCTTACCCACAGGCAGATTATAACTGCAAGGAATACGGCGTATGTGATGATGAATTCAGTAATTTTCATGATGGCGCTATTTCAGCTACACTACCATATAAATTCGGTAAGTATTTTACAGTAACGCCTCAGTTATACTGGGTATTTCCCCTTTCAAGCGATGCATCAGATGAAATGGAGTGGAGAAGTGTGGATGATGACAAAGATAACTTTGTTTACGGTGGATTATCCTTAAGTTTTACTTTTTAATAGCAAAATATAAAATTTTGATTACAATTTATCCCAAATAAAAAAATCATAACCAAATTAAGGAGAATAAAAAATGACAAGAGACGAGATCTTAAAGATCGTAAAAGAGGAAAATGTTAAATTTTTCCGTTTGCAGTTTACAGACATTTTTGGACATATCAAGAATGTCGCAATTCCATTAAGCCAGCTTGAAAAAGCCCTTGATGGCATGATGATGTTTGATGGCTCATCAATTCATGGTTTTGTCAGAATTCAGGAATCTGATATGTATCTAAGACCTGATTATAATACATTCACCGTGCTTCCATGGAGGACAAAAGACGGTTATTCCGCCGCCCGTATTATTTGCGATATTTATAAGTCCGATGCCCAGACACCTTTTGAAGGCTGCCCAAGGCTTAATCTTAAAAAAGTTCTTGCAGACGCCAAAAAAGACGGCTATGTTATGAATGTCGGAACAGAATGCGAATTTTTCTTCTTTAATCTTGATGAATGCGGAAATCCTACCACAAATACACAGGATGTAGCTGGTTATTTCAGCGTTGATCCTGAAGATCATGGCAGTGACTGCAGAAGAGAGATTATTCTTACCCTTGAAAAAATGGGTTTTGAAATTGAGGCATCCCATCATGAGGTTGCGGAAGGTCAGCATGAAATCAATTTTAAGTATTCAGATGCAATCACTGCTGCTGATAATACAGTGACTTTTAAGTGGGTAGTAAAAAATATTGCTAAAAAATTTGGTCTTTACGCAACCTTCCTTCCAAAACCAGTTTTTGGAATTAATGGCTCAGGTATGCACACAAATCAGTCTCTTTTCCATCTTGACGGAAAAAACGCATTTTTTGATCCAAGCGCTCCAATGCAGTTAAGCGATGTGGCAAAAAAATATGTCGCAGGTCTCTTAAAACATGCCAGAAGCTTTGCAGCTGTCACTAACCCACTTGTAAATTCATACAAAAGACTTGTTCCAGGATATGAAGCCCCTGTTTATGTCGCATGGTCAGCCTCTAACAGAAGCGCGCTTGTGAGAATTCCTGCATCAAGAGGACAGTCAACCCGCTGCGAACTTCGCTGCCCTGACCCAACCTGCAATCCATATCTTGCGCTTGCAATGATGTTAAACTCAGGTCTTGACGGTGTAAAGAATAACTACAATCCTCCGCCAACAACAGATGTTAATATCTACAAAATGTCTGATGAAGATAAGCAGGCTGCCGGAATATTAAGCATGCCAAGCTCATTGAAAGAGGCTCTTGAGGAGTTAAAGGTTAATGAATTAGCCAAATCAACCCTTGGAGAGCATATTTTCACAAAATATATTGAGGCAAAAGAAAAAGAATGGGATAGCTTCAGAATTTATGTGACTAACTGGGAGCTTGAAAATTATTTAAGCATTTATTAATAGTTCTTTAACATATTAATAAGATTTATAAGAGGCGGGTTATACCGCCTTTTTTATTGACTTTCAGGAAACCTCAAAAAATTTATTTTAAGATTCCTCGCTTTGCCCTGAATGACAGAAAAGGATGCTCGGAATGACAACTAAAATGTCATTACGAGGAACGAAGTGACGAGTAATCTTATCATAGAAGATCAGAATTTTAATTTTTAGAGGCACATTTTATGCTAAAACTCTATTGCAATCTGAGCTGTGATAATATCTTCATCAGTCTCTGTTTCAAACTCATTCCTGCAATATTCAAACTTCAATATTGTTCCGTCAAAAATTCCGACTCCAACAGAGCCGAGATAGCGGTTTTCAGGCAAAACATCCTGAGCATCATTTGTTCCCTGATATGAAAGGGCGAATGTTGTGTCTTTTTCCATGATTGGCATTGTATAAGCAGCTTCCAGATTCCATGCAGAAATTTTTGGCTGTTTTGCCTTTGATAATTTTTCACCTGTGGAAATATCATATCTTTTCCATTCAAGCTCATCCAACTGGGCAATATACTCGCCTATCACATTAAAACCTTTATATGTCAAGTCTGCATAAAGGGCAAAGCCTGAGGAATAACCGTCAAGTTTGTATTTCATGTCCTCTTCTTCCGCAAATGCCTTAAATTCATCCACCCATCCCTCATAACTGTCAGTGTCAAGGATGTTATTCAGCCAGCCCATTCCAATGTCAAAATTCATTTCTTCTTTTTCAAAGGCATAGCCAAGGTTAAATCCAAATTTATCAACCTGATTGTCATTATCATTTTTTTCAACATCGCCGTTAAAGGCATAAACGCCGCCGTAAAAACCCTGATATTCAAATCCAACCTGCAATGCGGACTGGCTTGTTTCAGCAAGCTCCAGCGTCAGAGGGTCTGATATCATATTGGATTCAAATTTTCCAAAGGGTATGTACATCTTTCCGCCCTTGACATAAAAAGGATTTTTTTCAGTGTTTCCAATGGTGATAAATGCCTCGTCAACATCCATAGGCTCTGTGTCATCCTCTTCATATAAAAGAAGAAGATGTCCGTTTACCCATTCATTAAGTTTTACATCAAAACCAAGCTCAACAGTGGCAAGGGTCACATCGCTTTCGTCATCACCGCCTTTATCCCTTGACAAAGAAAACGCCTCAACCTCGATTAATCCTGAAAGCTCAACACTGTCGCTTATCTTTGGAAGTGTGATAAATCTGTTTTTTGGCTCTTCGGCTTTTGGCATTTCATAAGGAACGCCTCTTTTTTCTTCAAGAATCGCCTTGTCTTCTTTTAAATTATCCGCAGCCATCACATTGGTGGCGGTTAAAATTATCCCTGTCATTATTGCTGTTTTGACATTTTTTTTTAATCTTGTCATTATTCTCCCCTGTTTTTTTATTGTGTTATTTATTATATTTTTATATAAAACTTAAAATATCTTTAGACAACCTCTAAAAATTAGATTGCTTCGCAACAATGTTCCTCGCAGCGTTAGCGAAGCAATCTCAAAATAGATATTTTTAGAGCTACCTTTTAGATAGTTGCTTAATGAATTGCCTTTACAAAAATATTTTTTGCCAAACCTTTTGAAAGACTAAAGCTCATTTCATCAATTCTTATTAATAATGCACCGTCTTGATTATTATTTAATACTTCTATTGTTTTCCCCGGCATTATGCCCATTTTTAATATATGCCTCTGAAATCCATGTTTATTATTTAAACAATTACAATTATTACAAATACACTTTTCTTTGTTTTCATTGATTCCGATAACTATGACCTTTTCACCAGTATTAATTAACGATAGATTCTTCATATTTGCCTCTTTTAATTTTAAGTATAATAAAATTTATTTTTTATATTTATAGTTATGTTTTTATTAACTAACTTAGCTTGATTTGCCGCTTTTTTAGTCATCTCAATTAAATTAAAGCCTTCATCAGTATTGGGAGGCAAACATGTTATGCCAATTGTGACATTTATAAAGCCAGGAATGTTAAATGGGGGTATAAGGGTATTTTGAAGGGTTGATATTATTTTTTCAGCAAATTTTAATGAATGCTCAGAACCCTTGCCCCTTAATATTATTAAAAATTCATCATTATCATCTTTTCCAAGCACATCGCCTCTTGAAATTAATACTTTTAACACTGATGAAATATGTTTTAAGATATTGCCGCGAATTCTTTCTTCCCCGACAGCAAGTTTAGAAAAATTTAGTATATCGCAATATATTAATGAAAAAGGAATAAAATCCGATTTGAATCTATTATATTCTTCTTCAAATATTAAATAACAATCCTCTTTTTTAAGACAATTTGTTAGTTCATCAAAACTATATTTTTGATTTAGCAAATAATTGGTTGTTTTCACTATTATTCTTTGAGCAATTTCTTTATTAAGAAGGATATTTTTATTGTTTATTTTTACCAGATACCTGTCTTGTAATCTATTATCAACTAATTCAATATGCTGCCCCATACAAATATTTGTTTTATTCAAATTTTTAATGTGATTAATGTGATTAGAATTAGCAAAATTTATTATTTCAGCCTTTTCTCCAATATACATCTCATTCATCCTGATAATCATAACAACAAATTATTATTAAATTTCATCTGCATAAATAACAGGTATATCTTTCATTGCCGCATCTTTGATTAAATCTTCATAATTCTTATTGTTTTTATGTTCTTCAGAAATGATTAACAAATCAATATTTGTTGCCTTGTCTAACAATTTTAAGCAATTGAAAGAACAACAAGCATTGGAAAAATAAATATTATCAATCCCAATCTCTTGAAATTTTTCAGCTTTTTTTATAAAATTTTTTAATTCATCAATTATGACCACGCTCATTTTTTTAACCTTTTTTAATTTATGATAACTTTATTTTTATTAAAGGGACAATCTTTGCAACTATCCTTTTTTATACATTTTAAGCAATCTTTAAAGGAACACATACCTGCGCTATGACAATAATAAACAGGGATATTTTTTGATTTGGCAATATTAGATGTATTTTTTAAAGCTTTATGCGATATTTTTCCTGTAAAGATAATAAATGCATCAGGATTGCCAAGCCTTGAGGATAAATTGCCTTCAAGTTTGCTGAAAACTTTTAATTTCATTCCAAATCGTTCTCCTTCATCAATATATTGCCTTTCAAGCCTGTCCATTCCACCCAAAACAACTATACTCATAAGAGCCTCCATAAATTTACTTATTATTGCAATTGAGTCTCAATATAATTAGTTTTAATTTTTATTCAAGTATTATATTTCTTTAATAAGCTTAATTATTATTTTTTTTCTCTGTTTTATTGATTTATTCTGCTGAATTCATACAAAATTTTAAAAAATTAATTTTTTAAAATTTTTTTAAAATTTTATTTAAAAAAATATCAAAAAATGTTAAAATTAAACTATGAGTCATAAT
>DYOW01000073.1:5515-10964 GCA_020720325.1 Desulfobulbus propionicus
AAATTTTATTTAAAAAAATATCAAAAAATGTTAAAATTAAACTATGAGTCATAATAAGATTAAAGAAATTTTATCAAATCAGGGCATTAAGCTCACAAGAGAACGCTCTGAAATAATCAACGAGATATTTAAATTGAATACTCACTTTAATCCTGAAGACCTGTTTATATCCCTTAAAAATCAGGGATCAAAGGTATCAAGGGCGTCAGTGTACAGGACTATAGCCATTTTGCTCTCATCAAATCTCATTGAAAGGGTGGAAAAGTTTGATAATAACTCCCACTATGAAATTATTTTTGGAAAAAAACATCATGACCACCTTATCTGCATGGATTGCGGAAAAGTTATCGAATTTTACTCCCCGTCACTTGAGGTCATGCAAAGGGAAATCTGCCAAAAACATGATTTTGCACCTATAAAACACACACTTGAAATATATGGAAAATGCAGCGAGTGCATTAACAGAAAATGTAGCGAGTGTGATAGAAAAAAAGAAGAGCAATCCTGAGTTTATTATTACATATCCTTGGCACACTTCATAAGTTTTTAAGTCAAAAAATCATAATATAAATTTAATTGATTTTCTTTTGTTTTTCCTGCCTCAATTTTTTTGCATTTCTCTCCATTTCTCCTGTATCAATAGTTCCCCAGAAAATCACCTTGTAAGACTCAGGATTTCCAAAAAGCTCCTCGTCTGTTTTTAGGGGAAATTCTTTTATCATATTCTTTATATAGCCGTGAAGCAAATCCTGCTCTTTTTGGGTTAAGTTATTATCTTTTTGTTTCTTTTGAAGATAAATAAAATCAGCGTGCAAATAAGTTGATTTAAGTTTTATCTCAACAGTTTCACTTGTGGATTTTCTTACAATATTAAAGGTAAATTTATTCTGATCGTTTTTCATTCCAGGAGGGGGCCATGTTTTTTTATTGGGATTGTCGCCCTTCATAACCAGATCTATAAGATCCTTTATTCCCCCCGTTGGAGTTCTGGCTATAATCATAAGATCATCTCTCTCAGGAACATGATCTTTAAATAAAAGACTAATGCCGTAACGTATTGCAAGAAATGCGGTGGTCATGCTAGGACACTCATGACCATGAAACTTAAAGGCATCTTCAAGTTTTATAGTCTGCAACTTGCCGTCAACCCAAATTTTTATTGGCTCTGTGGCTGGAACAGTGACCTTTACCCCATTTTTATTGTGGCAACTCAGACAATCATGGGAATATACAAAATTTGGATAAAAACAAGACATTGTCATTGCTACGATTAGAAAAGCTGCAAATAAAATTTTTTTCATAGATTACTGCTTCCTGTTTATAAATTAATTTAATAACATAAAATCTAAATTAATGAAATTGAGACTCAATATTTTTTTTTAATATTAAAACCTGAAATTGAATTTGTCAAGGAATATTTTTTTTTCTATAACGTTATTTTTTTATAAGAATTATAATTTTTAATAATAAAATCAATTGTTTTTAGAAAAATATTAATCTAATTTGGGAAAATATCTGAATGACAAATAATTATGATTTATGGGTAGCTCTAAAAATATATATGCTTGAGATTGCTTCGCTACTTTTCGCAATGACGGATATTGTCATTGCGAGAAACATTGTGGCAAAGCAATCTAATTTTAGAGCTTGCCTAAATTGCGAAAAAATTTTTCTTAAATTATAAAGATACAACCCTTCTGACTTTTCTTTAATAACTCATGCATGCCGCATTAAGAATACCCACAGAAACAGAGCAAAGACCAAGAAAAATACCGTGAGACACACTGTTCTGAGGAATATCCTCAACTATTGTTGGAAACAAAAGCCTTACTACAAAAAATGTAATTGATTGAATAATAACGGCGACTATCCCCCAGATTGCCATATCAAAAATATTAACGCTGTGGGATATTGCGCTTGAAAGGGGAATAATAAATCCAAGCAGCGCGCCGCCATAGCTATAGACAGCGGCAAGATTTCCCTGTCTTATGAGGTCTAATTCTTTGTATGGGGTTAAATGAGTGTAAATAAAGCTGAAAATAAGCGTCAAAACTATTGATGAGCCAAAATACATCAAAAAACCTGGAATATTTCTCAAACTTTCAATTAAATCCATACTTTTTCACCTTTATCCTATATAAAATAATGAGGGACAAATCTGCTCGTATTTAGGGTCACAGGGGAATCATCTTCCCTTATGCCAATGCCTGCAGGTAAATTGTTAATTATCCATGAACCAATGACAGGGTAATTTTTGTTGTTGCCTACCTTAAAACAAGGCATATCAAAGCGCTCCTGATAAACAAAACCCTCAATGCCATAGCCACCGTCAACAGGGCTATAATTTGTGTTAATATTGATTAATTCAATATTGCTTCCTTCCCTTGAAAAAAACGGTTTTTTTATATGAGGTCTTTTTTCCAGTTTTTTGGAATCAGAATATGTCTCAAGCAAATAAGGATTATCAGGAAACATCTCCCATAAAATTGGAAGGATTCCCTTGCTTGAAAGAATGATCTTCCATGCAGGCTCAATAAAAAGAGCGCTGCTTTTGGAAATAAACTGACCAAAATCCTCTTTTATAAGCCATTCCCATGGATAAAGCTTAAATATTGCTGAAATCTGCCTTTCATACATGTCATAAAATTTTTTATCCGTGTTTGATAACCCTATATCCTCAAGAAAAATAAAATCAGTCTCAATGCCTGTTTGTGAGGCTACATCCATTAAATACCTGGTGTTGTATAAATCTTCCTGATTGTCCCTTATGCAGCTAAAATGAAGCATATCGTTAATATTATTATGTTTTAATAACTTAAATCCTTCAATAAGCTTTTCATGTATGGAATTAAACTGGTCATAATCTGGAAATAAATCCTCAAGCCACATCCATTGAATTATAGATGCCTCCGGAAGAGCTGTGGGGGTGTCAGCGTTAAATTCAAGGAGTTTTATGTCTTTTCCATTATAGGCAAGGTCAAATCTGCCATAAATAGATGGTTCATCTTTTGACCATGAATCCCTGATAAATTCTATAAAATCATAATTTTTTATGCCAATCCGGGAAAAAAGGTCATTTGAGACAACATAATCCACTGCCTTTAAGCACATTTCATATAAGTTATCCGTAACCTCTTCAATAAAATCGATCTCATCTGATGTAAATTCATAGCAAAATCCCTCATTCCAGTAAGTTCCTCCAATGGAATGAAAGTTAAAGCCAACCTCCTCACATCTTTCTTCCCAATTTTTTCTTTTACTCACGGATAGTCTTTTCATTAACCACCAGCGCTGTGAAAAGATGAAGAACTGCCAAACCCGCCCCTGCTAACAGATGATTTTACCATTCCTGCGGAGGGCGCTGAAATATTATGTGGTTTATTGTATTGTAAAGGGTTGCTTCCGCTTCTGGGATAATAGTAAGTATTAGAGCCTGACCTATAATATCTGGGACCCCTGTAAACTCCTGAGGATCCGTCAAAATCACAGTCATCATCATCCCAATGCCTTACACATTCGTCCCGCGACAAATATTTGTTTTGAAGCACATCCTGGCTTTCTCCGCAGGATATGCAAACTGTTGTAAGGATTGTTAAGCTGATAAAGCTGGATTTTTTCATTTTTTATAACAGACCAGTAAAATTTTATTTTATAAAAGTAAAATTCAAAAAAATGATATTGTCAAGTTTTTTATAACACATCAATAAATTTTATAATTTTGTTATTTTAAAGTTATACATTATTGTTTTATAATAATTCTATTATATTAATTTATATGACTGGAGACTATTAAATGAATGTAAAAACATGCCCAAACTGCCAAAAAAATTTTAATACTGATGATATTAATCATAAAAAAGACGGAAGTTGTCCTTATTGCGGAATTATAGTTGATAAATATTCAAAACTTAAAATTAAACAGATAAATGAAAAGGAATTAAAAAAAGCAGAGGAAAAAAACAAAGAAGAAGAGGCTTATTATCAGGAAAATCAAACAGGATTGTCAGGTTATATGCCTTTGGACATAAAAAAATATCTTAAATGGGGTTTTACTGCAATAGGTATTTTTCTTCTTATTCACACCGGAATTTCTATTTTTACAAAACCTGAACATGAAATCCTTTACAGTTTAAGAAATTCTGAAACAGTCTGCATGGATAGCCCTGCCGCAAAACATTATCCTGAACTTCAGGAGCTTTTTATGGAATTTTCTGCAACAGGGCATCCCAAAGATTTTCCTGTGTGTATCAAGGCATTTAAGATGGATATAATGAACAGCGGATTTAAACCAATCCCGCAAACAGTTATAAGGATTAATAATCCTGAAAATTTTTTTATAACTCCTGAAGATTTAAATATAAAAACTACAGGAAAATATAAACCTCAATTTGATAAAATATCGGGCGTGCCAATTATAAAGGATTATGACAGGGCAATAAGGAGGGAGGTTAAAATAAGAAATGATGGAGAAGTTATTAATTATGCCCTGGGAAAACTTGGACCCACTGAGCATGTCACCCTATATTTCAGGCTTCCTGCGCATAAAAATAAGCAAATTACATGGGATAAAATCTTTAGAAAAATAGATGTGTCAAACGGTGAAGCCAAAGAGGGTAAAATGCTGAAATTTACTGTTATAAGCCGCTATATATTAACTGCTATTAATTTATCTGCAAAAAGCGTTGCTGAGGATGTCCTTGACACATTCCTTGATGGCATAATAAATAAGGAAAAAAAAGAAACAGATGTCGCTTCAGACTTTAAGGATAACAGCTCTGATTTAATGGTCACACTTTCAGGAACAAACCCTGATTCAAGCGGTATTTTTCAAACTACAGTTATTATCAAAAATTCAGGAAATTTCGAGGCTAATGACCCGCTAATAGAGCTTGAAATTCCTAATAATATACTTATCAGGCAGTTTTCATATTCTATGGACTATTACCAGCCTTCAATGGGAGAATTATTAAAAGAAACAAATGAGCCTCGCGCCAGACAGGGAGGACTTCCTGATATTTGCAAAGAAACAAAGGCTGTTTCAGGAAACAAAAAAATTGAGTGTGTTTTCAAAAAAATTCCACCAAAATCCGCTGGCTTTTTATTTTTAACACTAAACGCGACAAATATACAAAATTACGGGGCATTATATATACGGGCAAAGGTAAGTTCTTCAACGCCTGATGCTGATGAATCAAATAATAATTTTGAGCTGGATGCGCTTAATATGAAAAAATAGATTGTTCATGAGTGGCTCTGGTTTTTTTCCCATATCTGCATAGCAGTTTTTCTCCTTTTTATTAAAATCAAGACAGCCCAGCCTGACTCTTTAATTATTTGAAATAAAAAATCCTTCTTTTTTGATTTTTAATATGATAAACTTATTTTATATACTTTTTTTCTTAATAAGTGAATTAAAAAAACAATATTATGAAACTTTTGCCTGTAGGAA
>DYOW01000074.1 GCA_020720325.1 Desulfobulbus propionicus
TTTGATAAGGAAAAAAGAAATGTTGTAAGGTTTGAATGGGAACTCTTTAAGTCCTAAGACTTTCCAAACGGGCATACAGGATAATTGCAGGTCTTACATCCCATGCAAAAACCGCCGTAACCCAAATCCGCTATATCTTCCCTAATAAGTTTTTCCCCTGCGATCACACGGGGGAGAATAAGGTCAAGCACAGTTGTCTTAAAGTACATTCCACATGCAGGAACACCCATAACCGGCACATTATCAATATAACCTATTAAAAACATTGCGCCAGGAAGCGCTGGAGCTCCATAAACAGCGCTCATTGCGCCAGCAAGGGCAATTCCATGTCTTGTAACATCATCAGGGTCAACAGACATCCCGCCGGTGCATATAATAACTTCAGCGCCATTATCAAGGGCTTTTAATATGCTGTCCTTAATCATTTCTGTATCATCAGGCAAAATATCTTCATATACCGTATCTATTTCAAAATCCTGAAATTTTTTTCTCATTAAAGGCTTAAACGCATCCTTTATCCGTCCCTCATAAACTTCCCTTCCAGTCACAATAACAGCGCCTTTTTTAATAATGTAGGGCTTTACAGAAATTAAACTGTTTCTTGATTGTGATATTGAAACAGCCTTTTCAATCACATCTTTTGAAACAACAAGGGGAATAGCTCTGCATCCGCCAATAAACTGATCTTTTTCCACGGGAATGTTTCCATGAAGCGTTGCAAGCATAACATCACCAAGCATATTAAATTCCTTTAAGCCCTGCCTGTCAACCTTCAAAAGCCCCTTAATGGCTGCCTGAAAATTTATCTTTCCCTCTGAAGGATTTGGGTCATAAATAATATTTGCGCCTGCAACTGCCTTTGCCATCATAATCGCAGCGTCATTCTCATGTAATTCATCATTGTTAAGGGTGAGGGCAAAGATGCTGTTTTTGCCTATTCTTCTTAATATATCAATATCTTCTTCCTTTATAATATGACCTTTTTTAAATGCGGCGCCTTTTTTTTCACCTCTTACAATTTCGGTTATGTCATGGGGAAGAACCATTCCTACGGACTGTTCTACCGGGATATTTTTTTTCATTTATTTTCCCTCTCAAAGACTTGAAATTTACAATTCTATCTTTTTAATCAGATATTCCTCAACATCTTTATAACATTGCTCAACCCGGTCAAGACATAATCCTGCGCCAAGCCCAACCTTTATTGCATGTTCACTTGTCATGAAATCAGAAGGAGAATGTCCATCAGAATTTATAACAAGTTTTGCATTATAATCCATTGCAAGTTTAGCGACATGACCATTTGTGAGGCTATGCCCTTTTCTCCCAGATATTTCAAGAAAAACATTATTTTTTTTCGCAAGCAGAACTTCATCGACTGTTATAAAACCTGGGTGGGCTAAAATATCAACGCATGCCTCAATAGCAGCCCTGTTTGAGCCTGGTTTTACAGGTTCAACAATGGTTTCGCCGTGACATACAACAATCTTTGCGCCAAGTTTTCTTGCCTCTTTTGTGATTTCAGCTATTAATTCCGGGGCTACGTGGGTAAGCTCAATGCCAGGAATAAGTTTGGTTCTGCTGTATTTATTAATGTCAGAGGCGACTTTACTCAAATTTTTTATGATAAATTCAAGATTTGAGCTATCAGCATGGTCTGTTATTGCAATAAAATCATAACCGTACATCTCAGCCCTTCTTATATGTTCCGAAGGGATAAGTTCTCCGTCACTCATAAGGCTGTGGCAGTGAAGATCAGTAAAAATCATGGGAATAATCCTTAAATTTTGTACTTAAATTGCGTTGGGTCAAGATTTTCAAGGATATCCTGCAAATTATTATTATCTGCAATAGAAATGGATTGAAGGCTATCCTTTGGTTTTACCACTTGTTTTAACACCTTTTCATTTACAAATATTTCAACACCTGATTTTAATGCAAGGGCAATGGCATCGCTTGGGCGGGAGTCAATCTCAAATTGGTTTCCGCTTTTATCCATAGTAATAGTCGCATAGTAGGTATTATCTTTAAGATCGTTTATTAAAATCCTTGTGATGCTGACTTCAGCAGCCTTAAGCATACTTATTGTAAGGTCATGGGTTAAAGGTCTTGCAAATTTAATATTTTCAAGCTCAGACGCTATTGCGGTTGCCTCAAGGAGACCAATCCATATCGGGAGTGAGCGCTCTCCGTTAACCTCTTTTAATATTAAGACAGGGACATTTGATTCACTGTCTATTGTTATTGCATGAACATTCATTAAAACATTTTCTATTTTTGTTTCCATAATTCACCTGATGTTATCTGATAAGTTCTGAATTTTCTAATGAGCCTCTTAAAGAATGATAAAAAGCCTTTTCAATGGTCACCTCAACAAGATTTCCTATTAATTCCGGATTTCCATTAAAATTTACTATCTGGTTTGCTGTTGTCCTTGCGCACAGTTCATTTTCGCCAGCCTTGCTTTTGCCTTCCACAAGAACCTCTATTTTTTTGCCAACCAGTTCTTTATATTTCATTTTTCCGATTTCCTGCTGAATTGCAATTAATATATTAAGTCTATCAGATTTCACTTCTTCCCGCAAGGTATCCTCAAATCTGGAGGCCAGGGTAAATGGTCGTTTGGAATACTTAAAGGCAAAAAGCTGTTCAAATTTAACAATTTTTAACATATCAATGGTAAGTTCAAAATCTTCCTCAGTTTCTCCGGGAAATCCTACGATTATGTCAGTTGTTAAAGATATGTCAGGACGAGCGTCCCTAAGTTTTTTTATTATTGAAAGATAATGTTCCCTTGTGTATTTCCTGTTCATCTTTTTAAGAATATTATCCGAGCCTGATTGAATGGGCAGATGAAGATGAGGACAAAGATTTGGAATATCCCTAAAACAGTCAATTATATCATCACTAAGGTCTTTTGGATGACTTGTGGTAAATCTGAGCCTTTTTAAGCCTTCTAAACCATATATTGCACGCAAAAGCGCTGAAAAATTTATAGAACCATCATCTTGTTTTCCGCAGTATGAATTAACATTCTGTCCTATGAGGGTGATATCAATAATCCCCTGGGAAAGCAGATGTTTTGCCTCTTTAACAATATCCTCAAAGGGTCTGCTTATTTCTCGTCCCCTTACAAAAGGAACTATGCAGTATGAACAAAAATTATTGCAACCCTGCATTATTGTTATAAATGCCTTTAATGGTTTTTCTTCCAAATGGGGGCCAAGGAGAGTGGGAATTTCAAAATCAGACTTCTGTGGGGCATGGCAGATATTTGACCACCCTTTTTTTAGCTTTTTTATGATATCCGGGAGGTCATAAATGCCTTGAGGGCCTATTACAAAGTCAATATAGGGATGTCTTGAAAATATCTTCTTTTTTTCCTGCTGCGCAACGCATCCGCACACGCCGATAATAACCTCTGGTTTTTCTTCCTTGATTTTTTTATAAGTCCCTATCTGGCTGTAAACCTTATTTTCGGGTTTTTCCCTTATTGAGCAGGTATTTACAAGGATAATATCCGCATCATTTTCTGAATCTGCCGGCAAATATTCAGGATGAAGAAGCTGCATGATTTTAAGGGAATCATACTCATTCATCTGGCAGCCAAAGGTTTTTATAAAGATTTTTTCCTGTTTTTTATTATTCATCTGAAAATATCTCTGAGTTGGGATGTTTTTCTAAGCCAATCTGTATTTTGATATCATTAAGAATAGTTATTAAATCCTCTTTTGCAAGGCTGACATACTCTATTTCAACCAACCCTTTTTCTTTGTCTTTTGTTGAGAGGACAAAAAAATTGTCATATCCTTCAAGTATAAATTTTAAGTAATAAAGTTCCTGGGGGTTTATTTTTAAAATTAATTTGTTTAAAATAGTTAAGCCTTCTTACTGATAGCGTTATTTTATTTTAATAGCGCTATTTAATTTTTTATTTTAATATAACAATAAATTCAAAAATTACATTTCTTTTTCAGGAAATTAAAGGGTTACAGCAGAATATAATACATGAGTCATTTTCCCTTCCACAATAATTGGCTTTTACAGGAAATAGACGAGGGTTACGTCAAAGAATTATCTATCAAGACCTCATTGCCTGTGTTTATCACCCGTTTTCTACTTTGCAGGGGGATTGACACCATCCAGGGAATAGATAGCCACCTGAACAGCTCCCTGGATTCCATTGGCGATCCATTTAAGATGTCAGGCATGGACAGGGCTGTTAAAAGACTTTCAAAGGCAATCAATAACAAGGAAAAAATCGGAATATTTGGTGACTATGATTGTGACGGCATAACAGCATCAGTTCTTTTGTATGAATTTTTTACCCAGCTTGGCTCACAGGTATTTTCATATATCCCGCACAGGGAAAAAGAAGGCTACGGAATGAATCAGGGTGGAATTGATTATTTACACCAGAAAGGATGTTCCCTTATTGTGACGGTTGATTGCGGCATTTCAAATTTAAATGAGGTTGAATATGCAAAATCCCTGGGAATTGATGTTATTGTCACAGACCATCACGAACAGCCCGATGTTATCCCTGATGCATATTCGGTGATTGACCCCAAGCAGAAAAACTGCCCCTTTCCATTTAAGCATCTTGCGGGTGTTGGAGTTGCCTTTAACCTTGCAAGGGCTCTAAGGCGTTTTCTTGTGCAGCACGGCTACAAGGGCAATATAAAGTTAAAGCCCTATCTTGATTTGGTGGCGCTTGGAACACTTGCGGATTATATGCCGCTGTTAGGTGATAACAGGATGCTTGTAAAGGCTGGCATAGAAGAAATTTATAAGCAGTCAAGAGTGGGAATTAATGCCCTTTGCAGCCTTAGCTCGAGTAATACCATAAGGTCAGTTCAGGATATTTGTTTCAGGCTTATTCCGAAGATAAACTCCGCAAGCCGCATGGACAGCGCTGACATCTCATTTAAACTTCTTACATCATATGAGTATTCAGAAGCCATGCAATACGCGGGTCTCCTTGAACAACTTAATAAAAAAAGAATTGATGAAGAAAAAATAATATTCAAAGAGGCTCTGGATCAACTTAAAGAATACATTACTGCAAACGGAGAGAAAAAAGGCTATGTGCTCTCATCGGACAAATGGAAAAAAGGACTTGTTGGAATAATCGCAACCAAGATAATGTCGGAATGCGGTCTTCCTGTGATACTCTTTACCATTGACGGAACTGACGGATACGGTTCAGGAAGAGGACCCTTCGACTTAAATCTCCTTGAAATAGTAAAAGAACTTGAAGAACACCTTATCACCTTTGGCGGACATCAAAGCGCGATGGGACTTCATATCTCAGCGGATAATATTGATGAATTCAGGTCATCCTTTGAAGAAAAACTTGAAAACGCCTATACTCCGGGACTAAAGGGACTCTCTGTTGACTTTAAGACAACTTTTCAGGAAATAAGCGCCCCAAAAATCGTATCTTTTTATGAGCTTCTTGAACCCTTTGGCCCTTCCTACTCCCAGCCTGTATTTACTATTGAAGGTTTCAGGGTAAAAGAACACAAGATATTAAAGGAACGCCACCTTAAACTGCTCCTCATGCATGATACCCTTCCCAAACATTCAAACTATGAGCTTATCTGCTGGGATATAAACTCCAATAGCCACAACTGGGAAGACCTTGAACTTGCATGCACCGCCGCAATAAATAACTGGAACGGACACAAGAAATTTGAATTAAGATTAAAAGATGCAAGACGCAGAGGCGAATAAGGAAGATAAATCTTTTACATCTCCCTTTTCTATAAAACATATCCAGCTCTGGGGCTTTAAAACATTTCCCAATAAGACAATCCTGAAATTTTCCAAAGGGGTAAATGCCGTTGTAGGCCCTAATGGCTGCGGAAAAAGCAATATTATTGATGCGGTCAGATGGGTGTTAGGAGAACAAAGCCCCACCATGCTCCGGGCAAAGGCAATGGATGAGCTTATTTACATTGGTGAAAAACTTAAAACCGGCTGGGCAGAGGTTCAGATGTCCCTTGAATGCAGCGCAAATTTTCTCTTTCCCGAACCTGATGGAACAGCCAGTCCAAATAAAACTAGCATTACTGACATTGACATCTCAAGAAGGCTCTATAAATCCGGTGAATCAGAATACAGAATAAACGGCAGGGAATGCAGGCTGAAGGATATTCATTATTTGTTTATGGACACCGGCGCAGGCACAAAGGCATATTCAATTGTTGACCAGGGACAGATTGGAAGATTTATTGATATGAGCGCCAAAGAAAGAAGAAGCCTTATTGAAGAGGCTGCAGGCGTTGTTAAATATAAATTAAGAAGGGAAGAAACATGGAAAAGAATGGAGGAGACAAGGATAAACCTTGAAACCATTGAAAAAGTTATCCTTGAAATCGCATCCCAGAAAGAAACCCTTGAAAAACAGGCTCAAAAAACCCGGGAATATTTAAAACTAAGAAAAGAAGAAGATGAATTAAAGAGGCTATTAATTCTTAAGAGGTGGTCTGACCTTACAAATCTTTTGGAAACCTGCGTAAAAAAAGATTCTGAATATGACCAATTGCTTGCAGGCGAGACAGGAAACAAAAACCTCATTCTTAATACAGTAGAAAACCTTGAAAATAAGGGATTAGACCTTGAAAACCAATATGAATCAATGGACAGGGCAATCCTTAAATCAGAAGACATATTCAAAAATTTTCAGCAGGATTCTTTTAATCTTGAAAAACTGCTTATAGACGAAGAAAACAAACTAAAAATCACTCAAAACACATTAAATGACTTTGAAAACAGGAAATTTGGTCTTCAAAAAAAAGAAACATACCTGAAAAATGACCTTGAGGCATTAAACAAAAATATCAGTGAAACAAATGATAAAATTAACGAATGGGAAAAAGGCGTTCTTGAATCCGAAGAATACTGCAAAAACTTAAAAAATGCTATTAATGAACTTAAAAACGAACTTGTTGACATTCTTTCCCAATCAGCAAGATTAGAAAGCGAAAATCGCAGTCTTGAAAATAATATCAACAAATTAACAGCTCAGCAAAAACGCATAACAACTGAGACAGAACAGCTTGAGACGGATATTTCCGACAGTGAATCATCCATTGAGGAATTTGAGATAAAGCTGTCAGACTCAGTTTCCATATTGGATGAGCTGAAAAATACGATTGACAACTTTAACGCAAAAAAAACAGCGTTGGATAGGGAAATTTTTGATATAAACCAGCTTAGAAGACAAAAAGAATCTTTGTTTTCAGATATTAACGCAAGGTATAATGCCCTTAAAAATCTCTATGACTCAATGGAGGGAATTGACAAGTCAAATCGGATTTTAATGAAATCCTTTAGCGGGCATAGCGGCGCATTGTTTGAAAATATAAGGGTTTTGGACGGATATGACACAGTGTCTGATTTGATGCTTGCTGATACCTCGCAGGCAGTCATTGTAAAGGAACTGGAAAATCTCCACAGGATTCTTGCTTTTATAAGGGAAAAAGGCATTGAAGGCGCAAGAATTATATGTCCCGCTGTTTTATCAAACGCAACTCAGGATAAAGGTGATGATTTAAAAAATAACTATAATGAAATCCTTAAAAATATTTTTTTTGACCCTGACTTAGCGCCTGTTATGGAAAATTTGCTGGCAAAGTGGCAAATAAAAAATAATCTTCAGGAAGCCCTTGACGCTTTAGGTAATGGTGAAATTAATTTTTTTCTTACAAAAGACAACATAATAGTCACACCCTGGGGAGAAATTATTCTCAGAAAAAAAGGTTCTGAACAGGGTCTAATCACAAGAAAAAAGGAAATGGACAGGCTTTTTTCCGAAAAAGAATTATTAAAAAATGAGATTATCACAATCAAAAACAATGAAGATTCCCTTAAAAAATTACTTAATGAGATAAATTTAAATCTTGGCGGCAAAAAAAACAAAGCTGACCTGCTTGCAAGGGAAATTGACTCAATAAGGTCTAAAATTGAAATAATCAGCGCAAAACTTGAAAGCAAAAAAGAACGCCTCACTCACCTTGAATTTGACCTTGACTCAGTCAATGAAGAAATAGAAAAAAATCAGGAAGAGCTTAAAGAGATTTCCGAAAAACTTTTGGGAATTAAGGGCAAAAAAATCTCCTTTGAAGAATCAATAAAAGGCAGGGATATTGCCCTGAAAACCCAGGAAGATGTGTTAAAAAGGCGTAAAAATGCACAGCAAACCTGCAAAATTGAACTTGAAAGATATAATACGCAACTAAACACAGTATCTAAGGAACTCTCAGAAACTGCAAGAAGGCTTGAAAGAATCAGCGCTGATAAAGATAATTCTCTGAAAGATATGGATAAAATCAAAAATATCATTGAAACCAGAAAAAAAGAGCTGGAAAATGCAAGGCTTAAAAGAGACTACCAGAATCGGGAACTGGAAAACTCCAAAAATAATCTGCGCGAAATAAAGTCAGAGCTTGATAAACTCCGTCAGGAAATAGCGCATAATAGCGCCAATCTTAAGGCTGTGGAACTTAAAATCAAGGAATTTAATGACAATAAGACCCAGATTTCCGTTCAAAAAGCAAAGACAGAACAGGAAATGTTATTAATCAGGGAAAATTTTATAGAGAACTTTAACTCATCCCCTGAAGATACATTAGAAAATACTGTTTTTAATGATTTTAACCCAAAAAATGCAGAAAAAAGACTGTCTGAAATTACCAAATCCATTAATGAAATTGGCCCGGTTAACCTTGCCGCTGATGAAGAATTTAAGAGGCTTGATGAAAGATATGAATTTTTATCATCTCAAAAAAACGACCTCACAAATTCCCTTGAAAACCTGAAACAGGCGATTTCATCTATAGACAGCGCCTGCTCCGCAAGATTTAAAGAGACTTTTTTACTATTAAATGAAAAATTGCAGGAGACCTTTTCCCTGCTCTTTGAAGGTGGGAGCGCATCATTAATCCTGCAAGACACCAGCGATGAAGGCGTGGATTTTATGGTGAGATTTCCTGGAAAAAAACTCCACCACTTAAACATGTTATCAGGCGGAGAAAAAGCCCTATGCGCAATCTCCCTTATTTTCTCCCTTTTTCTCATTAAACCAAGCCCTTTTTGCATTATGGATGAGGTTGATGCCCCCCTTGATGAGGTGAATACTTTAAGATTTTGCAACCTTCTGAAAAAAATTTCCGCTGAGACACAGGCGCTGGTGGTGACCCATAACCAGATAGTAATGGACGCAGCGGATATTCTTCACGGTGTGACAATGGAGGAAAAAGGCATTTCAAAACTTGTTGCAGTTGATTTGGTGAGAGATTTGGTTAATAATTAATAAAGGGGTATAAAAAATGGACACAGACCCAAAAAAAACTGAGAACATAGAAAATATTACAAAAATTGCCACTTTTAATACAAATTCCATTAGATCAAGGCTTCATATTATTTTACCCTGGCTTATAGAAAAAAATGTTGATGCGCTGTGTTTACAGGAGATAAAGGTTGAAAATAAAAATTTCCCTTTAAGTGAATTTGAAAATATTGGTTACAAGGCATACTTTTCAGGCATGAAATCCTATAACGGCGTTGCAATAATCGCAAAGGAGGCTATGGAAGATATAAGGGTTGGTCTTGAAGATCAGGAAAATTCCCCTGAAGATAGCGCAAGACTCATATCCGGGATTTATAAAGGCATACAGATAATAAATTGTTATGTGCCTCAGGGAAAGGAAATAGAAAATCCCAGCTATCAATACAAGCTTAACTGGTTTACGCGGCTTGGGGCGCTTTTAAACGCAAAATTTAAGAATAATCTGCCTGTTTTATTATGCGGGGACTTAAACGTTGCCCCGGAATGGGAGGATGTTTATGAGCCTGAAAAATTAGCCGATCATGTTTGTTTTCATATTGATGTAAGAAATGCCTTTAAGTCCATTATTGAGCTGGGTCTTATTGATCTTTTCAGGAAGTTTCATCCAAATGAAAAGCAATATACCTTTTTTGATTACAGAACACCCTGGCTTCTAAAGAAAAACAAAGGCTGGAGAATTGACCACATACTTGTGACGCCGGAGCTTGCTGAAAAATCAATATTTTGCGAAATTGACATGGAGCCAAGGTTTAAGGAAAAACCCTCTGATCATACGTTTTTGGTTGGGGGTTTCGGGGGATAGGCTTTTTGATTAAAGGTAGATTATTACATTTGGGAATTGACAATGTTATCCTTCATGATAACATTAAATTATGAATCGCCAAGTTTATCTTTATGAAACTGAATCAGGAAAATGTCCGGTGCGAGATTTTATTATATCCTTACAGGTTAAAGAACAACAAAAGATTGCCTGGGGATTGAAGCTTCTTGAAGAAGGCTTTCCATTGAAAGAACCTCACTTCAAGAAAATTGCAGATTCTGAAAAACTTTGGGAATTGCGAATTGTATTTTCTGGAAATGTTTTTCGAATTTTGTTTTTTGATTGGAAAGGAAATTCAGTTGTTTTAATTTCAGGGTTTCACAAGAAGACACAAAAAACTCCGCTTTCAGAAATTAAACTTGCAAAAAAATATGTAAAGGATTTTTTGGAGAGAAATAATGAAGACGCTTGATTCGTTAATATCAGAATTAAAACAAAATCCCGAATTTGAAAAAGATTTTGATAAAGGGTATGAAGAATTCAAAATTGGAATACTCCTAAAACAAGCAAGAATTTCAGCGGGATTAACCCAGGAGCAAATTGCGGAACGCATAAATACAAAAAAATCAAATATTTCAAGAATTGAAAATCACGCTGAAGATATAAAACTTTCCACACTCGAAAAGTTTGCTTCTGCTGTGGGAAAAAGATTAGAGATAAGGATACGTTAATGAACTTTCAAGATGCGATCCAGCAGCCTTTATTAGCTATATTATTACCTAACTAATTAA